>CAXTBN010000025.1:3623-38557 GCA_964242895.1 uncultured Caulobacteraceae bacterium | reverse complement strand
CGGCGCCTCCCGCCACCGAGCTCAAGCCCCGGATCGTCGTGTTCGGCGTCGGCGGCGCGGGCGGCAACGCCGTCAACAACATGATCGACGCCGGCCTCGAAGGCGTCGAGTTCGTGGTGGCCAACACCGACGCCCAGCAGCTGGCGTTCGCCAAGACCGACCGGCGCATCCAGCTCGGCGCCACGGTGACGCAGGGCCTCGGCGCCGGCGCCCACCCCGAGGTCGGCATGAGCGCCGCCGAGGAGAGCCTGCCGGAGATCAGCGAGCACCTCGACGGCGCGCACATGGTCTTCATCACCGCCGGCATGGGCGGCGGCACCGGCACGGGCGCGGCCCCCGCCATCGCCCGCGCGGCGCGCGAGCGCGGCATCCTGACGGTGGGCGTGGTCACCAAGCCCTTCAGCTTCGAGGGCCGCCACCGCATGCGCCTCGCCGACGCGGGCGTCAGCGAGCTGACGCGCTACGTCGACACCCTGATCGTGATCCCCAACCAGAACCTGTTCCGCATCGCCAACGAGCGCACCACCTTCGCCGAGGCGTTCGGCATGGCCGACCAGGTGCTGCACTCGGGCGTGCGCTCCATCACCGACCTGATGGTGCTGCCGGGCCTGATCAACCTCGACTTCGCCGACGTGCGCGCGGTGATGACCGAGATGGGCAAGGCCATGATGGGCACCGGCGAGGCCGGCGGCGAGGACCGCGCGCTGATGGCCGCCCAGAACGCCATCCAGAACCCGCTCTTGGACGAGGTCTCCCTGAAGGGGGCCAAGGCCGTGCTGGTCAACGTCACCGGCGGCCTCGACATGACGCTGCTGGAGGTCGACGAGGCCGCCAACGCCATCAGCTCCGAGGTCGACCCGGACGCCAACATCATCTTCGGCGCCGCTTTCGACCCGGCGCTGGAAGGCAAGATCCGCGTGTCGGTGGTCGCCACGGGCATGGAGAGCTCCGCCCGCGCCGCCGAGCCGGCGATCCGCGCCTCCACCCTGCAGTCGCCGGTCGCCAACGTGCGGCAGGCGGCCGCCCAGGCGGAGGCCGCCGCGCTCCCCATCCCCGCGCCGATCGCGGCGCGCGAGGAGGCGATCGCCTACGCCGAGCCCGCGCCGGTGCGCGAGACCGCTCCGCTCATCGCCGCCGCCTACCATGCGCCCACGCCCGAGCCGATGATCACCGCGCCACCCGTGCGCCGCATCGTCGACGAGGCCGCCGCGGAGGCGGGCGACGAGGCGGGGTTCGACCCGCTGCCGAGCCGCCTGCAGCAGAGCCAGGGCGGTCCGCGCAGCTACGCACGGCCGGGCGAGCCGCCGCTCCCTGATCCACGCGCCGCACCCGAGCCGCGCCGGGGAGGTCTCCTGAGCCTGTTCGGCGGCCGCCCGCGCTATGAGCCCTCCGCCCCGGCCCCCGCGCCCACGGTGACCGCGGCGCGTTCCACCGGCTCGGCGCAGCCCGCGCCGGCGCCCGAAGCGCAGGCGGGCGAAGATCTCGACATCCCGTCCTTCCTGCGTCGCCTAGCGAACTGACACCGAGGACGGCGCGCCCGCTCCAAGACGAACGGACACGCCGTCTAGAAGTCTCGAGTGTTGCGGCGGCCCGTTGTTGCGGGCCGTCGTGACGCGTGCAGTCGCGTTGTGTATGGCGACGGACCGGGCGCTTGCCGTGGCGCGTTTCACTCCTGACATGGAAACACTCGGAAACCCGAGTTGTATCGTCCTTAACCGGCCCCATCGCTAACGTGCACGGTGAGGCAGGAGCCGCCACCCTCGCGGCCCCCGCCCTTTCGGAGCGCGCGCATGTCGCCTGACGCCTTCCAACACACCCTGAGCGCGACCGTCTCCTGCACGGGCGTCGGCTTGCACAGCGGTGAAGCGGTGCGGCTCACGTGCAGGCCCGCGCCCGCCGGCGCCGGGGTGGTGTTCGTGCGCACGGACGTCCGCGACCGCGACAACCGCGTGCCCGTCTCCGCGGAGGCCGTGTTCCGCACCGTGCTGCACACCGAGATCCACAACGCCGCGGGCGTGACGGTCTCCACCATCGAGCACCTGATGGCGGCCTTCGCCGCGCTGGGCGTCGACAACGCCGTGGTGGAGCTCGACCGGCCCGAGTTGCCGATCATGGACGGCTCCTCCGCCGACTTTGTCGCCCTGGTCGACCGCGCGGGCCTGCGCGAGCAGGGCGCGCCGCGGCGCTACCTGGAGATGGTCGACCGGGTGGAGGTGCGCGACGGGGCCAAGCTCGCCGCGCTCGAGCCATCGCCCCTGTTCGAGATTGATTTCATGATCGACTTCGACGCCGCCTGCATCGGCCGCCAGCGCGTGGCCCTGGCCGTGGACGCGCAGAGCTTCCGCCGCGAGCTGGCCGACTGCCGCACCTTCGGCTTCGCCGCCGACGTCCACGCGCTCCGCGCGATGGGCTTGGCCCGCGGCGGCGGCATGCACAACGCGGTGGTGGTCGAGGACGGGCGCGTGCTCAACCCGGAGGGCCTGCGCCGCCCCGACGAGTTCGTGCGCCACAAGGCGCTGGACGCGGTGGGCGACCTTTACGTGCTCGGCATGCCCGTGCTCGGCCGCTTCGAGGGCCGGCTGGCGGGCCACGGGATCAACAACCTCCTGGCGCGCGCCGTGGCGGCCCGTCCCTCGGCGTGGCGCGTGCGCACCTTCGCCCCGGAGCTCGCCGAGGCGGTCTGACGCGGGAGCGCCCGCCGCGGCGACGCGCCGCCGTGGCGCCCCAATCGCTGCGCATGTAGATGTCGGCCCGGTCGGCCTCGCGCGTGTGCGGGGCGGCCGTGCGCGCATCGCTCCCGCGCCCGTCTTCAGAGGTCAGCCGTGTCGCTCCGTCCCGTCCGTCTCCTCGTCCTCGCCGCCGCCGCGGGCGCCCTCGCGCTGGGCGGCTGCGCCGCGCTGCGCCACCGCGAGCCCAAGCAGGACCTGTCGTATCAGGAGCGGCCGGTGGAGCTGCTCTACGCAACCGGCGCGCAGAAGCTCGACGATCACGAGTGGAAGGAGGCCACCCAGTACTTCGACGAGGTCGAGCGCCAGCACCCCTATTCGGAGTGGGCCCGCCGCGCCGTGCTGATGGAGGCGTATTCCTACTACGAGGCTGACAACTACGAGGACGCCACCGCCGCCGCCGACCGCTTCATCTCGCTGTACCCGGGCAATCCCTCGGCCGCTTACGCGTACTACCTAAAGGCGCAGTGCTGGTTCGAGCAGATCAACGACGTGGGCCGCGACCAGGCCACCACCGAGCAGGCGCTCGCCTCGCTCAGCGAAGTCCAGCGCCGCTTCCCCGCGACCGAGTACGCCGTCGACGCCAAACTGAAGACCGACCTCGTGTACGACCAGCTCGCCGGCAAGGAGATGACCGTCGGCCGCTATTACCTGCGCCAGGGCCAGCCCGTGGCCGCCATGGGCCGCTTCAAGACGGTGATCGACCGCTACCAGTCCACCAGCCACACGCCCGAGGCGCTCTACCGCCTGGTGGAGGCCAACCTGACGCTGGGGCTCGCCGAGGAGGCCAAGCGCGACGGGGCGGTGCTGGGCTTCAACTTCCCCGGCGACCCCTGGTACGGCCAGGCCTACAAGCTGCTCAGCGCCAAGGGTCTGCAGCCGCAGGAGGCGCCGGCGCCCGAGCGCGGCCGCAAGCTGAACCACAAGCTGTTCGGCCTGCCCCGCATCACCAACCGCGGCTGACGTCCACGGCTGACGGGCGGGGCCGAACCGGTGTAGACGGCCCGCCGTGCTGACGGGCCTCGCCATCCGCGACGTGGTGCTGATCGAGGCGCTGGACCTCGCCCCCGCCGCCGGCCTCACCGCGCTCACCGGCGAGACCGGCGCGGGTAAGTCCATCGTGCTCGACGCCCTCGGCCTCGCCACCGGCGCGCGGGCCGACGCGGGCCTGGTGCGGCGTGGCGCCGCCTCCGCCCAGGCGACCGCCAGCTTCGCCCCGCCGCCCGACCACCCCGTGTTCGCCTGGCTCGTCGAGCGCGGGCTGGAGGCGGAGCCCGGGGAGGAGCTGATCCTGCGCCGCACGCTCTCCGCCGACGGCCGCAGCCGCGCCTTCGTCAACGACCAGCCAACGGGCGTCGGGACGCTGCGCGAACTCGGCGCCCAGCTCCTGGAGGTGCACGGCCAGCACGAGACCGTGGGGCTGCTCGACGGGCGCACGCACCGCGGCCTGCTCGACGCCTACGGCCGCCTCGGCGCGCTCGCCCGCGACACCGCCGACGCTTGGGAGGCCTGGCGCGAGGCGCAGCGCGTCGCGCAGGCCCTGCGCGCCGACGCCGCCCGCGCCGACGCCGACCGCGAGGAGCTGACCGCGCGTCTCGCCGAGCTCGACCGGCTCGACCCCCGCAAAGGCGAGGAGGAGGAGCTTGTCGGCCGCCGCGCCCTGCTGGGCGGCGCGGAGAAGTCGCTCGCCGACGTGGCCGACGCGCGTAAGGCGCTGGGCGGCGACCGGCTGACGCAGACCCTCTCGCAGGCGCTCCGCGCCGTCGGGCGGGCGCGCGACCGCGTGGCGCAGGCCGCGACGGGCGCCGGCGCCTCGGCCGAGGAGCCCACGCTCGCGCGGCTGACCGCCGCCGCCGACGCGCTGGACCGCACCCTCACCGAAGCCCACGAGGCGGTCGCCGCCCTCGACGCGGCCGCGGGCGCCTTCGACTACGAGCCGCAGGCGCTGGAGCGGGCGGAGGAGCGGCTGTTCGCCCTGCGCGCCGCCGCCCGCAAGCTGGGCGTCGCCGTCGAGGGCCTGCCCGCCGCGCGCACCCGCTTCGCCGACGCCCTGCGCTCCGCCGAGACCGCTTCCGGCGCCCTGGCCGCCGCCGAGGTTGCGGCGGAGGCGGCGGGCGTCGCCTACCGCCGCGACGCGGCCGCCATGTCGCAGGCGCGCCGGGACGCGGGCGGGCGGCTCGCGGCGGCCGTGCAGGGCGAGCTCGCGCCGCTGAAGCTGGAGCGCGCCCGCTTCCGCGTGGCCGTCGAGCCGCTCCCGCCCGAGCGCGCCGGCGCGGGCGGGGCGGACCGGGTGGAGTTCGAGATCTCCACCAACCCCGGCGCGCCCTTCGGCCCCCTGGGCGCCATCGCCTCCGGGGGCGAGCTGGCGCGGTTCTCGCTGGCGCTCAAGGCGTCGCTCGCGGCCCGGAGCAGGGGAGGGGGCGGGACCGGGGAGGGCGCCGCCGGCCCCGTGATGATCTTCGACGAGGTGGACCAGGGCGTCGGCGGCGCGGTGGCCGACGCGGTGGGCCTGCGCCTCAAGGCGCTGGCCGCCACCGGCCAGGTGCTGGTGGTCACCCACAGCCCCCAGGTCGCCGCCCGCGCCGACGCCCACTGGCGCGTCGCCAAGCGCCCGGACGCCACCGGCGCGCTGGCCACCACCGTGGAGGTGCTCGCCCCCGCCGCCCGCGAGGAGGAGCTCGCCCGCATGCTCGCCGGCCGCGAGGTGACGGACGCGGCCCGCGCCGCAGCGCGCGCGCTGATCGGCGCGTAGCGCAAGGCGCGCTCGCGCTTGACGTGCAGGCGAGGGCCTTCAACACTTCGTCGCCGGCGGAGTTCGACCGGTCGTACCGCAAGGCTGGAGAGGTCGCTCATGACCTATCTGGGATTCGGCAGGCTCATTCTCGCCCTTCTCTTCGGCGTCGGAGCGACGATCGGACCCTGCGCGGCGGCCCGCGCCCAGCCCGGCGGGGGCGTCGGAGAGGCGGAGGTCGTGGTCCGGGCGAGCCCGGGTCCGGCCCTGTGGCGCGTCACAAGGGGTCGGTCCGAACTCGTCATCCTGGGTTCGGTGACGCCGACGCCGCAGAACGGCGCCTGGAACAGCAGGGCCGTCGCCGACGCTCTCCAGGGCGCTCGCGTGCTCCTGCTCAGTCCGGGCTCCACGCCCGGCCTCGCCTGGGCCGACCGGTTCCCCGAGTCACGGCGCTACCAGCTCCGCCAATCGCTCGGGCGCACACTCTCAAGCGAGATCGGGCCCGATACGGCCCGTTTCGACCGGATGGCGGCCGTGATCCGCAAGGCTCCGTCGCAGTACGGCGGCTATCGGCCCGGGCCCGCCGGTATGGTCCTGCTCGAGGACTCCTGGCGCGCCCGTGGGCTGACCGGGTCGAAGCTGGACGACGCGATCGTCGCCTTGGCCGGGGCGGCGCATGTCCGTGTGGTCAGGGTCTACGAGGGCGGCGCGCTGCCGCTCATCGACGCCATGCCGTCGATGTCGACCGGGCAGCACGCCGCCTGCATCCGCGAAGCCATGGACCAATTCGACTGGGAGGGCGCGAATGCGAGCGCCGGCTTCGAGGCATGGGCGAACGGCGACCTCGCCGCCCTGCGCCGGCTCTACAGGCCCCTGAGCCTCTGCATAGACAGCATACCGGGGGGCGTGGCGCGGCGGGATCGGGCGCGGGCGGTGTGGCTGAAAGCCCTGTCGCAAGCGCTCGCGACGCCGGGGCTGACCGTCGCGGTCGCCGACGTCTCGGAACTCCTGGAACCGAGCGGCCTGCTGGCCGCGCTCAGGGCCGAGGGCGCGGTCGTGATCCCCCCTCGGGGCGAGACGGAAGCACCGGCGCCCTCAGCGACGGTCGCCATGAATCGGAGTCTCGCGTCGGCGGAACCGGTGGACCTTATCGATCCGGAGATCCTGGCGCTGAGAACGCCGCCGGTCCTCCCCACGCTGGCGTTGCCGGACCCAGCGGCTGCACCGGCCGGCAGACTGGTCGACCTCGCGGCTGGAGACGCGGTCTGCGAGACGGACACCGTGATCGGCTCGCTGTTCACACACGTGACCTGCCACACCCGCGCCGAGTGGAAGGAGATGGAGAAGCACCGGGACCTCGATCAGATCCGGCGGCTTCGCCAGTTCAGCGGACGATACCGGCCGCTGCCGGCGGCCGGCGGGGAATGAGGTCGACGGAGCGCGGCCCCAGGCGTCGTGTCTCGTGAAGCCCTCCGGCGTGTGCGACGTTCGGGTCCGGACGGGAGGCCGGATGACCGGGACCATCGTAGAGGAGCTGGACGAGGCCGCCGCCGCGGCCGAGCTGGAGCGGCTGGCGCGCGAGATCGCCGCGCACGACCTCGCCTATCACACGGCCGACGCGCCCAGCGTCAGCGACGCCGCATACGACGCGCTGAAGCGGCGCAACGCGGAGCTGGAGGCGCGCTTTCCGCACGCCGTGCGGCTGGACTCGCCCTCGTTGCGCGTGGGCGCCGCGCCGTCCGCGCAGTTCTCGCCGGTGACGCATGGCACGCCCATGCTGAGCCTCGACAACGCCTTCACCGGGGAGGACGTGGCCGAGTTCGCCGCCCGCGTGCGCCGCTTCCTCAAGCTCGACGCGGACGCGCCGCTCGCCTTCACGGCCGAGCCGAAGATCGACGGGCTGTCGGCCAACCTCCGCTACGAGCGCGGCGTGCTGGTGCAGGGGGCCACGCGCGGCGACGGCCGCACGGGCGAGGACGTCACCGCCAACCTGCTCACCCTGCCCGAGAGCGAGCTGCCGCGGCGGCTGGCGGGCTCGGGCTGGCCCGAGCGGATCGAGGTGCGCGGCGAGGTGTACATCCGCCACGCCGACTTCGCCGCCATGAACGCCGAGGCGGAGGCCGCCATCGCCGAGGGCCGCCGCGCCCGCACCTACGCCAACCCGCGCAACGCCGCGGCGGGCTCGCTACGGCAGGTCGACCCGGAGGTGACGCGCCGGCGGCCGCTGCGCTTCTTCGCCTACGCCTGGGGCGAGGTCTCTACGCCCTTTGCGGCGACGCAGTGGGAGGCGCTGGAGCGCTTCCGCGCCTGGGGCTTCCCCGTGAACCCGCTCAGCCGCCGGGTGGACGACGTGAGCGGGCTGGAGGCGGTCTATGAGGAGCTGGGCCGCGACCGGGCGGGGCTCGGCTACGACATCGACGGCGTGGTCTACAAGGTCGACCGGCTGGACTGGCAGGCCCGCCTGGGCGCCGTGGGCCGCATCCCCCGCTGGGGGACGGCGCACAAGTTCCCCGCCGAGCGCGCGCAGACGGTGCTGGAGGGCATCGACATCCAGGTCGGCCGCACGGGCTCGCTGACGCCGGTGGCGCGCCTGCAGCCGGTGACCGTGGGCGGCGTGGTGGTGCGCAACGCGACCCTGCACAACGCCGACGAGATCGCGCGCAAGGACGTGCGCGTGGGCGACCGCGTTGAGATTCAGCGCGCCGGCGACGTGATCCCACAGGTGCTCGGCCCCGTGGACGCCGAGCGGCCGGATCGGGGCGCGCCGTTCGACTTCCCGTCCGTCTGCCCGTGCCCGTTGCACACCGCGGTGGTGCGCGAGCTGAACGCGGCCACCGGCGCGGAGAGCGTGGTGCGCCGCTGCACGGGCGAACTGGCCTGCCCCTTCCAGCGGCTCGAGCACCTGAAGCTGTTCGTCAGCCGCCGCGCCTTCGACATCGAGGGCCTGGGCGAGCGCCAGCTGCAGCTGTTCCTCGACGAGGGGCTGATCGCCTCGCCCGCCGACATCTTCCGCCTGGCGCGCGACGCGGCGAAGCTCGACGTGCTGCGCGCCCGCGACGGTTACGGCGAGACCTCGCTCGCCAACCTCGCGGCCAACATCGAGGCGCGGCGCACGGTGGCGCTGGAGCGCTTCGTCTACGCGCTCGGGGTGCGCCACGTGGGCGACCAGACGGCCGCGCTCCTGGCCCGCTATTACGGAAGCTACGCGCGCTTCCGCGAGGTGGCCGGCCGGCTGCGGGCGACGGGCGAGCCGCTTGTGCTTCCGCAGGGGATCGAGCTCAAGCCCGGCCAGCTCGCCGCGCTGGCGGAGTTCGGGGGCGACGCCGCGACGGCCGACCCGTGGCCGGACGCGCCGCTGGCGGAGAAGATCGCACAGGCCGCGCCCAAGCTGCCCAAGACGGTGCGCATCACGCTGGCCGAGGCGCTGGGGAGCTGGGAGGCGTTCGCTGCGCTCGCCCGCGCCGCCGCCCGATCGCAGCCCAGCCTCGAGTTCACCGAGATGGCGGGGATCGACACGGTGGGCGCGGTCTCCACCGCCATGCTCGCCGCCTTCTACGCCGACCCGGCCACCGCCGCAGCCGCCGACGACCTCGCGGCCCAGCTGGTCATCCTCGACGCCGAGCGGCCGAAGACGGACACGGCCGTGGCGGGCAAGACCATCGTCTTCACCGGCTCGCTGGAGCGGCTGACGCGCGACGAAGCCAAGGCGCAGGCCGAGCGGCTGGGGGCCAAGGTCTCCGGCTCGGTCTCCAAGAAGACCGACCTCGTGGTGGCGGGGCCGGGAGCAGGGTCCAAGCTGAAGCAGGCGGCCGAGCTCGGGATCGAGGTGATCGACGAGGCGGCGTGGCTGGAGCTGGCGGGCGCGTGAGCCGCTCCGCCATCCCCGTGCCTGCGCGGAGGGGCTATGCTGGCGCCATGCTGAAGCCGCTCGCCGCCCTCGTCCTGCTCGCCGCCTCGCCCGCGGCGGCGGCCTCGCCGGCCGTCGGGGTCTGGTCCACGCCGCAGGAGCACGGGGTGGTGGAGGTGACCGACTGCGGCGGCGGCATCTGCGGGCGCGTGGTAAACGGCGACCACATCCGCGCCGAGCCGGCCGTGACCGACCGGATGAACCGCAACGCCGCCCTGCGCGCCCGCCGGCTGAAGGGGCTGGCCATCTTCGAGGGCCTGACGGGCGGTCCGCCCAAGTGGCGGGGCAAGGTCTACAATCCGGTCGATGGCGGGATCTACTCGGGCTACGTGGTCCAGCACGGGCCGGACGCCCTGGTGCTCACCGGCTGCATCCTCTGGCCCCTGTGCCAGAGCCAGCGGTGGACGCGCGTGCGCTAGAGCGGCGCGCAGGCGTGCTCCAGCCAGGCCGCGACCTCCGGCTCGACCCCCGGCGCGACGGCGTTCAGCACCCTCGCGTGGTAGACGTCCATCCAGGCGCGCTCGGTGGGGCTCAGCATCTCCGCCGCGATCAGGCGGCGGTCGATGGGCGCCAACGTCAGCACTTCGAAGCCGAGCGTCGCGCGCTGGGCCCCCTCCACCATCTCGGGCGGGGTCACCACGACCAGGTTCTCGATACGGATCCCGTACTCCCCCGGCTTGTAGAAGCCGGGCTCGTTGGAGAGGATCATGCCGGGCAACAGCGCCACCGCGCTCGACTGCCGCGCGATCCGCTGCGGCCCCTCGTGCACGCCGAGGTAGCTGCCGACGCCGTGGCCCGTGCCGTGATCGTAGTCCAGCCCCGCCTCCCAGAGCGGCGCGCGGGCCAGGGCGTCCAGCGCCATGCCCGACACACCCGGCACGAAGCGCGTCCGCGACAGGGCGACGTGGCCGCGCAGCACGCGGGTGAAGCGGTCGCGCTGCTCGGGCGAGGGCTCGCCGAAGGCGACGGTGCGCGTGATGTCGGTGGTGCCGTCCCGGTACTGGGCGCCCGAGTCCACCAGGAACAGCTCGCCCGGCGCGATCCGTCGGTTGGTGGCGTGCGTGGCGCGGTAGTGCACGATCGCGCCGTTCGGCCCCGCTCCGGCGATCGTATCGAAGCTGAGGTCGCGCAACGCGCCCGTGGCCTCGCGGAAGCTCTCCAGCCGCGTGGTCACCTCGACCTCGTCGGGCAGGGTCTCCTGCGCCTCCGTCGCCATCCAGTGCAGGAAGCGGGCGAAGGCGGCGGCGTCGCGCTCGTGCGCGGTGCGGGCGCCGGCGATCTCGACGGCGTTCTTGGTGGCGCGGGGCAGCAGCGTCGGGTCGGGCGCGCGCACCACGACGGCGCCCGCGCGCTCCAGCGCGTCCACGTACCAGGCGGAGGTCTGCGCCGGATCCACCAGCACCTTGGCGCCGGCGAGGTCGCCCAGCGCGGGCGCGAGCCCGGCGGAGGGCTCCAGCGTCACCTGGTTGCCCAGCCACTCCCGCAGCTCGGGCGAGCCCTTGGCCGGATCGAGGAACACGCGCGCCGTGCCGTCGCTGCGCACCAGCGCCTGGCCCAGCGGCAGGGGCGAGCGGATGACGTCTCCGCCGCGGACGTTGAACAGCCACGCCAGCGAGGAGGGCGCGGTCAGCACCGCGGCGTCCGCCCCCGCCGCGGCGATCGCCGCGCCGATGCGCGCGCGCTTGTCGGCTCCGTCCTCGCCGGACACATCGGCCGGATGCGGGACCACGGGGGCCTGTGGCTGGGCGGGACGCTCCTCGCCCCAGGCGAGGTCGACGGGGTTGGCCTCCACCGCGCGCAGCTCCGCGCCCGACTTGGCGACGGCCGCGCGGAGGTGGCCCAGGGCGTCGGGGCTGTGCAGCTGGGGGTCGTAGCCGATCACCTGCCCGGCGCGCGTCGCGGTCTCCAGGTACGCCGGCACGCCGCCCTCCACGAGGTCGCGGACTTCGAACAGCGCGGGGTCGGTCTGGACGCGCACCTGCAGCGTGTAGCGGCCGTCGATGAACACCGCCGCCTTGTCGGCCAGCACCACCGCCGCGCCCGCCGAGCCCGTGAAGCCGGTGGTCCAGGCGAGCCGCTCGTTGGCGGCGGGCAGGTACTCGTTCTGGTGCTCGTCCTCGTGCGGCACCAGGAAGCCGTCGAGTCCCTGGCGCGCCATCTCCGCGCGGATGCGGGGCAGGTGGCGCGCGCCGAAGGCGGGATCCGCGTGCTCGTCAAAGCTCTGGCGCATGACGCGTGTTCTACGCCACGCGGCCTCGGGCGGGCCAGAGCGTGCGGCGGAGGCGGCCGCGTTGCCCGCCGGGCGGGCTCGGCCTATCTTGCAGGTCTCGCCCCCGCTCGCCTCACCGGTCCAGTCCCATGCGTCGCCCCTTCCTGGTCGCCCTCGGCGTCGGCCTGATCGCCTCGTCCGTCGCCGTCGGCGCCCTCGCCCAGTCCTCTGCGGAGCGCGAGGACGACGCCAAGCGCGCCGCGCAGAACGACGCGGACAAGAAGAAGAAGCAGAAGGAGAAGGAGTGGTCGCTGTCGACCGCGCCGCTTCCGGACGTCAAGAACGCCGGCCCGTGCCCGTACGTGAAGGTGCTCTACGACGCGAGCCGCTATGTCGAGCTGAAGGACAACCGCGAGGCGGCCAGCGCCGTCGGCTGGACGGGCGAGATCCAGAACCTGAACAGCGACTGCCGCTACAGGAACACCCCGAAGGCGATCGAGCCCATCTCGGTGAAGATGAACGTCAACTTCGCCTTCGGGCGCGGCCCCCAGGCCAAGGGGGACACGCACGCCTACCGCTACTGGGTGGCGGTGACCGGGCCGGAGAACATCATCCTGGCCAAGTCGTACTTCGACATGCCCGTGCGCTTCACCTCGGGGCAGGACAGGATGCGGATGAGCCAGCTCATCGACACCATCTCGATCCCGCGGGCCAGCAAGGTGGTCACCGGCTCGAATTTCGAGGTCCTGGTGGGCTTCGACGTCACGCCGCAGATGGCCGACTTCAACCGCGAGGGGAAGCGCTTCCGCGTGAACTCGGGCGTGGAGACCGCCGCCGCGGCCACGCCGAACTGACGCCGCCTCGCCGATGACCGACCTGAAGGGCCGCCTGGGGCGGGCGGTCGCCGACGCCTTCGCGGCGGAGGGGTTGGCGCGCGAGCTCGGCCGGGTGAGCGCGTCCGACCGGCCCGACCTGGCCGACTTTCAATGCAACGGTGCGCTCGCGGCGGCGAAAGCGGCGCGCGCGAACCCGCGCGAGATCGCCGCGCGCGTCGCCGCGCGCCTCGTCGGGGCGCCGGGCGTGGGCGCGGTGGAGGTGGCCGGCCCGGGCTTCGTGAACCTGCGCGTGTCGGACGAGGCGCTCGCCGCCCGGGCCGCGGAGGTGGCCGCCGACCCGCAGGCCGGCCTGCCGCCGGCGGAGACGCCCCGGCGCGTGCTGGTCGACTACGCCGGCCCCAACGTCGCCAAGCCCATGCACGTCGGCCACCTGCGCTCGTCCATCATCGGCGAGAGCCTGAAGCGCCTGTTCCGCGCCCGCGGCGACGAGGTGGTCGGCGATGCCCACTTCGGCGACTGGGGCTTCCAGATGGGCCTCTTGATCGTCGCTGTCACCGACGAGCGCCCGGAGCTGGCGGGGCGCGCCGCCGAGGGCGGAGACTTGCAAGGGGCGGTCACCCTCGAAGACCTGGAACGGCTGTACCCTTTGGCCGCCGCGCGGGCGAAAGGCGAACCCGAGTACCGCGATCGTGCGCGCCGGGCCACGGCCGAGCTTCAAGCCGGCCACGCCGGCCACCGCGCCCTGTGGCGCGAGTTCGTGCGCGTCAGTCGCACGGCGCTGGAGCGCGAGTTCCACGCACTCTCCGTCGACTTCGACCTGTGGCGCGGCGAGAGCGACGCTGACCCGCTGATCCCGGCCATGGTGGAGGAGCTCGCAGCCAAAGGGTTGCTGGAAGCCGACCAGGGCGCGCGCATCGTCCGCGTGACGCGCGAGGGCGACAAGCGCGAGCTGCCGCCGTTGCTGGTGGTCAGCTCCGAAGGCTCGGCCATGTACGGCACCACCGACCTCGCCACGGTGGTCGACCGGCGTGCGAGCTTTGGCCCCGATCTCGTGCTCTACGTGGTGGACCAGCGGCAGGCCGATCACTTCGCCCAGGTGTTCCGCGCCGCCGCACTGGCCGGCTACGCGCCCGAGGGGACGCTGGAGCACATCGGCTTCGGCACCATGAACGGGCCGGACGGCAAGCCCTTCAAGACGCGCGAGGGCGGCGTGCTCAAGCTGCACGACCTGATCTCCATGGCCACCGACAAGGCGCGCGAGCGCCTGCGCGAGGCCGACCTGGGCGCGGAGCTCGCGCCCGACGCGTTCGAGCGCACGGCGCACCTCGTGGCTGTGGCGGCGCTGAAGTTCTCCGACCTGCAGAACTTCCGCGGCACCAGCTACGTCTTCGACCTCGACCGCTTCACCAGCTTCGAGGGCAAGACCGGCCCGTACCTCCTGTACCAGGCGGTGCGGATCAAGTCGCTCCTGCGCAAGGCGGAAGGCGAGGGGGCGCAGGCCGGTCCCATCCACGTGTCCGAACCCGCCGAGCGCGAGCTGGCGCTGACGCTCGACGCCTACGCCCAGGCGGTGACCGAGGCCTACGAGCGCCGAGCGCCCAACGCCGTCGCCGAGCACGCCTACCGGCTCGCGCAGAGCTTCTCGCGGTTCTACGCCGCCTGCCCGGTGCTCGCCGCCGATACGCCCGACCGCCGCGGCTCGCGTCTCGCGCTCGCGGCCGTCACGCTCAGGCAGCTGGAGGGGGCGCTGCATCTCCTGGGGATTGAGACGCCCGAGCGCATGTGAGGCGGAACCGGCCGGCCGGTCGCGGGTTCGCCGCGCGATGCCCGTCGCCCCGCCGCCCGCTGTCGCTCCCGCGCCCGTTCCGAGCCTGGACCAGCTGCGCTGGCGCAATCGCGTCGTGCTCGTGTTTGCGCCCTCGGCCGACGACGCGCGGCTGCGCTTCCAGGTGGCCGAGCTGCACCGGCTGACGTCGGAGCCGGACGCGCGCGACCTGCACCTCGTCACCGTCGCGGGTGGCCGCGTCGAGGGCGCGTCGGACACGTCGGCCGCCCTAAGGATGCGCTTTCACGTGGTCGAGGGCGGCTACCGCACCTTCCTGATCGGGAAGGACGGGCACGCGGCGGTCCGCTCCACGGCTCCGATTCCGGCGGAGGAGATCGCCCGCACGGTCGACGCCATGCCCATGCGCAAGGATGAGATGCGGCGGCGCTGAGCGGCGCGGCTCACCGGAGGAGCTTGCCGCGCATCTCCAACGAGCGCCGGTTCAGCGCGCCCAAGTCCTCGCGCCCGTCGGCGATCCGCTCCGCCAGCATCACCGCAGCCTGCAACGCGCCGCGTTCCATGTTGCGCCAAGCGGGCGGCCGCAGCACCTCCCGCCACGGCCGGCCGTAGACCGCGTCCAGCACCACGCGGCCGAAGCAGTGATCCAGCCGGATCGGCCATTCGGGATGCGCATGGGCGGCGGCGGGCAGGCGTTCGCCCACCCACCGCCGCCACTCGGCGCGGAGGTCGTCCTCCGTCAGAACGGCAGGACTGCGGTGCCGAAGGCCTTCTTCAGGTCGTGCGCCACGGCCTGCTCGGCGGCGGCTGCGTCCTTCACCACCAGGCCCATGCCGAAGAACTCGTGCGTCACGCCCTTGTAGAGGTGGCGGTGCACCTTGACGTCCGCATCCTTGAGCGCCGCCTCGAGCCGCTCGCCGTCGGTCTCCAGCGGGTCGATCTGGGCGTTGATGATCGTCGCGCCGGGCAGGCCGCGCAGGTCCGCCCCGACCAGGTTGATCCGCGGGTCTGCCGTCTTGGACGCGTCGCCCTGCGTGGCCTTGTCGACAAACCACTCGATCATCGCCTTGTTGAGCGGCTTGGCGTGGGCGTACTCGGTGTAGCTCTTCGTGTTCAGGTCGTTGCCGGCCACGGGATAGATCAGGCTCATCCACAGCGGAGTCTTCGCGCCGGCGTCGCGCGCGGCGATCGCCGTGGCGCAGGCCATGTTGCCGCCCGCGGACTCCCCGGCCACGGCGATCTTGTCCGGGTCCCCGCCCAGGCTCGCGGCGTTCTCCACCACCCACTTGTAGGCGGCGAAGCAGTCGTCGTGCGCGGCGGGGAAGGGGTTCTCCGGCGCGAGGCGGTAATTGATCGACACCACGATGCAGTCGGCGAACTTGGAGATCGCCCGCGCGCCGGCGTCGTAGACGTTGATGTCGGCGATCACCCAGCCGCCGCCGTGGAAATACACCACCACGGGCAGGGGCTTCGGGTCGTCCTTGCCCGTCTCCGGACCGTACAGGCGGGCGGTGAGCGGACCGGCGGGGCCGGGGATCTGGATGTCGCGCGTGGCGATCCCGAGCTCGGCCTTGTCGTCCAGCCCGCGCCGGCGCAGCACCCGCATGGCGCCGTCGGCGGGGGTGGGCTGCTGGCGCGCGACCTCGGCCGTCAGCACCTCGATCGGCTGCGGGTCGAGGGAGGCCAGCTCGTCGAGCACCTCCTGCATGTCGCCGTCGAGCTGGTCGGCCCAGTCGGCGCGCGGGCCCTCGGCGTGGCCGAAGGAGCGGCGCTCGCCCGAGGGGTCGGCGGTCAGCGGACGGTCGGAGCCGACGATGCGCGAGTCGGGGGAGCCGCCGGAGGCGGGGAGGTCGGTCATGGGAGTGTCTCCTGGTGGGGGATGCCTGGATCACTGGCTTAACCGTCGCCCTGCAGCCCGCGTTCCGCTGCGCCGGTTGACACGGCGGAGCGGTGCGGGCTTACGGTCCGCCGTCCCCTGCGGGAGAGTCCGGCGCGCCGCGAGGCGGGCCGGCGCCGAAGGCGCAACCGCCCCGGAAACGCTCAGGCCCCAGGACCGCGAGGGACGACGGAACGCTGGAAAGCGGCGGGCGCTGTCACAGGCGTCCGCCCGCCGAAGGAGCAAGGTCCGCGCCTCCCATCTGTCTGGGCGGCGGGCCGGAATCTCTCAGGCATCCCGACAGCGGGGGCGCGTCGTCCGGGCCCGTGGTCCGGGAGGCGCCCGCGCGTCGCACCGTCCCCGGGGCTCCATGGCCGAGACCGTCCGCACCACCGTCCTGAACGCCGCTCATCGGGCGGCGGGCGGTCGCATGGTGCCCTTCGCCGGCTATGAGATGCCGGTGCAGTACGCGGGTCCGGAAGGGGGCGTGCTGGCCGAGCACCGCTGGACGCGCGAGCACGCCGGCCTGTTCGACGTCAGCCACATGGGTCCGGCCTGGCTGGCCCTCCACCATCGCTCCGGCGACGGCGAGGCCGATCACCGCGCCGTGGCCGCCATCGTCGAGACGCTGGTCTGCGGCGACATCGCGGGGCTGAAGCCCGGCCAGCTCCGCTACACGCTGCTGATGGCCGAGGACGGCGGCATTCTCGACGACCTTATGGTCGGCCGCCCGGCCGAGCCCGAGCGCCAGGGCTCGCTCTACATCGTGGTCAACGCCGGCACGAAGGACGCCGACTTCCAGCGGATCGGCAAGGCGGCGGGCGAGCGCGCCGAGCTGGTGCGCGCCGACGACGGCGGCCTGCTGGCGCTGCAGGGGCCAGAAGCGGTCGCCGCGGCGTCCGCGATCTGGCCGGAGGCGGAAGCGCTCAGCTTCATGACCTTCCGCACGATCACCACGGCGGAGGGCGTCTGCACCGTCGCGCGCTCCGGCTACACGGGCGAGGACGGGGTGGAGGTGCTGATCCCCGCCGAGCTCGCGCCGCGCATGTGGGACCGGCTGCTGTCGGACGAGCGCGTGCGACCCGTGGGCCTCGGCGCGCGCGACAGCCTGCGGCTGGAGGCGGGCCTGCCGCTCTACGGCCACGACATCGACGAGACCACGAGTCCTGTCGAGGCCAACCTCGCCTTCGCCGTCTCCAAGCGCCGGCGGGAGGAGGGCGGCTTCCCCGGCTCCGAGCGCGTCCTGCGCGAGCTGGCCGAGGGGCCGAGCCGCATCCGCGTCGGCCTGCGCCTGCCGGCGGGCGGCGCGCCCGCCCGCGAGGGCGCGACGGTGGTGCGCGAGTTCTCGCCCGAGGCCGGTCCGGAGGTCAGTGAGCCCGGCGGCGCACACCACCTCGGCGTCATCACCTCAGGCGGCCCGTCGCCCTCGCTGGGGGGCGGGGTGGCCATGGCCTACCTGCCCTACGACCATCGTGAGCCGGGCACGCCCGTGCAGGTCGTGGTGCGCGGCCGCGTGCAGACGGCCGAGGTCGCGCCCATGCCGTTCCACCCCCACCGTTACCACCGCAAGCCGAAGGCCTGACCGCGATGCGCTTCACCAAGGACCACGAGTGGGTCGAGCTCGACGGCGACACGGCCACCGTCGGCATCACCGCCTACGCCGCCGACCAGCTGGGCGACGTGGTGTTCGTGGAGACGCCCGACGTCGGCAAGGCGCTGAGGAAGGGCGAGCAGCTGGCCGTGGTGGAGAGCGTCAAGGCGGCCTCGGACGTCTACGCCCCGATCTCGGGCGAGGTGACCGCGGCCAACGAGGAGCTGGGCTCCACGCCCGAGACCGTCAACGCCGCGCCCGAAGCGGGCGGCTGGTTCGCCAAGATGAAGGTGAGCGATCCCAGCGAGGTCGCGGCCTTGATGGACCGCGACGCCTACGAAGCCTTCCTGAAGACCCTCTGACCTTCACCGCTCATCCCCGCGGAAGCGGGGACCCAGTGTGAGCGGCGCGCACGAGCTGTCCCGACTTCCGCAGGCCTGGGTGCGCGGAGTCAGAACTGGGTCCCCGCTTCCGCGGGGATGAGCGGATTAGAAGCATGCGCTACCTGCCCCTCTCCGACGCCGACCGCCGCGACATGCTGGCCGTCATCGGCGCGGGCTCGATCGACGAGCTGTTCGCCGACGTGCCCGCCTCCGCGCGGTTGCCCGGGCCCGTCGACCTGCCGCCGCACGCCGGCGAGCTGGAGGTCACGCGCGAGCTGTCGCGCCTGGCCGGCCGCAACCGCGTGGCGGGAGAGACGGCCTTCTTCTGCGGCGCGGGCGCCTACCGCCACCACGTGCCCGCCAGCGTGGACCACCTGATCCAGCGCTCGGAGTTCCTGACCAGCTACACGCCCTACCAGCCCGAGATCGCCCAGGGCACGCTGCAGGTGCTGTTCGAGTTCCAGACGCAGGTGGCCGCCCTGACGGGCATGGAGGTGGCCAACGCCAGCCTCTACGACGGCTCCACCGCCACGGCCGAGGCGGTGATGATGGCCGGCCGGGTGACGCGTCGAAACAAGGCGATCCTCTCGCCCGGCCTGCACCCCCACTACGCCGAGACCGTGCAGACCCTCGCCTTCGCCGCCGGCATGGAGGTGATCACCCTGCCGCTCGCGCTCGACGACGAGGCGGCGGTGCTCGACCACCTCGGCCCGGATGTGGCGTGCGTGGTGGTGCAGACGCCCAACCTGTTCGGCACGGTCACCGACGTCACCCGCATCGGCGAGGCGGCCCGGGCGGCCGGCGCGTTGATGATCGTCGCGGTCACCGAGTGCGTCTCGCTTGGCATGCTCAAGTCGCCCGGCGAGATGGGGGCGGACATCGTCGCGGCGGAAGGGCAGTCGTTGGGCGTGGGGCTGAACTTCGGCGGCCCCTACGTCGGCCTGTTCGCCTGCCGAGAGAAGCACGTGCGGCAAGCCCCCGGCCGCCTCTGCGGCGAGACGGTGGACTCAGACGGTCGGCGCGGCTTCGTGCTGACGCTGTCCACCCGCGAGCAGCACATCCGCCGCGACAAGGCGACCTCGAACATCTGCACCAATTCAGGCCTGTGCGCCCTGGCCTGGACGATCCACATGAGCCTGCTCGGTGAGACCGGCCTGCGCCGGCTCGCCCGGCTGAACCACGCCAAGGCCCGCACCATGGCCGAGGCCGCGGCCGCCATCCCCGGCGTCGAGGTGCTGACCCGCCGCTTCTTCAACGAGATCGCCGTCCGGACTCCCATCCCCGCCGCCGAGCTTGTGCAGCGCCTGGCCGAGGGCGCGGGCGTGCTGGCGGGCGTGCCCGTCTCGCGCCTCGCGCCCGGGGCGGGGATGGACGACGTGCTCCTGCTCGCCGCCACCGAGACCAACGCCGACACCGACTTCCGCGTGCTGACCAAGGCCACCACGCGGCTCCTCACCGAAAGCGCCAGCGCATGAACACCGTCGGCCGTCCCACCCGCCCGCAAGGCCCGGACAACGATTACAAGCACCCCACGCTGACCGGCGGCCGAGGCCTGCTCCAAGACGAGCGCCTGCTGTTCGAGGTGGGCGGCTGGGACAAGACCGGCGTCGACCTGCCCGACGTGGACGACGCGGCCGACGCCGGCCTGCAGGGGCTCCTGCGCGACGCGCCGATCGGCCTGCCGGGCCTCAGCGAGCCCGAGGCGATGCGCCACTACGTGCGGCTCAGCCAGAAGAACCACGCCATCGACCTGGCGCTGTACCCGCTCGGCTCGTGCACCATGAAGCACAACCCGCGGCTGAACGAGCGCGTGTCGCGGATGCCCGGCTTCGCCGACGTGCACCCGCTGCAGCCACAGTCCACCGTGCAGGGCGCCATCGAGCTGATGGACGCTCTGGCGCACTGGCTCAAGACGCTCACCGGCATGCCGGCCGTGGCGCTCTCGCCCAAGGCGGGGGCGCACGGCGAGCTGTGCGGGATCCTGGCGATCCGCGCCGCTCATCGGGCCGCGGGCCACGGCATCCGCTCCGCCGAGCCGCGCAACACCGTGCTCGTCCCCACCAGCGCCCACGGCACCAACCCGGCCACGGCCGCCTTCGTCGGCTACCGCGTCGAGGAGATCGCCCAGACCGCCGACGGCCGCGTCGACCTGGAGGACCTTCGCGCCAAGATGGGTCCACACGTGGCCGCCATCATGGTCACCAACCCGAACACCTGCGGCCTGTTCGAGCGCGAAATCTGCGACATCGCCGAGATCACTCACGCGGCGGGCGCCTACTTCTACTGCGACGGCGCCAACTTCAACGCCATCGTCGGGCGCGTTCGGCCGGGCGACCTGGGCGTCGACGCCATGCACATCAACCTGCACAAGACCTTCTCCACGCCGCACGGCGGGGGAGGGCCGGGCGCCGGGCCGGTGGTGCTGTCGGCGGCGCTCGCCCCGTTCGCGCCCAAGCCCTGGATCACCCACGGCGCGGACGGCTGGGAGCTGGTCGAAGAGCGCCGCGACGAGGCCGGGCAGGCCTTCGGCCGCATGTGCGCCTTCCACGGCCAGATGGGCATGTTCACCCGCGCCTACGCCTACATGCTGAGCCACGGCAGCGACGGCCTGCGCCAGGTCGCCGAAGACGCGGTGCTCAACGCCAACTACCTCAAGGCGCGCCTCTCCGCCGCCATGAGCCCCGCCTTCCCCGACGGCCCCTGCATGCACGAGGCCTTGTTCGACGACGCCTGGCTGGAGGGCACGGGCGTGACCACGCTCGACTTCGCCAAGGCCATGATCGACGAGGGCTTCCACCCGATGACCATGTACTTCCCGCTGGTGGTCCACGGCGCGATGCTGATCGAGCCCACCGAGACCGAGTCGAAGGCCGAGCTCGACCGCTTCGCCGACGCCCTGCTGGCGCTCGCCGCCGCCGCAAAAGCGGGCGACGTGGAGCGCTTCAAGGGTGCGCCCTTCCACGCGCCCCTGCGCCGGCTCGACGAGACCGCCGCCGCCCGCAAGCCGAAGCTGCGCTGGCGCCCGGAGGAGCCGACGGCGATGGCGGCCGAGTGACTTCGCCGTAACCCACGTGGCCGCAAGCCGCGCCCAGCCCTAGATTGCGGGCAGGGGAGTCTCGTTTGCAGGTTCGGGCCACTTGGCAGCGCTGGTTGTGGATGGCGGTCGGCTTCGCGCTGATCGTCGTCGGCGTGGTGGGCGCGCTGATCCCCTTCACCCTGCACCTCGGGGGCGTGTTCGCGGTGCTGGGGCTCATCCTGGTGCTGCGGAACTCGCGCACCTGGCGGAGGAGGTTCATCCGCCTGCAGCACCGACATCCGCGGTGGCTCTACCCGGTGCGCCGGGTGCTCAGGGGTCAGGTGCTGCCGGTGCTGTGGCACGAGGCGCTGCGGACGGAGCGGTTCCTCCTGCCGCCCCGATGGCGCCGGCTCGCGCCGTGGCGCCGCGCGGTGCGTCGGCGGACGCGGCGCGCCCGGTCACGCCGCCGCTGAGCGCACCCTCTCCAGCGCGCCCTGGAGAATGTAGGCCGCCGCCGTCCGGTCCACGACCGCCTTCCGCTTGGCGCGCGATAGGTCGGCCTCGCCGATCAGCACACGCTCGACCGCGGCGGTGGACAGGCGCTCGTCCCAGAACGCGATGGGCAGCTCCGGCCGCAGACGCAGCAGGTTGCGTGCGAAGGCGCGGCTGGACTGGCAGCGCGCGCCCTCGGTGCCGTCCATGTTCAGCGGCAGGCCGATGACGAGCGCGCTCGCCCCCCGGCCAGCCATCAGCGCCGACAGTTCGGCCGCCTCCTCGGTGAACTTGCGCCGGAGGATCAGCGCCAGCGGGCTCGCCACCGTGCGCGTGAGATCGCTCACCGCCACGCCGATTGTCTTCTCGCCCAGGTCCAACCCCGCCCACGGCGTGCGCGGCGGGGCGGCGGCGGCGAGCTCCAGAAGGTCCACGACGGCCATGCCGGGCGGCTTGGCGCGGCGGCCCGCCCGTGTCAAAGCGGACGCGTTCGAGGATCGCTAGGAGACCACGTGGCCGTCGACGCCGAGACCGTGCGCCGGGTGGCGCGCCTGGCGCGCATCGCCGAGCCGGAGGATCGGCTGGAGCCGCTCGCCGGCGAGCTGAACGGCATCCTGGCCTGGATCGAGCAGCTGAACGAGGTGGACGTTGAGGGCGTCGAGCCGATGACCTCGTCGGTCGCCGTCGGCCTGCCGATGCGCGAGGACGTGGTCACCGACGGCGGCGACGCCGAGCGCGTGCTCGCCAACGCGCCTCGGTCCGCGCAGGGCTTCTTCGTGGTGCCGAAGGTGGTGGAGTAGGCGGCTGGAACCGCTGACGCTCGACGACAAGCGCGCCATCGTCCACCAGCTCGGCTACCGGCTGGCGACGCCGCCGGACGGCGGGAAGGGCGGGCTGATCGACCCGGACGGGCGTCACAAGGGTCTGTTCCTGGCCTGCCGCGCAACCGACCTGTGGGCCTGGAACGAGGCCGTGTTCCGCTACCGGCTGCATCGCGGACGCGACGGCGGCGTCTACCGCCGGCTCGATCCGCCGCTGCCGGACGTGCAGCTGGGCGTCTACGCCAGGGTCTGGCCGGAGCCCGGCGAGCCCCTCACCGCCAGCCGCGGCGCCTTCGACGAGCTGGGCGGGGCGGACCGCACGCCCTGAGCCGGTCCGGCGGGGTTCCGCCGTCGCCGCCCAGCGGCTAGGACCGCATCATGTCGGACCTGACCTCGCTCACCCTGAAGGGCGCCCTGGACGGCCTCGCGGCCAAGGCCTTCAGCGCCGTGGAGCTGGCGCAGGCGCACCTGGACGCCATCGCCCGGGCGAACCCGCACCTGAACGCCTTCGTGCTCGCCACGGGCGACAAGGCTCTGGCCATGGCCGCCGACAGCGACCATCGCCGCGCCACGGGCGATGCGGGCGCGCTCGAGGGCGCTTGCCTGGGCGTGAAGGACCTGTTCTCCACCGAGGGCGTGCAGACCACCGCCGGCTCGAACATGCTCAAGGGCTTCGTCCCGCCGTACGAGTCCACCGTCACCGCCAACCTGTGGCGCGACGGGGCGGTGATGCTGGGCAAGCTCAACATGGACGAGTTCGCCATGGGCTCGTCCAACGAGACCTCGGCGTTCGGGCCGGTGAGCAATCCGTGGCGCGCGCACGGCTCCAACGCCACGCTGACGCCGGGCGGCTCCTCGGGCGGCTCGGCGAGTGCGGTGGCGGCCGACCTGTGCCTGGCGGCCACGGCCAGCGACACGGGGGGCTCCATCCGCCAGCCCGCCGCCTTCACGGGCACGGTGGGGATCAAGCCCACCTACGGCCGGTGCTCGCGCTTCGGCATGGTGGCCTTTGCCTCCTCGCTCGACCAGGCGGGACCGATCGCCAAGTCGGTGGAGGACGCCGCCATCCTGCTGCGCTCCATGAGCGGCGCGGACCCCAAGGACTCCACCTGCCTCGACCTGCCCGTCCCCGACTACGCCGCCGCCGTGGGCCGCAGCGTGAAGGGGCTGCGCATCGGCGTGCCCAAGGAGTACCGGCTCGACGGCGTCCCCGCCGAGATCGACGCCCTGTGGGAGCAGGGGATCGCCTGGCTGCGGGAGGCGGGTTGCGAGATCGTCGAGATCAGCCTGCCGCACACGAAGTACGCCCTGCCTGCCTACTACATCGTCGCGCCGGCGGAGGCTTCGTCCAACCTCGCCCGCTACGACGGCATGCGTTACGGCCACCGCGGCGAGGGCGCGTCACTGACGGAGGTCTACGAGACGAGCCGGGCGGAGGGCTTCGGCGCGGAGGTGAAGCGCCGCATCCTGATCGGCACCTATGTGCTGTCGGCGGGATACTACGACGCGTACTACTTGAAGGCGCAGAAGGTCCGCCGGCGCATCGCGGACGACTTCGACGCCGCATGGGGCCGGGTGGACGCCATCCTGACGCCTTCGACCCCCTCGGCCGCCTTCGCGTTGGGCGACCGGGTCAGCGACCCGTTGGCCATGTACCTCAATGACGTGTTCACGGTGACGGCCAACCTGGCGGGCCTGCCGGGCCTGTCGGTGCCCGCCGGCCTCTCGGGCGAGGGCCTGCCGCTGGGGCTGCAGCTGATCGGCCGCGCGCTGGACGAGGAGACGCTGTTCGCGCTCGGCGCGGCGATCGAGCGCGCGGCCGGCTTTCGCGCAAAGCCCGAGCGCTGGTGGGGCTAGCGCGCCGCCAGCCCCTTCATCACCAGGCGCAGCTTGCGCTCCGTGCGGTCGATCAGCTGCTCGCATGTCGCGCCGTCCGCGAAGGTGTAGCGCCAAGTGTGCGTGTAGACGCCCCAGATCATGCCGAGACCCAGTTCGACGTCGGCGTCCGGCGCGAACTCCCCCGAGTTCACGCCGTCCTCCAGGATGTGGCGGAAGCCGTCGAACAGGCCCGCGTGCTCGGCCTGCATGTCGGCCTCGGTCTGCCGCGACCAGCTGAAGCTCGCGCCCAGCCACGCCAGCACCAGTGGCCGGTGCGGCCACTCGCGCTCGATCGTCAGCCGCACCAGTTCGCAGAGGCGGTCGGATGCGGAGCCCTTCAGCAGGGTGGAAGCGCGCTCCAGTTCGCGGCGCAGCTCGGCGTTCTGCACCATGCGGACGTGGTGCAGGATGTCGGCCTTGTCGGCGAAGGTGGTGAACAGGCCGGCGGGCGACAGGTTCGCCCGCTCGGCGATCATGCGAACGGTGGTCGCTTCGTAGCCGTGCTCGAGGAAGAGGTCGCGTGCGGAGTCCAGCACGCGGGCGCGGCTGGCGTCCCGCTGCGCATCGCGCAGGCGCGGACGGGAATGGACGTTCGTCGGACGCCGGTCTTGGGCGGTCTGGATTTCGCTCACGGCCCGAACTCCCTCCTCACAGGCTGTCGCCTTCCGCAACGTGTACAGACGGCGGCGGTTCGGCGGGCGCCCTGCGTGGCTTTCGAGCGCCCTGCCGCCTATGTGCACTCGCATGGACATCGTCATCAACCTCCTGATCGTGGCCGCGCTGATCGCCGTGGTCGTCCCCCTCGTCCTGGGCGGGGTGACGCTGGTGCGCGGCGGACCCGGCGCGGACCTCGACCCCGCCGCGGCGCGCCGGCGCAGCGAGCAGAGCAACCGCTGGATGCGCTGGCGCGTGACCATGCAGGCGGTGGCGGTGGGGGTGCTGTTCCTGGCCTTCATGTACAAGGCCCAGCACTGAGGCGCTCGCCATGGTCGTCCTGAACCGCATCTACACGCGCACGGGCGACGGCGGCTCCACCCGCCTCGCCACCGGCGAGACGGTGCGCAAGGACGATGCGCGCGTGGCGGCCTACGGCGACGTGGACGAATGCAACGCCGCGCTGGGCCTCGCGCGCCTGCACGCCGGGGATGAGCCGCAGCTCGATAAGCTGCTGGAGCGCGTGCAGAACGACCTGTTCGACCTGGGCGCCGACCTCGCTACGCCCGAGCGAGAGCCGCCACCCGCCTGGGAGGTGCTGCGCGTCACCGAAAGCCAGGTCGACCGCCTGGAGCACGAGCTGGACGCGTTGAACGCGGAGCTCTCGCCTCTGACCTCCTTCGTGCTCCCCGCCGGAACGCCGCTCTCGGCGCACCTGCACCTGGCGCGCACCGTCTGCCGCCGGGCGGAGCGGCGCGCGGTGACCCTGGCGGCCGACCCCGCCGAGCGCGTCTCGCCCGCGGCGCTCAAGTATCTGAACCGGCTGAGCGATCTCCTGTTCGTGGCGGCGCGCTGGGCCAACGGCCGCGGCGCGGGCGATGTGCTCTGGACTCCCGGCGCGGGACGTTGATCGCACGATCTGCGGCGACGGTCGGATCGTAAGCGCGTCGGGGCGGTTAAGCTCGCAGACGGGCGTCCTGGCTTTCGGGCCGCCTGCGATCCACACAGCGGGAGAACGCCCATGACCCAGACGGTCAGCGCCTTGTACGACGACCACGCCGACGCCCGACAGGCGGTCAGCGACCTCAAGACGGCGGGGGTTCCGGAACGCGACATCAGCCTCGTCGCCAACGACGCCCACGGCGAGCACGCGGGCGACCGTGGTGACGCGGCGGCGGACGACGCCGGCAAGGGCGCCGGCATCGGTGCGGCGGTGGGCGGCCTAGGCGGCCTGCTGGCCGGACTGGGCGTGCTGGCCATCCCGGGCCTGGGCCCGGTGGTCGCGGTCGGCTGGCTCGCCTCCACGGCGGTCGGCGCGCTCGCGGGGAGCGCGGTCGGGGCCGCGGCCGGCGGGATCGTCGGCGCGCTGACGGGCGCGGGCGTGTCCGAGGACGACGCCCACGTCTACGCCGAGGGCGTACGTCGCGGCGGCACCCTGGTCAGCGCCCGCGTGCCGGACGACATGGCCTCGGCCGTGCGCGAGATGCTGGCGCGCCGCAACGTGGACCTGGGCGCCCGGCGCCAAGCCTACGCCACGGAGGGCTGGACGCGCTTCAATCCCGCCGCCCCCGCCTACAGCCCCGAGCAGGTCGCCGCCGAGCGCGCCCGCTACGTCGCCCGCTGACCGCAGCCCGAGGACAACACCCATGAAGATGCTCACCTCCGCGGCCGCGATCTGCGCCGCCGCCCTCGCCCTGGCCGCCGCGCCGGCCTTCGCCCAGCCTTCCGGCGGCCCCGACGCCAAGGGCAACGCGCCGCTCAAGCACGCCCACACCGTCAACGACGGCGCGGCCAAGCCGGGCCACAACTCCTTCACGCGCGGCCAGGCGCAGAAGCACATCGAGAAGTCGGGCTACACCAACGTCGAGGGCCTCTCGAAGGGCAAGGACGGCGTGTGGCGCGGCACGGCCATGAAGAACGGCGCCACCGTCCAGGTCGGCATGGACTTCAAGGGCAACGTCGTTGAGGGCGGATCCACGCCGGGCGACGCCCAAGCCGCGATGGTCGCTCCGCCCGCGCCCATGCCCAGCAAGGCCATGCCGTCGTCCGCCACGACCACGACTTCGACGGCGGCCATGGCGGGCGGCGGAGCGGCGATGGCGCATCACCACATGCGTCACCATCGCATGCGCCATCACCCGCGCGGCTGCAGCCTGCACCCCGGTCCGAACGGCGTGGCGTGCAGCGGCGTCGACAAGAACCAGAACGGCGTTTCGGACCGCGAGGACCGCGCCACCGGCAAGTGAGGTCCGCGCCGCTCCGTCCACTCAGAGGGGCGGGGCGGCTGGCCGCACCGGGCCGAAGGTGCGGGTGAAGGCGGAGCGGAGCGCCGCGTCCGCATCGTCCATCGTCGCCGGCCGGCCCAGATCGACGAGGCTCGTCACCCCGTGCTTAGCGACGCCGCACGGCACGATGCCGGAGAAGTGCTCCAGGTCGGGCTCCACGTTCAGACTGATCCCGTGGAAGCTCACCCAGCGACGGATCTTCACGCCGACCGCGGCGATCTTGTCCTCGCGCGACGCCGCTCCGGGCGTGCGCCGCTCCACCCACACGCCGACGCGCCCGTCCCGCAGCTCACCCGCGACGTTGAACGCGGCCAGCGCGTCGATCACCCACGCCTCGAGCGCCTGAACGAAGCCGCGCACGTCGCGGCGGCGCGCCCGCAGGTCGAGCATCACGTAGGCCACGCGCTGGCCCGGTCCGTGATAGGTGAACTGGCCGCCCCGACCTGTCGTGAACACGGGGAAGCGCTCCGGGGCCAGCAGGTCCTCCGCCCGCGCCGTCACGCCCGCCGTGTAGAGCGGCGGGTGTTCCAGCAGCCACACCAGCTCCTCCGCCCGCCCGTCGGCGATGGCGGCGGCCCGCGCCTCCATGGCGGCGACCGCCTCGGGATAGGGAACGGGCGTGTCGGACACCGCCCAGCCGACGGCCTCGCCGTCCTCCCGGCCGAACGAGGGCGCGTCCACGCTTAACGAGTTGTCGAGCATACGCCCCCAATGTGGCGGGCAGGGCCGCACGCGCCAAGCGGCGTGGCCCGCGTGGAGCGTGCGTGGGCCAAGTCGACCAGGTTCAGGTGGAGATCTCCGTGGTGCTCGGCCGATCGGTCCTGCCCATGGCGCAGCTCCTGCGGATGGGACGCGGCGCGGTGATCCCGCTCGACGCCGGCGAGCACGACGAAGTCTGGGTGCTCGCCAACAACCACCCCGTCGCTCGCGGCGAGATCGTCATCAGCGACGACCGCATCGCAGTCACCGTGACCCGCGCGGCCGACGTCTACGACTACCGGGCCCGCGGCTGAGCCGTGGCGGGCCGCCGCCCTCCCCAAGCCCGCCCTTTCCATCGGAGAACGGCCCTGCTAATCGCCCCCGCTCCGGACGCGAGCGGTCGTGGCGGAATTGGTAGACGCGCAGCGTTGAGGTCGCTGTGGGGCAACCCGTGGAAGTTCGAGTCTTCTCGACCGCACCATCCCGCGCCGGCTGATCGGCCTTCGCCTTGATGAAACTGCACCCGCGCCTGTCGGCCGAGGCCGTCGTGCTTGCGCGGCGCGCCGAGCGCCTGCGTCCCGTCGCCGAGCGCGACGGACGAGGCTGGGTGGTCGGCTACGGCCACCGCGCCAGCGCCCGCGAGGGGGCGCGCGTCGGCGAGGGCGACGCCACGGTGCTCCTCGTCTACGACCTCTCGCGCAGCGCCGCCCAGGTGGCGGATCTCGCGCCGCCCGAGACGCCGCAGCCTCTGTTCGACGCGCTGAACGCCTACGCCTTCCGCGTCGGGCCGGACGCCTTTGCGCGCTCCGCCGTGCTGCGCCGGGTCAAGGCGGGCGAGCCGCTGACGCCGGACGAGATGCTGCGGGCGCGGGAGGAGGTCGGGCCGGGCGAGCCGCTGGTCCCTTCCGCCGTGCTCGCCGCGGCCGCGGCCGTGAGCGATCGCCTCGCCCAGGTGCTGGACGCGCCGGAGCCCGCCACTCCGCCCCGGGCTCGCCGGGAACCCTGGCCGGAGCCGGCGGAAGCTCCCGCGCCGCCCGCGCCGGTTCCGCCCTCCGCTCCCGTAGCGGCCGAACCGCTCCAGAAGGCGGCGGCGCGCGCTCCCGACTCCGATCGTCCGTTCCCGTCGACCGCCGTCACCCCGCACGAAGAGGAGGCGCCGCCTCCCCCCCTGATCGATTCGCTCGCAGCTCCGCCGGACGTCGCCTCGGAGGCGTCTCCACCGTCGCCGCCCGCCGCTCAGCCGACGTCGGACGTCGAACCTCCCATGGTTCCGGTCGCGCCCGCCTTCCCGGCTCCGGTCGTGAGCTTCGAACGCGGCGGGCGTCCCCGCCTGTGGGACCGGCTCCGCGGCGACCCGCGCGTCTACATGGCCGTGGGCGCGTGCGGGCTGGTGCTGTTCGCCTGCGCGCTGCTCGGTTCGGTCCTGGCGCGGCCGACGGCGACCGGCGTGGCGATGGGGTTGGTGGGCGTGCTCTGCCTCGCCCCGGCCATCGCCTTCTTCCTGCACCGGCGAGGGGAGGGGGGCTGAGCCTCCCGCCGCGCCGAGGCGCGTGCTACCTGCGCGCGCCATGATCCCCAACGCCGCCCCCCAGATGGACTTCGCGCTCGGCGACACCGCCGACGCCATCCGCGACACCACCGCCCGCTTCGCCGCCGACCGCATCGCCCCCCTCGCCGCGCGGATCGACGAGACCAACACCTTTCCTCGCGAGCTGTGGCCCGAGATGGGCGAGCTGGGCCTGCACGGCATCACGGTGGATGAGGCCGACGGCGGCCTCGGCCTCGGCTACCTTGAGCACGTGGTGGCCATGGAGGAGGTGTCGCGTGCGTCCGCCTCCATCGGCCTGAGCTACGGCGCGCACTCCAACCTGTGCGTGAACCAGATCCGCCGCTGGGGCACGCCCGACCAAAAGGCGCGCTACCTGCCCAAGCTGATCTCCGGCGAGCACGTGGGCGCGCTGGCCATGAGCGAGGCCGGCTCGGGCTCCGACGTCATCTCCATGCGCCTGCGCGCCGACAGGCGCGGCGACCGCTATGTCCTGAACGGCAACAAGTTCTGGATCACCAACGCCCCGCACGCCGACACGCTGGTGGTGTACGCCAAGACCGATCCGGACGGCGCGTCCAAGGGCGTCACCGCCTTCCTGATCGAGCGCAACATGCCCGGCTACCGCTGCGCGCAGAAGCTGGACAAGATGGGCATGCGCGGCTCCGACACGGGCGAGCTGGTGTTCGAGGACTGCGAAGTGCCCGCCGAGAACGTCATGGGCCCGGTAGGTGGCGGGGCCGGCGTGCTGATGAGCGGGCTGGACTACGAGCGCGCCGTATTGGCAGCGGGTCCGCTCGGCATCATGCAGGCGTGCCTGGATGTGGTGCTGCCCTACGTCCGCGACAGGAAGCAGTTCGGAAAGCCGATCGGCTCATTCCAGCTGATGCAGGGCAAGGTGGCCGACATGTACGTCGCCCTGAACAGCGCCCGCGCCTACGTCTACGCCGTGGCGCGCGCCTGCGACGCCGGCAAGACCACCCGCTTCGACGCGGCCGGCGCCATCTTGCTCGCCAGCGAGAACGCGGTGAAGACCTCGCTGGAGGCGATCCAGGCTCTCGGCGGCGCGGGCTACCTGAAGGACTGGCCGGTGGAGCGCTTCCTGCGCGACGCCAAGCTCTACGACATCGGCGCCGGCACCAACGAGATCCGCCGCTTCCTGATCGGCCGCGAGCTGATCGGCGCGGGCTGAAGCTCGGCCGCAACCTCCTGTAGCGACGGGGGTTCTCCGGCCGACGCCTCCGGAGACCGCCATGCCCGACGACACCTACGACAGCACCCGTCGAACCCTCCTGACCGGCGGCGCCCTGGCTGGCGTGACCGTCGCCGCGGCCGGAGCGGCGAGGGCGCAGGGCGCGCCGGCCGCCCCCACTCCGGACGGCCGCTCGGACACAGAGCCGCGCACCTACAACGGCCAACCCATGCCCGAGCCGCCCGCCGACAAGAGCGCCGGCCCGATCCGCCCCGGACGCGGGTCGCAGCTCACGGGCAAGGTGGCGGTCGTCACGGGCGCCGCGCGCGGCATCGGCCGGGCCATCGCCGTGGAGTTCGCCGCCAACGGGGCGGACGTGGTGGCGCTCGACATCTGCAAAGCGGCCTCCCCAGTGAACGACGCCAAGCCCGCCACGTCCGCCGACCTGGACGAGACGGTGCGCCAGATCCGCGCCTACGGCCGGCGCGGCGAGGGCGTGCAGGCCGACATCCGCGACCTCGCCGGGATGCGGCGCATCGCGGATCGGGTGGAGCGGGATTACGGCAAGGTCGACATCGTCGTGGCCAACGCCGCCATCCAGCGCTGGAAGCCGATCCTGGAGATGCAGGACGCCGAGTGGTTCGACGTGATCGACAACAACGTCAACGGCACCGCCAACACCGTGCGCGCCTTCGCGCCCAAGATGGCGGCGCGGCGCAAGGGGCGGCTGATCCTGCTGTCGTCCATGCAGGGTAAGCACGGCACCAAGAACGCCGCCAGCTACTCGGCCTCCAAGCACGCCATCATCGGCCTGATGAAGTCGGCGGCGCTGGAGCTGGGCGAGTACGACATCACCGTCAACTGCCTGATACCCGGCCTCGTCGACACGCCGCTCACCCGGTACGAAAAGCGCTTCACCAACAGCATGGCCGAGACGGGCCAGAAGCCGCCCGAGCACCCGACGGCGCAGCAGGCGTGGGACGTGCGCAAACCGACGGTGCCGATGCAGGTCGGATGGCTGCAGCCCGACGACGTCGCGCCCGCCGCCGTGTTCCTGGCCTCCGACGCCGCCGCCATGGTCACGGGCGCGGAGTTCGAGGTGACGGGCGGCGACAGCGCCAAGAGCGCCTGACCGCTCCCTGAACGAGAAGGGCCGCCGCCGGGTCTCCCCGGCGGCGGCCCCGCACTGTCGTTGACCGCGGTTCGCGGCCGCGGACTCAGAGCTCTGGTGTCCTGACGGACGTCAGGCGGAGATCCCGAGGCTCCAGGTCACGCGTTGCGAACCCGGCTTATGACAATGAGACACTGGATCACCTCCTTTCGATGGTTGGACAGGGACTCGGAACATAGGGCGCGCCGGCCGTCTTAGGAAGCGCGATGACGGGGTGGGTCGGCACGGGTAAGGTGAGAGCGCGCGAGAGCGGGCCGGCGCTGGAGATCACCGTCGAGGGGCTCACCACCCAGGCCAAGTACTACAAGCCGCTCCTGTACGAGTTCTTCCGCAAGGAGTGGCGCGGCCGCCGCCCCGCCTGGGGCGACTACGCCGTCGAGATCGACATGGAGTTCACCGGCGACGCGCCCTGGCTCGACCTCGACAACCTCGCCAAGGCGCTGCTGGACGCCGTCAAGGGCTACGCCTTCCACGACGACATGCAGGTCGGTCGCCTGCTGGTGGAGCGCCGCTCCGGCGAGCGCGAGCGCATCACCATCCGCATCACGCCCCACCGTCCCGGCGAGGCGACCTAGCTCGACCACGGCTCCAGCGCGCCCCAGCCCAGGAGCACGAAGCCGAAGGCGGCGGACAGCAGCACCGTCAGGGTGTGGCGCAGCTTGCGCCAGGCGCTCCAGCCCTGGATGCGCCGCGCGCTCGACCAGGCGCCCGGGAGCTGCACCAGCTGCGCCAGCGTGAGCAGCGTCGCCCCCAGGGCGCAGCATGACGCGCCGACGAGCCAGGCGTCGGGCCAGCGGCGCTGCAGCAGCCCCTCGCGGCCGCCGGTGGCCGCGAAGGCGGCGAACAGGCCCAGCGCCAGGAGCCACAAGAAGGCGGTGAGGCTCTGCAGGCGGCTGGCGGTGCGCTGGCGGTCGCTCTGCCGGTACTCGCGCGCGTCGCGCACGAAAAGGCCGGCCAGCGTCAGCAGCGCGGCCAGCTCCGCCAGCCCGGCGACGGCCAGCAGGGTCTCCGGGCGGTGCAGGGCGTCCACCCGCTCGGCTCCCCACTGGCCGGCGGGGTCGAGGAAGGCGCGGGGCCGCCCGGCGGCGTCGAACAGGAAGGCCAGCGGCGCGCCCGTGCCGTCGGCGGCGACGAAGCGGCCGCGCTCCGGCGTGGCGAGCCAGCGCCGCCCGCCGCCCGGGCCCCAGACGGCGAGCGCCCCGTCGACCTCGGGCCGCACGGAGTAGAGCCGCGTCAGCCGGTCCACGAAGCCCTCGAGCCCGTGGTAGGTCCGCCGCGTCGAGACGTACGTCCCGGCGTAGGCGCCCGCATCGGGCAGGGCGGCCGCGGGCGCGAGCGGCGGCGGCCCGGCGTAGAAGCGGCGCACGAGGAGCTCGGGCAGGCTCGCCACCAGCCGCTCGGCCGTGTCGCTGTTGGCGGCGACGAACACGCCCAGGTTCAGCTGCGGCGCCAGCACCAGCTTGGCGCGGAAGCCCGGCGTCGAACCGTCGTGGCCAAAGCCGCGGAAGCCGCCGGGCAGGTCATAGACCATCAGCCCGTGCGCCCAGCCGGGCGTCAGCGGCGTGCGCAGCGCCGCATCCGTGCGCGGGCCCCAAAGCACCGCGCCCGTGCCCGGCGCGCGTCCGCCCGCCAGGTAGGCCAGCATGAAGCGCGCCATGTCGTCGGCGGTCGAGGTGGCGGAAAGCGCCGGCGCCCAGCCGCCCGCGTAGCCGTAGGGCTCGTCGACGAGACCGTGGCGCGTCCAGGCGTGGCCCTGCGCCAGCTGGCCGGCCAGGGCGGGGGAGAGCGGGGCGGGCAGGCCGTCGCGCGCGGGGCCGGGCTCGCCGAAACCGGTGTGAAGCATGCCGGCCGGGCGCAGCAGGTCGGCGTCCACCAGCCGATCGAACGGCTGATGCGCGGCGTCGGCCGCCAGCCAGCCCGCGAGCGCCGCGCCGTAGGTGGAGTAGGTCGGCATCTCGCCCGGCGCGCGCACCCGCTGCGGCCGCTCGGCGGCGAGCGTGTCGGTGAGCGGGCGGCGGGCGGCGGGGTCGGGGCGGAACAGGCGGCCGAACTCGCGGCTCTCGAAGCCGGCGTCGTGCGCCATGAGGTTGCGCAGGCGCACGGGGCTGCGGAAGCCGTCGTCGGGGATGGCCAGCTGGCGCGGCAGGCGGGCGTTCACCGGGTCGTCCAGGCGCAGGCGGCCGGCCTCCACCGCCTTCAGCACCTCGACCCAGGTGAACACCTTGGACACCGAGCCCAGGCGGAACAGCGTCGCACGAGGGTCGACGGCCGCGCCGGGCCGCGCCGCGCCGTAGCCGCGCTCCAGCACCACCTGCCCGCCCTGCACCACGGCCACGGCTACGCCCGCCAGCGGCCGCTGCGCCCCGGCCTCGCGCACCAAGCCGTCGATGAAGGCGTCCGCCTCCGCGGGTGGGAGCGGCGCGCCCGGCGCCAGCTGTGCGCCCTTTGCGGTCGGCGCCGGAGCGACCGACGCGGCGAGGGGCAGCTCCGGAGGCGGCGGGGCGGCCGGCGCGGGCGGCGGAGTCGCGATCGGGGCGGCGGGCCTGAGCGGAACGGGCGCCGAGCCGGGCAGCACGGAGGTCGAGGTCGTGGCCGGAGGCGCCGCGCGCGGCGAGGCGGCGGGGAGCGGAGCCGGGGCAATGGGCGCCGCGCTCGGCGGGACCGCCGGCGACGCGGCGGGAACGGCGGCGACGCCCCCGGTGGAGGCGGCCGGCCTGAGCCGGAGTTTGGGCTTCGCCTTCGGCTTCCTGGGCGCGGCTGCGCGCGCGTTGTGCACCAGCTGCGTGTAGGGGATGGGTCCCCTGTTCTGGGCGGGCGCCGTCGTCGGCCACGCGGCCAGCCCCGCCAGCCCCGCCAGCGCTGCGAGCGCGCCCGCCGCCGCGCCGCGCAGACGCGCGCTCACTTCTTCCGGAACTTGTCGAGGGAGACGATCTTCGGGCCGTCGTCGGAGGGGCCCTTGTCGTCGGGCTCCGCTTCCACGGCGGAGGCCGGGGCCGCCTCGGTGTCCTGCGCTTCAGGCTCGGAGGCGGCGGACACCAGGGCTGGCGCCGAACGCGGACGCATGGGCACCACCTCGCCCTCGCCCTCGCCCTCGCCCGTCTCCTCGGCGGTCTCGCCGGGCTCGAACTGCAGCAGGAA
>CAXTBN010000025.1:0-3523 GCA_964242895.1 uncultured Caulobacteraceae bacterium | reverse complement strand
CCTCGCCCTCGCCCGTCTCCTCGGCGGTCTCGCCGGGCTCGAACTGCAGCAGGAACTGCACGGACGGGTCGTAGAAGCGGGTCACCGCCGCATACGGCACCGACAGGCGCTTGGGCGAGCCCCCGAACTTCAGCGTCACCGCGAAGAAGGTCTCGCCGGGCGCCAAGTCCCAGAACTGGTGCTGCAGCACCACCGTCATCTCGTCGGCGTAGCGCTCGGACACCTCGGGCGGGGCCGAGACGCCCGGCGCCTTGGTGCGGAAGGTGATGTACAGGTGGTGGGCGCCGGGCAGCCCGCCGGGCTGTGCGGCGCGCTTCAGCGCCGCCTTCACGACGCCGCGCAGGGCCTCCTGCGCCATGGCCTCGTAGCCCATGAGGTCTTGCGACGAACGGTCGTCGGCCATGCCGTCTCCACACGCGAACTCGCGCCTTCTACACCAGGGCGCGGCGGCCGGGGAGGGCGATGAACGGGCGGAAGTGGGGGCTTCTGTTGCCAGGCGCCCCCGAGCCCCGCCCAAGGATCTGAACCCCCAGGACTTAAGTCGGATGTCTATCGGACCGCTTACGCGGCCAGACGGACTTCCTCAGCGAAGTTATCGTTCGCAGTTACAAAACGGGACGATCGCGGAGTCCCACACCGAGAGAAAGCTTCACCTTTAGACGTCCGTCGATGCTGATCGGCCCCCTGCCAACTGCGTCGATACCCGCAGAAGTGTTGGTGGAGCCGCCGGGAATCGCACCCGGGTCCGGTCCGCTTATTACGTGGGCGTTTATCCCCATATCCCCACCGTCGCGGGGCAGGACCGATATAGGCCGGGGCGCCCTTAAGCGGAAGTGTCCTTCAGGCCCCGTAGATGACGCTCAGCGTCTCGGCCACGCAGGCGGGGCGCTCCTCGCCCTCGATCTCGAGGGTGCACTCGTTGGTGAGCTGCAGGCCTCCCGACTTGGCCTCCACGGCGACGAGCTTCTGGCGCATGCGCACCCGCTTGCCGACGCGCACCATGTTGGTGAAGCGCACCTTGTTGCAGCCGTAGTTGATGCCGCGCGTGACGCCCTCCACGCGCATGATCTGCGCGCCCAGCATGGGGATCAGTGACAGGGTCAGGTAGCCGTGGGCGATGGGGCCGCCGATCTCGCGCGTGGCGCGCGCCACGTCGACGTGGATCCACTGGTGGTCGCCCGTGGCCTCGGCGAACTGGTTCACGCGCTCCTGCGTGACCTCCGTCCAGTCGGAGACGCCCATCTCCTGGCCGGCGAGGCCCTGGATGTCGGCGTAGGCGATGGTGCGGACGGGCATGGGCGGTCTCTCCGGGGCGCTGTTCCCTCCGTGTAGAGGAACGGGAGGCGGGCTGGGAAGCGGGCCTGCGGCGACGGGTTGCGTCCCTCGATGTCGTCCGGGTGCGCTATGCATCAATCGTGAGCCGCTTGGACGAACGCTTTCTCGATGAGCTGAAGGGCCGCCTGCGCCTCTCGGAGGTGATCGGCCGCGCCGTGAACCTCAAGCGGCAAGGGCGCGAATGGGTAGGGCTGTCGCCCTTCGCCAAGGAGAAGACGCCCTCGTTCTTCGTCAACGACGACAAGGGCTTCTGGCACGACTTCTCGTCCGGCAAGCACGGCGACCTGATCAGCTTCCTGCAGGAGAACGAGCGCCTCTCCTTCCGTGAAGCGGTGGAGCGGCTGGCGGGGGAGGCCGGGCTCGCGCTGCCCGCCGACGACCCGCGCCAGGCCGCGGCCGAGGCGCGAAGCATGGGCCTGCGAGAGTGGCTTGAGGAGGCGGCGCGCTGGTACGCCGCCCAGCTGCGCCGTCCGCCGGGCGAGGCGGCGCGCGCCTACCTCGACCGGCGCGGCCTCGGGGCGGACGATCAGGTGCGCTTCGGCCTGGGCTACGCCCCGTCCGGGCGCACGGCGCTGAAGGATCACCTCGTCGCCAAGGGCGCACGGCCCGGCGACCTCGTCGACGCGGGCCTCCTGATCGCGCCGGACGACGGGGCCGCGCCCTATGACCGCTTCCGCGACCGGGTCATGTTCCCGATCACCGACGGGCGCGGCCGCGTGGTCAGCTTCGGCGGCCGCGCTCTCGACCCGAACGCGCGCGCCAAGTACCTGAACGGGCCGGAGACCGCACTCTTCCACAAGGGCCGCACCCTCTACGGCGTGCCCGAGGCGCGGCGGCTCCTGCAGCTCGCCGAGGTGGAGAAGCGCCCCGCCTCACTGGTGGTGGTCGAAGGCTACATGGACGCCATCGCCTGCGCCCGCGCCGGCGTCCCGGCCGTGGCGGGACAGGGCACGGCGCTCACCGAGGAGCAGATGGAGGCCCTGTGGCGGCTCCACCCCGAGCCGACGCTCTGCTTCGACGGCGACGCCGCGGGCCGTCGCGCCGCCGACCGCGCCATCGACAGGGCGCTGCCGCTGCTGAAGCCTGGCCGCTCGTTCTGCTTCGCCGTGGTCGAGGGCGGTAAGGACCCCGACGAGGTCCTGCGCGAGCAGGGCGTCGAGGCGCTGCGCCGGCAGATGGCGCGTACCGAGCCCTTCGTCGCGCGCCTGTTCGCCCGCGAGCGCGATGCTGAGCCGCTGGGCACGCCGGAGAGCTACGCCGGGCTCAAGGCGCGCCTACGCAAGCACGCCTCCGCGATCTCCGACCGCGACCTGGCGCAGATGTACAAGGAGGCGCTCCTCGACAGCTTCGAGCAGCTGCGCACGCTCTCACGCCCGGCCACCACCGCCAGCGGCGCGGGCAGGGCGCTCGCCGAACTGCGCTGGAGCGGACGCGGCAAGGGCGCGCGCCGCGCGGCGCTCACCGGTCCGTCGCCCGAGGCCGCCGCCGCCGCCCGCCGCCTCGGCGCCGAGCCCCAGCCCCTCGCCGCCGCCGTTGCGCAGGGCGCGCTCACCCACCCCGAGCTGATATACGAGCATATCGAGCGGCTGGACGTTCAAGGCTTCTGCGACGCGCGCCTGCAGGGCGTCGCCCACGACATGGTCGCCGCCTGGACGGCGGGCGAGGCGGTTGACGCGCCCGCCCTCGAACGCCATCTCGCCGCCCACGGTCACGAGGCCGAGCTGCGCGAGATCGCCCGCGCGGCGGGAAAGTCGAAAGCGCCGTTCCTGCAGCCGGACCTCGCGCCGGAGGAGGTCCGGGCGCTTTGGTCGCAGGCGTTCGACGTGCTGATCCGCCTATCTGCGCTGGAGCGCGCGGTGGCGGACGCGACGGCGGACTTTGAACGCGACCCCGACGTCCCCACCTTATGGCGCTTGAAGGCGGACCGCGACGCGTTGAGGCGGGCGGTCCGGGAAGGAACGGTTTGGGTCGCGCCCGAGTCCCTGCACTAGGGGCCGGTCGAGCCCTCTAGACAGCACACCGGCGCCGCGCCCTCCCCGCGCGCTCCGGCGGAGAGCGGAATGAGCACCCAGACGGCCGAAGCGGAAGCCCCCGAGACGACGCCGGCCCCCGACGGCCCGCTGCTCGACCTCACCGATGCCGGGGTCAAGAAGTTCATCAAGCAGGCCAAGGCCCGCGGCTACGTCAC
>CAXTBN010000024.1:0-38889 GCA_964242895.1 uncultured Caulobacteraceae bacterium | reverse complement strand
ATGGCCCAAGCTGAGCCCAAACCGCAAGCGGGTGCACAGAGTCTGACAACCACCCATAGCCGCCATCGCCGAGGTCGGCTCCGCGCACATCCGCCCAGCCGCCTGGGCCAGGGCCGCGCTCCGACTTATCCCCCTCGCTGCCGACGGCCGTATCCTGCGGGCATGGCAGACCCCGCCCCCTCGCCCCGACCTGTCCGCCGCCGCCGCATGGCCGGCCCGCGCACCTGGATGCTCGCCCGCGAGCTCTACCTGTCCGGGCTCACCGCCCGGGAGGTGGCGGAGCGGATCGGCGTGACGGTGCACGCGATCCGGCAGCGCATCACGCGCGAGGGCTGGACCAAGACCGCCCACGCCGACCTCCTGCTGGGCCCGGCGACGGCGGCGGTCGGCGGCGCGGCCCGTCCCGCGGCGGCGACCCTCGCGCCGCCGTCCTGCGACGGCGGGCCCGACGACGGCGCCGCGCCCGATCCCGTCGAGCTGGCGCACGAGGTTGGGCGGCGCGCGGCGCGGGCGCTGGCTGATGGGCGCATGGCCGAGGCGAGCGCCCTGGCGCGCACGGGCGAGCAGGTGCTGGCCTTCCTGGCCGGCCTGCCCGAGCCGATAGAGGCGGAGCGCGATCCGCACGCCGCCGGCGAGATGTGGCGTCGCGACGTGTGGACGGCCGCGGAACGCCTGGCCGGCGCCCTGCTGAAGGACGGCCACACGCCCGCCATCCACAGCCGCGCCGCCTTCCGCTGGCGCGCGGAGAATCTCGGCCCGGAGGCCGCCGAGCACGACCGGCGCACCGCGGAGGCCGGCGGCTGGGCGGCGAGCGTCTACGACGAGACCGGGGCCGTGCGTCCGCCCGAGAGCTTCGAGGACTTCCGCCGCCGCTTCTGAACCGTCCCGGCGCAGGTCCTCCCCGCGACCGCGCGGAAGACCTATCTGGGCGTCTCCCGATGACCCCCGACAAGAAGCCCCTCCCCAACGCGGCCGTGCTGGCCTTCATCGCGCGGCGCTGGGCCTCTCGGCCGCAGGCGCTCGTCGCGCAGGTCGGCTTCCTGCTGGCGGCGACGGCGTGCGACCTGTCGGTGCCGTGGGCGGCCGGGCGGTTCGTGGACGCGGTCAGCCGGCCGGGCGCGCGCGACCTGCCGGGCGCGGCCTGGGCCGGGTGGGCGACGCTGGCGGCGCTTTACGCCGGCTATTATGCGCTCCGCACGGCGAGCTTCCGCGTGATGAACCGGTTCGCGGCCTCGAACATGGAGGCCGTGATCCGCCGCGCCTTCGGGCAGGTGCAGCGCTTCAGCGCCGACTGGCACGCCGACAGCTTCGCGGGTGCCACCGTGCGCAAGGTCAGCCGCGCCATGCAGGGCTACGACGAGGTGACCGACGCCCTGTTCCTGATGCTCGGGCCCACCTTGCTGGTGCTGGCCGGGCTGACGCTGCAGATCGGCTGGCGACAGCCGCTGGCCGGGGCGGGCGTCGGCGCGGTGATCGTCAGCTACGCCGGGCTGAACATGTACCTGACAGCGCGGTTCGTGCGCCCCGCCAACCTGCGCTCCACCGCGCTGGACACGGAGGTGGGCGCCTCGCTGGCCGACGCCATCGGGGCCAACGCGGCCGTGCGCAGCTTCGGCGCGGAGGCGCGGGAGGACGCGCGCTTCGGTGCGGTGGCCGAGGCCTGGCGCGACGCCACGATCACCACCTGGAACCGCTTCAATGCGCTCAGCGTGATCCAGAACGGCCTGCTCTTGGTGCTGCAGGCGGGGCTGACCGGGGCCATGCTGTGGGCCTGGACGCAGCGGCGCGCCTCGCCCGGCGACGTCGCGTTCGCGATCTCGGCCTTCCAGCTCATGGCCGGCTACCTGCGCAACCTGCCCGAGACCGTGCGCAACCTGCAGAAGGGGATCGACGACGCCATGGACGCCGCGGTGTTCGAGCGCACCGCGCCGCAGGTGGCCGACCGGCCGGGCGCGCCGGAGCTGGTGCTCGACCGACGCCCCGCGGGCGAGGTGCGCTTCGAGCACGTCGGCTTCCGCTACCCCAACGCGGCGGAGCCCATCTACGACGACTTCAGCCTGCTGATCCGCCCCGGCGAGCGCGTGGCGCTGGTGGGGCCGACGGGCTCGGGCAAGTCGACCTTCGTCAAGCTGCTGCAGCGCTTCAACGACCTGGACGCCGGCCGCATCCTGATCGACGGGCAGGACATCGCGGGCGTGATCCAGCAGAGCCTGCGCCGCGCCATCGCGCTCGTCCCGCAGGACCCGGCCCTGTTCCACCGCACCGTGGCGGAGAACATCGCCTACGGCCGTCCGGACGCCCCGCACGAGGAGGTGGTGCTGGCCGCCCGGCGGGCCCGTGCGCACGACTTCATCAGCCGCCTGCCCAAGGGCTACGACACCCTGGTGGGCGAGCGCGGCGTGAAGCTCTCCGGCGGCGAGCGCCAGCGCGTGGCCATCGCCCGAGCCTTCCTGGCGGACGCGCCGATCCTGGTGCTCGACGAGGCCACCTCCTCGCTGGACGTGGAGACCGAGCGGCTGGTCGCGGCCGCCGGCGAGGCGCTGATGAGCGGGCGCACCACCATCGTCATCGCCCACCGCCTCTCCACCATCCGCGACGCCGACCGCATCCTCGTGTTCCAGGACGGCCGCGTGGTGGAGGAGGGTCGCCACGGCGAGCTGGTGGCGCGCGGCGGGGCGTACGCGCGCCTGCACGCGGTGGCGGAGGCGGGCTGAGCGGCCGCTTGTGTGCGCCGCAGCAAACTCCTACCGTCGACGCCTTCGAGAAGCGCTCCGCACGTGGGCGCGCAGGGCGACCCGCGGAACGAATGGCTGAGATCAAGACGGTCGGCGTGATCGGCGCCGGGCAGATGGGCGCGGGCATCGCCCACGTCTGCGCGCTGGCGGGCTACGACGTGGTCTGGAACGACGTCTCCGCCGAGCGCATCGCCGCCGGCCGCGAACTTATCGAGCACAACCTTTCGCGCCAGGTCGCCCGCGGCATGGTGACGATGGAGCAGATGCAGCAGGCTCTGCCGCGCATCCGCCCCGGCCAGGATTCCGCAGAGGTCGGCGCCACCGACCTCGTGATCGAGGCGGCCACGGAGAACGAGGAGGTCAAGAAGTCGATCTTCCGCAAGCTCGCCGACCACCTGGGCGAGCACACGCTCCTGGCGTCGAACACCTCGTCGATCTCAATCACGCGGCTGGCGGCGTCGACGGCCCGGCCGGAGAAGTTCATCGGGCTGCACTTCATGAACCCGGTGCCGCTGATGAAGCTGGTGGAGATCATCCGCGGCATCGCCACCGACGCGCCGACCTACGAGGCCGCCGCAACCTTCGCGCAGAGCCTGGGCAAGACCACCGCCAACGCCGAGGACTTCCCCGCCTTCATCGTCAACCGTGTGCTGGTGCCGATGATCAACGAGGCGGTCTATACCCTGTACGAGGGCGTCGGCACGGTGGAGGCCATCGACACCTCCATGAAGCTTGGCGCCAACCATCCCATGGGGCCGCTGGAGCTCGGCGACTTCATCGGCCTGGACACGGTGCTGGCCATCATGAACGTGCTCCACGACGGCCTGGCGGACAGCAAGTACCGCCCCTGCCCGCTCCTGGTGAAGTACGTCGAGGCCGGCTGGCTGGGCCGCAAGACCGGCCGCGGCTTCTACGACTACCGCGGCGAGACGCCCGTCCCGACGCGCTGAGCCGCGCCGACCGTCCGCCCGGGACGGAAGCGCCCACACCGTGAGCGCTTCCCCTTCCCGCGGACCGCTCAGCCCTGCAGCGTCTTCTCCTGCTGCCGGGCCTCCACGCCGGAGACCGACAGCGTCACCTTCCCGTCCGTGATCGATGCGATCAGGTCGAGGTTGATGATGTGGTGCTGGCCCTGCGCCGCGGGATCCTTCTTCGTCAGCTTCAGCGCGAGCTTGTCGACGGTGCCGACGTGCTCGCCGTCGGAGCCGACGACTTCCATGTGCTCCGAGATCTGGTTGGGGTCGATCATCTGCTTCTCCTGTCTGGGTGGGTGTTCCGGCTCACGCCGGCGGCGGGCGCCCGCCGTCGAGGCGGTGCGGCTCTAGTCTTCGTCCTCGTCCGCCGCGTCGGTGGAGTCGTCGGCCTCCAGGATCTCGATGAGCGACTCGGAGATCAGGTCCAACTGCTCGACTGTGGCGGTGAACTCGATCCTGTCACCGGCGTCGTCCTCGATGTGCATCGTGTAGCCGTCGCCGGCCTTCTTGATCTCGAACGTCGTCAGCGCCTTGCCGGCCATGGTCGTCTCCTGGTGGGGAGTCCGCTAACGCCCGCCTCCCGCCCAGGCTGCCGATGCGCCGGACTATCTTTCCGGCGCCGCGCGACGGAGCGCGGGGCCGAGGGGGTCAGGTCGCCAGGAACGCCCGCAGGCCGTCCACCACCGCGTCGTTCTGCTTCGGCAGACCCACGGTGATGCGGATCGAGTCGCCCAGGCCGTAGTTGGCGAGTCCGCGCACCAAGAGGCCGCGATCGGCCAGGAACGCCTCCGCCTCCGCCGCCGTGCGGCCGGTCTCCTCCGCGAAGCGCACCAGCACGAAATTGCCCTGACCGGGGTAGGTCTCCACGCCCGTGTTCCCGAGCGCGCGGATCGCGACGTCCAGGCGGGGGCGCTCGGCCCAGACGAGCGCCTGCGAGCGGCGTACGAAGTCGTCATCGGCCAGAGCGGCGCCCAGGCACGCCTGGGCGGGCAGGTTCACGTTGAAGGGGGCGCGGACGCGGTCCATGGCGCTGATCACCGCCTCCGGGCCGTAGCCGAAGCCCGTGCGCAGGCCGGCCAGGCCGTAGATCTTCGAGAACGTGCGGGTGCAGACGACGTTGGCCGCCTCGCGCGCCAGCCCGAAGCCCTCTGAGTACGCCGGGTCGTCCACGCACTCGGCGTAGGCGCCGTCGAGCACCAGGATGCAGTCGGCGGGCAGGCCCGCGTGCAGGCGGCGCACCTCCGCCTCGGCCAGCCAGGCGCCCGTGGGGTTGCCCGGGTTGTCGAGGAACACCAGCCGCGTGCGGTCGTCGACGCAGCGCAGCATCTCGTCCACGTCGATGCGGCGGCCCGGCTGCTCGGCGAAGCGCACCTCCGCCTGGGCGGCGCGGATGTTGATGCGGTAGGCGAAGAAGCCGAAGGCGTTCTGCACCGCGTTGTCGCCCGGCTCCAGGTAGGTCTGGCACAGGAGCGTGAACACCTCGTCCGAGCCGCAGCCGAAGATCAGCCGCTCGGGCTCCAGGCCGAAGCGTGCGGCCACGTCGCGGCGCAGGGCTTCCGAGCGACCGTCGGGGTACAAGTTCAGCCGGGCGGCGGCGGCGAGGTAGGCCTCGGTCGCCCTAGGGCTGCAGCCCAGCACGTTCTCGTTGGCCGAGAGCTTCAGCGGATGTGCGTGGCCCGCCGCCTTGGCCTTGCCGGCGACGTACGGGGCGATGTCGAGCAGGCCCGCCTTGGGGCGCGGGGCGTCGCGGTGTTCGGGGGCGAAGTCCATGGCCGCGCCGCCTAGCGGCTTTCCGCCGCTCACGCGAGGGGTCCGGGCGCGGCGCCGACGACGCCCGCGAGCCGGCCGGGGGCGTCGGCGAGCCGCACGTCCTCGCGCTGGACGAAGCCGGCCAGCGTCCACAGGCGCAGGCCGCCGGCCTCGGCCGCGAGGTCGGCGGCGAAGCCCGCGGCGCCCAGCTGCGCCTCCACGCGCTCGGCCGGGCCGGGGGCGTCGGTGACCCAGAAGGTGCGGTCGTCGCCCGTGGCGTCGAGCTCCACGGCCGCGACGGCGAGCGCCAGCGGCGGGCCGGGCCGCAGCTCCGGCCAAGCGGCGGCGAACACGCGCAGCGTGGGCCGCGCGAGCAGCCGTCCCCACCACGCGCCCTCCAACGGCAGCACGGCGACGATCCCCGGCGCGCCGGCGGCGGCGTCCAGCGCCTGCTCGGGGCTGCGCGCGGAGGCGAAGCGCGGCGCCGACCCGAACCGCCGGCGGGCATGGGCGACCACGGCCTCCGGCTCGCGCCCGCCCCAGACGGCGATCCGCAGCACGCCCGCCCGGTCGAGCCGCGCACCCTCCAGCTCACGCCAGACGGCCGCCGCCGTGCGCGCCGGCAGGGCGCCACGCGCGGCCAGGAGGCGCTGCAGCTCGCGGCCGCGGGCGACCGGGTCGAGCGTGTCGGGGGCGGCCGGCCGCACGCCCTCGGCCGCCGCGACGCGCAGGGCGGCGAGCAGCGCCTCGGCGCGCGCCGGGTCGAAGCCGGGGAGGTCGGGATCGTCGGGGGTGGCCGAGGCGTCCATCAGCCGACCTTGGGCGAGGGGCCGACGCGCACGGGGCCGAGACGCACCTCGCCGTCGCCGAGCCGCAGGTCGAAGCGCGAACCGGCCTGCTCGCGCGTCCGGCGGTCGAGGGGCTGGACGGAGACGGTCTGCGCGCCGGCCGGGCCGGAGAACAGCTGCGGCGCCTGGCGCAGGCGCAGGGGGGCGTCGCCGACCAGCCGGCCGTCGACGCCTACGGCCACCGCGCCGCCCTCGGCCCAGAGCTCGGTGGGGCCGCCCAGCGCCTCGGCGTGGCCGATGCGCAGCGCGCCGCCCGCGTCGCGCCACCGCCGCACCGCCTCGCCCCAGTCCCGGCCGCGGAAGGCGGAGAGCGCGGTCAGCCGGGCCTCCACGGCGGCGTCGATCGGCGCGTCGGGGGCCAGGTTCCAGGCGAGGCTCCCCGGCGTGGCCCGGGCCCGCGCCAGGTCGAGCAGCACCGCCCCGTCCCCCGCCGCCCCGCCCGGCGCGGGCTTGAGGTACAGCCCGATGCGCACGGCGCTCGTGAGCGAGAACGGGCGAGCGCCCGGCGGCGTGGCGAATGCGACGTCGTCGCCCGCCAGCGTCACGCGCCAGGGCGAGCTCTCCACGCCGGCGACGCTGGCGCGCACGGCGCGGCCGGTCACGCGCACCGGGCCGCCCTCCGGCCGGGTCACGGTGAAGCCGTCGGGTGCGACCAGCACCCAGTGGAGCGGGGCCAGCACGTAGGCCTGAGCCACCAGCGCGGGCGACTCGATCCGCCAGCCAGAGCGCAGGGCCAGGCGCACCGGCCCGCACGCGATGCGGATGCGGAACGGGAAGCCGCCGATCCGCCGCGCGCCGAGCGACAGGTCGACGTCCGCCGCGTGCGCCTGCGCCTGCGCCCCGTCCAGCGCCTCGGCCACGCGGCCGCGGAGCACCACCCACCCCGCGGCGCAGGCGCCCAGGAACAGCACGCCCACCGTGAAAGGGACGAACACGAGCCACGCGCGCCGCTTGCGCGGGGGCGCCTCGGCGGGCACGACGGGCGGACGGCGGGGCGGCATGGACGCGGGCGAGGACGGGACCGGCTGGGTGTTCGGCTACGGCTCGCTGATGTGGCGGCCGGGGTTCGCGTTCCTGGAGCGCCGCGCCGCCGAGCTCAAGGGCCGCCGCCGCGCCTTCTGCATCTATTCGGTGCACCATCGCGGCACGCCGGCCCGGCCGGGCCTCGTGCTGGGCCTGCTGTCCGGGTCCGGCGTGCGGGGCGCCGCCTACCGGGTCGCGGCGGCTGAGTGGGCGGCGACCTACGCTTACCTGCTCGAACGCGAGCAGCCGACCGAGACCTACGTGGAGGCGCGGCTTCCGGTGGAGCTCGACGACGGGCGCGTGGCGACGGCGCTGACCTTCGTCTCGGACCAGACGCATCCTCAATGGGCGGGCGCGCTGCCGCTGGAGCGGCGGGCGGAGCTGATCGCGGGCGCGTCCGGTCTGTCCGGATCGAACGCCGACTACCTGCGCGACCTCGTCGCCCACCTCCGCGCCGAGGGCTGCGCCGACGCGGAGCTGGAGGCGCTGCTGGCGCGGGTGGAGGCGCGGCTCAGCGGCTGAGCAGGGCGGTCGAGGCGTCCTCGATCCGGTCCTCGAGCACGGCCATGAAGCTCGCACGCTTGAGGCCGGGCGGGATGGAGGGCAGGAACTCGTAGACCACCACGCCGGGGAACCGCAGCACCCCGTGCGGCGGCCAGTGCAGGCCGCTGTTGGTGGCCACCGGCGTGCACGGCGCCTGCAGCTCGCGATAGAGTCCGGCCACGCCCGGCTTGTAGTCCGGCGCGGCGCCCGGCTCCTGCCGCGTGCCCTCCGGGAAGATGATGAGCTGGCGGTCGTCGGCCAGCCGGTCGCGGGCGGCGTGCGTCATGGCCCGCAGCGCCGTGGCCCCGCCGGCGCGGTCGATGGGCACCATGTCGAGCTTGGCCGCCCACCAGCCGAAGAACGGCAGGCGCATCAGCTCGCGCTTGAGCACGTAGGCGGGGTCGGGCAGCAGGTCCAAGGGCGCGACCGTATCGAGCATGGACTGGTGCTTGGCGGCGATCAGCGCGGCCCCGGCCGGCACGTGCTCGCGCCCGCGCACCTCCACGCGCACGCCGCAGAAGACGCGCAGGCCCCACAGCACGCCCCGCACCCACACGCGCACCAGCGACCAGGCCCGCTCGCGCCGGAACAGCAGCAGCGGGGTCGCCACCGTGCCCAGCACCGCCATGGAGCCGTAGAGCCAGGCGGTGAAGGCGAGCGACCCGGCCCAGACGCGCGCCGTCGCCCGGGAACGGACGGGCGCCGCGGCGGTCACCCCGCCCTCGCCGGCTGGAGCGCCGCGGGCGGATGGTCGACGCCGAGCTGGCGGCCGAGGCCCAGCACCGCCTCGCGGCCCAGGATCGCCAGGTACTTGCAGTACTCCACCGCCATGCGCCGCACGCTCGCGCCCGTGCGCCACCAGCGCCGCGCGTCCAGGTCGGTGACCACGGGATAGCGATACAGCTGCACGCCGGGCGTGCGCGCCTGCAGCTCCAGCACGGCGCGGGGCATGTGGTAGTCGGCGGTGACCACGATCAGCGAGCGGTAGCCGTGGTAGCGCGCCCAGCCTGCGGTCTCCTGCGCGTTGCCGCGGGTGTTCTCCGCGCGGAAGCCCAGGTCGACGCAGCAGTCCCACTTGCGGCCGGCGCCGCGGGCGACCTCCTTGACCTGCGGGCGCGTGACCTGCGGGTTGACGCCCGAGATGAGCAGGCGGCGGCCCTTGCCGTCCTCCAGCAGCTGCTCGGCCGCCTCCAGCCGCACGTTGGAGGCGCCGGTCAGGGCGACCACGCCGTCGGCCTCGGGCGGCTCGCCCGCGGGCGTGGACGCGGCCACGCGCTCGGCGAACGCCCACAGGCCGGCGGCCCACAGGATCGTCAAGAGCGCGAGCAGGAACAGGAGCTTCACCCGTCCTCCCTAGAACGCTTCGCGCCACGGGAAACCCCATCCCGCCGCCGCCGGAGCGCGCGACCGGGAGAATGGGGCGCCCACGCTCGCGGGCAAGCGCAAAGGCTAGGGCCGCTCGCGCAGGATCGCCGTCGCCGTGGCGCGGGCGGAGACGGCCGCCGCCAGCGCCGTCAGCCCCGGGCACGGCAGCATCACCAGGAGGTCGCCGTAGTGCAGCGGCAGGGCGGCGGTGAAGCCGCCCTCCCCGCCGAACAGGCGCGCCCCCGCCGCCGCGGCCGCCGCCGCGAGCGCGCCCAGGGCCCCCGCCTGCGCCGCCAGCCAGGCGAAGCGGCGCTGGAACAGCCCCGCCACGAACCGGTCGCGCGCGCCCGACAGGTGCAGCACCTCCACAACCTCGCGCCGGGCCGAGAGCGCGGCCCGCGTGGCCGAGGCGATCGCCGCCGCCGCCGCCGCGAACAGCAGCGCGCAGGCCGCCAGCGCCGCCCCCGCCAGCACGCCCGCGGCGCGCTCCACGTCGCCGAGCCAGCGGCTGTGGTCGTCGACCCCGGCGTCCACGTGCGCGGCGATCAGCGCCGCCTCCAGCGCGCGGGCGGGAGCGGGGGCGTGCGGGTCGAGCTCCACGGCCACCAGCTCCGGCAGGGGCAGGTCGGGAGGCACGTTGCCGACGCCCAGCCACGGCTCCAGCAGCTTCTCCGCCTCCGGCCGTCCCAGCGCGCGGGCCTCCGCCACGCCGGGCACGCCGGCGAGCGCCTCCGCGGCGCGGGCGGCGGCCTCGCCCGGCGTCTCGCCGGGGCCGGCGCGCACCTGCACGGTGGCCGAGGCGCGCAGGTCCGCGCCCCACAGCGAGGCCGCGCGCGCGCCGGCCACCGCGGTCACCGCCGCCAGGCACGCGAGCGCCGCCAGCACCGCGACCACGAAGCGCAGCGCCGACTCGCCCTCGCCGCGGACGGGCAGCAGCGGGGCGGCGCGGGCGGAGGCGCTCACGCGGCGTCCTGCAGCCGGCCGCCGTCCAGGTGCAGCACGGGCTTGCCCATGCGCTCGACCAGCGGGAGGTCGTGCGTGGCGATCAGCACGGTGGCGCCCAGGCGGTTCAGCTCCAGGAACAGGCGCATCAGCCGCGCGCCCATCTGCGGATCGACGTTGCCCGTGGGCTCGTCGGCCAGGATGAGCTCGGGCCGGGCGACCACGGCGCGGGCGATGGCCAGCCGCTGCTTCTCGCCGCCCGACAGGGTGGCGGGCTGGGCGTCGGCGCGCGAGCCCAGGCCGACCCACTGCAGCAGCTCCTCGACGTCGTCGTGGTACTCGCCGGGCTTGAGCCCCGCCAGGCGCAGGGGCAGGGCGACGTTGTCGAACACGCTGAGGTGGTCGAGCAGGCGGAACTCCTGGAACACCACCCCCATGCGCCGGCGCAGCAGCGGCAGCTCGTCGCGCCCCGCGGAGGCGATGTCGCGGCCGAACAGGGTGACGAGGCCGCGCGAGGGGCGGTGCGCCAGGTAGATCAGCTTGAGCAGGCTCGACTTGCCCGCCCCCGACGGGCCGGTAAGGAATTGGAAGGAGCCCGTGGTTAACGTGAGGTCCAGGTCGCGGAGCACCTCGGGCGCGCGCCCGTAGCGCATGCCCACGCCCTCGAACCGCACGGTCGGTCCGCCTTCGCCGGGAACGGCGGATCGGCTCAGGCCGACGGCCGGCGCGGCGGATGGCATGGGCGGGGAGCTCCGGGGACGACGGGAGCGGGAGGCGGGATTCGGTTCATGATACTGACCTGCCCATCCTGCGCCACGCGGTACTTCGTCAAGGACGGCGCGGTGCCGACGGCCGGCCGCACCGTGCGCTGCGCCTCCTGCGCGGAGGAGTGGCGCGCCGCGCCCGAAACCTCGCCGCCGCTGACGCTCGGCGCGGGCAAGGGCGCGCCCTCAGACGCCGTCCCGGCGTCCTCGCCGCGGGCCTACCGGGCGCGCGTGCAGGCGCAGAAGCAGACGCGCGAGGCGGTGGCTGCGGGCGTGGTCTGGGCCGCGCTGTCGGCCGTGTTCGTCGTGCTTGCGCTCGCAGCCGTGCTGTTCCGCGTGGAGGTGGTCCACGCCTTCCCCCGCGCCAACGCCGCCTACGCCGCGGTGAAGATGCCGGTGAACCCGACCGGCCTGTCCCTGGAGGGCGTCACGGGCGGACCAGGGCTGGAGAACGGGCGCCAGATCCTCCTCGTCACCGGCGCGCTGCGCAACGTGGAGACGGGACCGCGCCGCCCCGCGCCGCTGCAGGTGTCGGTGTTCGACAAGGCCGGCCGGCGCCAAGCCGTGCAGCACGTCACGCCGGCCGCGGGCGAGATCGCGCCGGGCGAGACGCGCCCCTTCCGCGCCGTGTTCTACGATCCGCCCGTGGACGCGGCCGAGTTCGGCGTCGACTTCGCCTGGGACGCGCCCCGCCCGGCCCCGCGCAAGGCGCCCGCCCACACGACGGTGTCTCCGGTCCGCGAGGCGAGCGCCGCGGCCGCCGCGCCCGCTCCGCCCCGCGGCCCTGTGGCCGACGCGGCCCCCCTGCCCGCCTCCAGCCCTTACGCGCTTCCCGCACAGCGCTGAGGACGCTTAGCCGACCGGCGCGGCGGTGCTAAAGGCGCGCCCGCCATGGCCGAACTCCTCCTCACTCCGGACGAAGCGGCCGCGCGCATCGAGACGCTGGCCGACGCCGTGCGCCCGCACGTGGACGACGAGACGGTGGTCGTGTGCCTCCTCACCGGCGGCCTGTGGTTCGCCGCCGACCTGACGCGTGCCCTGTCGCGGCGCGGCGCGGACCCGCTGTTCGACTGCCTGTGGCTCGCCTCCTACGGCGACGAGGCGCACTCGAGCGGCCGGGTGGTGGAGCGCGCGGGGCTGCAGCGCCCGGTGGCGGGGCGCCGCGTGCTGCTGGTGGACGAGGTGATCGACAGCGGCCTGTCGCTCCTGGCCGCGCGGCGCATCTGCGAGCGGGCGGGCGCGGTCGAGGTCAAGATCGCCGTGTTCGCCTCCAAGCCCTGGCCCACGCCGCGCGACGTCGCGCCCGACTTCGTCGCCTGGGAGGCTCCCGCGCGCTTTCTCGTCGGCTACGGCATGGACGATGCGGGCCGCGGGCGCGGGCGGCCGGGCGTGGAGGCGCTCGATTGATGGCCGACGCGAACCCGCCGGACGAGACCCGCCCGCCCCTGCCGCCCTTCACCGCCGAGACCGCGGCGAGGAAGGTGCGGGCCGCCGAGGACGCCTGGAACGGCCGCGACGCCGCCAAGGTGGCGCTCGCCTACACGCCGGACAGCCGCTGGCGGAACCGCACCGAATTTCTGCAGGGCCGCGCGGAGATCGAGGCCTTCCTGCGCCGGAAGTGGGCGCGCGAGCTCGACTACCGATTGGTCAAGGAGCTGTGGACGTTCGCGGGCGACCGCATCGCCGTGCGCTTCGCCTACGAATTCCACGACGCGGCGGGGTCGTGGTTCCGCGCCTACGGCAACGAGAACTGGGAGTTCGACGGCTCCGGGCTGATGCGGCGCCGCATCGCCAGCATCGACGACCTGCCGATCGCCGAGGCGGACCGCCTGTTCCGCTGGCCGCAGGGTCCCCGCCCGGCGGACCACCCGGGGTTGAGCGAGCTCGGGCTGTGACAGGGCGTCCGCCGATCCCGGCGGGCGCCGGGCAGGCGGACACGACCTACGCCACCTCCTCGGTGATCACCTTGAACCCCGTCAGCTGCGTCGAGCCGAAGGTCGTGGACAGCGCCACGTCCGCCGCGTCGCGGCCCACGGCCATGAGGATGCGGCCGATCCGGGGCTTGTTGTGGCGGGCGTCGAAGGTGCGCCAGGCGCCGCCCAGCCACACCTGGAACCAGGCCGAGAAGTCCATGGCCGAGTCGACGGGATCGATGCCGATGTCGCCCAGGTAGCCGGTGACGTAGCGCGCCGGAATGTTCATGCAGCGGCAGAGCGTCACGGCCAGGTGTGCGAAGTCGCGGCACACGCCGACCTGTTCGCTGTGCGCCTGGTGCGCCGTGCGGGTGGCGCGGGCGTCGGGGTAGCCGAACGTGATGCGCCCGTGTGCATGGTCGACGATGGCCTGCACGCGCGCCCAGCCCAGCGGTGTGGAGCCGAACAGGTCCCACGCCTCGTTCACCATCAGGTCGCTCTCGCAGTAGCGGCTGGGCAGGAGGTAGATCAGCGCCTCGTCCGGCAGATCCTCGATGGCGTGCTGCACCGCATCGGCCACCACGGGGTCGTGCAGGCCGCTGTCGGACATCAGGAAGTCGGAGGAGAGCGTCACCTTGCCCGCAGGCGCCATGACGCGGCTGCACACGTTGCCGAAGCTGTCGCGGTACTGGTGGACAGGGACGTCGGGCGAGGCGCGCAGCACCTCGGGCGTGAGCAGGTCGGCGTGACGCTCCGGACGCACGCTCAGCATCAGCATCATGGGGGCGGGCAGGTCGCTGGTGAACTCCAGCTCGAACCCGCAGCGGATCTTCATGGGGAGACGCCGAGCTCGGCCGTCAGGCGGCCATCGCTTCAACGAGAGGCGCGGCCGTAAGCTCCACCTCCACCTCCATGCCGAGGGCGTCGCCCGCCTCGCCGTCCCACACGCCGGCCAGGGGCACGGCTTGGCGCGGGTCGCGCACCACGGCCACGCGCACGAGGTCGGTGGCGCCGACGATGCCGTTGGTGGGGTCGAACTCGGCCCAGCCGCAGCTCGGCAGGTACACCTGCACCCACGCGTGGGTGTGGCCGCCGCCCACACGCACGCCGGGCGCATCCCCAGGAACGGTCCCGGTTGCGGGCGAGTAGATGTAGCCGGATACGAACCGCGCCGCGAGGCCGAGGGAGCGCGCCGCCTCCATCATCAGCACGGCGAAATCGCGGCACGTGCCCGAGCGCAGGGCCAGCGTCGTCGCCGGCGTCTGGGGCGGACCGTCCAGCCGCTTGGCGTAGGTGAAGTCGGCGCGGATGGCGCGCGTCATCTCGGTCAGCAGCGACAGCACCGGCGTCGCGCCGTTCCAGCGCAGGAACCGCCGCGCCCAGGCGGCCACGACGCCGTCCGGGTCCGGATGGCTGCGCTCGATGGACCTCAGCAGGTCGGGCATGTCCTCCGCGCCGTAGGCGAAAGGAAAGGCCGGACCCGCCGCCGAGATCGCCTCGCCGGGGTCGCCGGCCAGGGGGACCGGCGTGTGCTCCAGCGTGACGCGGCTCTCGAACGATAGTCGGTCCGCGCGCCGGTCGAAGCGTACGAGCGTGACGCAGTTGCCGAACACGTCGTGCATGTGGCGGAGGCTGGAGGGCTCGGGCGAGATGCGCAGGCTGGCGGAGAGCACGCGCTGGTCGTAGCTCTCCTTGGGCCGCATCATCAGCCGGTGCTCGCCGAAGCCGACCTCGCGCCGGTAGCGGTAGGTGGTCAGGTGGCGGATGTGCAGGATCGGCATGCTGTGGAATCCAACGCGGGGCGGGCGATTCGGACCATGCGACTGATTGAGCACGGCGAAGGTGAACCGGCGATTGTCCATAGGTTGGGCAGCCGTGCACCTTTCCTGGTCGTCTGCGACCACGCCGGCCGCGCCGTGCCCCGCGCGCTGGGCGACATGGGCGTGCCGCCGGCGGGGTGGGAGCGCCACATCGCATGGGACATCGGCGGCGCGGCCCTGGCCGACAGCCTGGGCGAGGCGTGGGGCGCGGCGGTGATCAAGCAGCGCTGGTCGCGGCTGGTGATCGACTGCAACCGCGACCCGACGCGGGCGGACGCGATCCCAGAGGCGTCGGACGGCCAGCCCGTGCCGGCCAACGTCGGCCTGTCGGCGGAGGCGCGCGCCGCGCGGGTGGCGGAGGTGCACGCGCCCTACCACGCCGCCATCGCCGCCGAGCTGGACGCGCGCGCCGCCGCGGGGACGCCGACGCTGCTGGTGCTGGTGCACAGCTTCACGCCGCGCATGGCGGGCTTCGACCGGCCGTGGACCTTCGGCGTGCTGCACGCGGGGAACTCGCCGGTCTCGCACGCCGCGCTGGAGCTTCTGCGGCGCGAGCCGGGCGAGGTGGTGGGCGACAACGAGCCCTACGCCATGGACCTGATCGACTACACCGCGCCTACCCACGCCACCGTGCGCGGACTGGACTACCTGGAACTGGAGGTCCGCCAGGACCTGATCGCCGACGTCGCGGGCGTGGCGCGCGTGGCGGAGATCCTGGCGCGGGTGGTTCCGGCAGCGGCCGAGCTGGCCGCCTCTCGTCAGCCCGCCCCGACGGCTTCGCGGTAGTCGGCCGCGGTCTTCGCCCGCACCTCGTCGGCCGACACTCCCGGCGCGAGCTCGATCAGCGTCAGGCCGCCCCGCGCCTTGTCCACCTCGAACACCGCCAAGTCGGTGATCACGAGGTCCACCACGCCCTTGCCGGTCAGCGGCAGGTCGCACGCGGGCAGGAGCTTCGGCGCGCCGGACTTGTCGGTGTGCTCCATGACCACGACCACGCGCTTGACGCCGGCCACCAGGTCCATGGCGCCGCCCATGCCCTTGATCATCTTGCCGGGCACCGTCCAGTTGGCGAGGTCGCCCTCCCCGCTCACCTGCATGGCGCCCAGGATGGCCAAATCGATGTGCCCGCCGCGGATCATGGCGAAGCTGTCGGCGGAGCTGAAGAAACTGGTGGTCGGCAGCGCCGTGACCGTCTGCTTGCCCGCGTTGATCAGGTCGGGGTCGACCTCGTCGTCGTAGGGGAACGGGCCGATGCCGAGCATGCCGTTCTCGCTCTGCAGCGTGACCGTCATGCCCGCGGGGACGTAGTTGGCCACCAGCGTCGGGATGCCGATGCCGAGGTTGACGTAGTAGCCGTCCTGCAGCTCGCGGGCGGCGCGCTGGGCGAGGTCGTTGCGCGTCCATCCTTTGTCTTGGGCCATCAGACTTCGCTCCCCGTGGCGGCGGTGGCGGGCTGTCGCTGGCGCACCGTGCGCTGCTCGATCCACTTCTTGTAGTCGCGCCCCTGGATCACGCGGTCGACATAGACGCCCGGCGTGTGGACGCCGTCGGGGTCGAGGGCGCCCTGCTCGACGATCTCCTCCACCTCGGCGACGCACACCTTGCCGGCGGTGGCCATCATCGGGTTGAAGTTCCGCGCCGTCTCCCGATAGACCAGGTTGCCCTCGGGGTCGGCCTTCCACGCCTTGACGATGGAGAGGTCGGCCTTGAGCCAGCGCTCCATCACGTAGGTCTCGCCGTCGAACTCCTGCAGCGGCTTGCCGTCGGCCACCACCGTGCCGACGCCCGTCTTGGTGAAGAAGGCGGGGATGCCCGCGCCGCCCGCGCGGATGCGCTCGGCCAGGGTGCCCTGCGGGTTCAGCTCCAGCTCCAGCCGGCCGGAGAGGTAGAGTTCGGCGAACAGCTTGTTCTCGCCAACGTAGGACGAGATCATCTTATCGATCTGCCCGGCGTTCAGCAGCACCCATAGGCCGCGATCGTCTGCCCCGCAGTTGTTCGAGATCACCGTCAGCCCCGTCACGCCCGAGTCGAGCAGGCCGGTGATCAGGTTCTCCGGGTTGCCGCACAGGCCGAAGCCGCCGCTCATCACGGTCATGCCGTCGTGCAGGACTCCGTCGAGGGCCGCGGCGGCGTCCGGGAAAATCTTGCGGCTCATGCGCGGCTCGTGCGGGCGGCTCCGGGTGCGGAGGCGCGGGTCATAGCGCCGCGGGCGGGGGAACGCACGCCTGCGCCGCGGCTCAGCCGGGCGCCTTCTCCTGCGCCCGCACCGCATCGAGCTCCGCCGTCCAGCGCTTCACGCCGGCCGCATCGCCGGTGCGCCGGGCGGTGACGAGCGCGTCGCCCGCCTCCAGCTCGCGCACCGGCAGGAGGTGGCGGTCGTCGGCGGGCTGGAACGGGCCGAAGTTGAGGTCGGCCAGCACCTTGCGCTGCCGCTCGGCCTCGGACCCCGTCCCCACGCCGTAGGACAAGAGCGCGTTCCGCAGGCGGGCCTTGGTGGGCGCGTCGAGGTCGCGGCGCCAGATCACCGGATCCTCCGGCAGCGTCGGCGAAGTCCAGACCACCTGCACCTTGTCGAGCACGGCCTGCGCGGCCGGGTCGTGGCGGCGGACGAGGCGCTCCAGATCGTTGGTGTTGTTGGCCGCGGCGTCGACCACGCCGTTGGCCACCGCCAGCAGGTTGGCCTCGTGGCTGGCCGAGCGCAGCGTCTTGAAGCAGCTCTGCGGGTCGAGCCCGCGCGGCGCGAACAGCCACGCGCGCGGCGCCAGCGTGCCCGAGGTGGATTTCGGGTCGCCCATGCCGAAGTTCAGCGTGCGGTCGCACTTGAGCAGCCGCTCGAGCGTCAGCCCGCTGCCGCGCTTCACCACGATCACGGAGTGGTAGCCGCGACTGCCGTCCGGATGGGTGGTGGAGGCGAACACCTCGCCGCCCGCGCGCCGCACCGCCTCCAGCCCCGGCTGGTTGGAGAACCAGCCCGCGTCCGTCTGCTTGAAGCGCAGAGCCTCGACCAGCGGCGCGTAGGACGCGGCGTAGAACGGCTTCACCTCGCGCCCGATCCGCTTGGAAAGGTCGGCGAGGAACGGCGCCCACTTCGCCTGCTCGGCCGAGGAGGTCTCGGTGGACAGGACCGAGAAGCGCAGCGGCTCGGACGCGGCGGGCGCCTTGGGCGAGCAGGCCACCGCCAGCGCCGCGGCGGCGAGCGCCAGGAGCGTCCGGCGCGCCATCACACCGCGCCCGCGGCGAAGGTGTCGATGGCGTGCCGGCCGAGCGCCGGGTCGTCGGTGAAGAAGCCGTCGACGCCGAGGTCCAGGAAACGGCGCATCTCGGTCAGCGAGCCGTCCGGATTGCGCGCGTGCAGCGGGCCGCCGTCGCGCAGGTCGACGGGCAGGAACTGGTTCTCCGGGCGGAAAGTCCAGACCACCACCTCCAGCCCCGCCCTGTGCGCGTCGGCCACGAGGCCGTTCGGCGCGGCGAGCCTGCCGGCGGCGTCCACCGGGAACACGCCGCGCAGGCTCGGCGCGACCACGTCGGCGTAGGCCTTGATGTCGCGCATCCCCGCGGGCGTGAGCATGGCGCCGTAGGTGAGGTCGCGCCGGTCCTGCGGCCGCTCGGAGGGGTCGCCGACCAGCTGCACAAGCTTGATCCGGTCGGCGCGGCCGAGGCGCGCGCGCAGGCGCTTCAGCGGCTCCACCTCGAAGCACTGGATGTGGAGCGGGGCGCGGCGGGTGTACTCGTGCGCGGCGACGGTGCGCAGGAACTCGGCCTCCAGGTCGTGGCCGTGCGCGCGGTGCCAGGTGACGCTCTTCAGCTCGGGCACGAGGCCCACCGTACGGCCGATGGCGGCGCTCTCGGCGGCGGCGAAGTCGATCATCTCCTCCCAGGTCACCACCTGGAACTGGCCGTCGTAGCCCGCGCTCTCCGGTCGCACGATCGGGCCCAGCCGCTCCTTGCAGCGCAGGGTCTTCAGCTCGGCCAGGGTGAAGTCGATGGTCCACCAGCCGGTGACGGTCCGCCCGTCGTAGCTCAGCGTGCGCCGCCGGGCGTGGAACTCGGGCCGGGTGGCCACGTCGGTGGTCTCGGAGATGTCCGCCTCGTGGCGGGCGACCAGCACGCCGTCCTTGGTCGAAACGAGGTCGGGCTCGATGAAGTCGGCCCCGTCGGCGATGGCTTTGGCGTAGCTCCCCAGCGTGTGCTCCGGCCGCAGCGCCGAGGCCCCGCGGTGTCCGTAGAGGGTGGCCACCTTGCGCGCCTGCGCCCCGGCGGCGCTCCCGAAGGCGGTGGAGGCGGCGGCCGCGGCCAGCGCCGTGCGTCGCGTCATGCTCAAGCGGTTCGCCTTCCCTGTTGGCCGGCGACCGTAGGCGCGCAGCGTGTCGGGCGGAAGACGGGGGGTGCGCGACGCGCGTCCTCCGACCCCTCGTCACATCCGCTCCCCTCCTCCGTCGCCCTCGGGCTTGACCCGAGGACCGGGCGCCGGTCGTGCGCAGCCGCTGACGCGGCGCACTCCGCTCGGCCCTCGGATCAAGTCCGAGGGGACGGAGAGCTAAGGGCGAGCCTGAAAGGGATCGATCATGGCTCAGAAGGTGTAGCCGACGGTGAACAGGAAGGTGCGTCCCTGCGCCGGCGCGCCGCGGGTGCCGAAGGCCTGGGCGTAGTTGAGGCGGTCCGTCAGATTGTAGACGTTCAGCGCCCCGCGCCAGTGCTGGTGCTCGTACTGGATCACCCCGTCCAGCGAGAAGGTGTCCGGGATCAGCGCGCGGCGGGTCAGCGTCAGGTTCGGCGCGGTCCCCGTCGTGGTGTAGCGCACCACGTACCCGTCCTCGTAGGTGAACCCGCCCGCCACCGCGAGGCCCGGCAGGAGCGCTCGCAGCCTATAGCTGGTCCAGACGAAGGCCGAGTTCTCCGGCGTCTGCAGGATCGGCAGGCCCGTGGTGACCGGGTTGGGGAAGCACACCGACGCGACCGTGGCGGTGGCCGTGGTGCAGGCCAGGTCCTGCCGCACGGTCGAGTCGATGTAGGTGTAGGCCGCGTTGACCGACCAGTCCTGCGTGATCCGGCCGGTCAGCCCCAGCTCCACGCCCTTGATGGTCTGCTTCTGGCTCGACTGGCTGGAGATCTCGCCCGAGACCGGGTCGGTCTGCTTCGCGTTGGCCTTGGCGACGTGGAAGTAGGCGGTGTCCACGCCCAGGCGGCCGCCCATCAGCGAGAACTTGGCCCCCGCCTCGTAGGTCTCGCCCTGGTCGGGCTGGAAGGCCTGGGTGGCGCCGGCGATGGGCGTGGCCGTGCCCACGATCCCCGAGCCCACCGGCGTGACTGACTTGCCGTAGGAGACGTAGTAGGTCTGGTTCGGCTGGGGCTCGTACACCAGCGAGAAGCGCGGGCTGATGAAGAAGTTGTCCGTCTTGAAAGTCTGCGTGACGCCGGAGATGAGAAGGTTGTCGTACTCGGCGTCGTACTGCTCCAGGCGCGCGCCCGCGATCAGCGACAGCTGCGGCGTGAAGAAGAAGCGGTCGGTGATGAAGCCGCCCTCGTCCAGCCCGTCGCCGTAAGAGCTCAGGATGTAGGTGTTGGAGGTGATGGAGGTCAGCGGAATGCCCGTGGCCGCCACGCCCGGGGTGACGCTGGGGCGGAAGGGCGCGTAGCCGGCCGGCGGGTCGCCGCCGCCGGTCAGCAGGTTGATCACGATGGCGTTGCGCGCCGGCGTCTTGGTGCCCGGCGCGTAGATGCCCGAGGAGAGCGGCGGCAGGGTGTAGGCGCTGAACGCCTTGCGGTTCTCCTGGTAGTTGAAGTCCGTGCCCGCCACGACCTCGTTCTTGAAGCCGAACAGGTCGAACACGGCGTGCACGCTGGTGATGTTCTGGAAGCCCCAGTCGCGCTGCTTGTAGGGTCCGCCGCCGCCGAAGGTGATCAGCGGCTGCGTGGCCGGGTTCCCGTCGACCAGCGCGTCGACGCAGGTCTGGCCGGTGGCGGCGTTGACGAGGCAGCTGTCGACGCTGGTGTACTGGAAGTCGCGGTCGTAGCTGCCGAAGCGCGTGTCGCTCTGCAGGGTGACGTTCGGTGAGATGTTCCAGTTGAAGCGGCCGGTCAGCACGTCGGCGCGGGTGCGGTCGTGGTCGGTGTCGTACTGCTCGAACGTCTGGCGCGGCACGCCATACTCGCTGACCGGGTAGGCGTCGATGACGCCCGTGCGCGAGCCGATCACCAAGCCGTAGTCGGGCACGCGGTCGTCCTGCTGGTGCAGGAAGTTGAGCGTGAAGCTCTTGTCGGTGCCGAGCCCGAAGCCGATCGCCGCGGCCACGCCCCAGCGGTCGCTGTCGACCTTGTCGCGGCCCACCACGCCGGTCGAGTTGGCCATCACGTTCAGGCGCACCGCCGTGGTGGCGTTGATCTCGTGGTTCGCGTCCACCGTGCCGCGGTAGTAGTCCCCGTTGCCGACCGTGCCGTCCACGCTGAGGAAATCGTGGCCCAGGGTGGGCAGCTTGGAGATCGTGTTGATCGCGCCGCCCGTGGTGCCGCGGCCGAACATGGAGCCCGACGGCCCCTTCAACACCTGGATTTCCTGATAGTCGAAACTGTCGCGCGTGTAGACGCCGAAGTCACGCAGGCCGTCGACATAGATGTCGCTGGAGGCGTCCTGGCCGCGGATCTTGAACTGGTCGCCCGCCAGGGTGCCGCCCTCGCCGATGGCGACGGTGATGCCGGGCACGTCGCGCAGACCCTGCTCCAGCGTGGTGATGTGCTGCTGCTGGATGAGCTCCTGCGGCACGACGTTGACCACCTGCGGCGTGTCCTGGATCGACTTGGACACGGTGGTGGAGAGGTCGAGCGAGTGCTGCTCGACGCTCGGCTGCTGCGCGATGATCACCACCTCGCCGACGGGCGCCGGGGCCGGCGCGGCCGGAACCTCGTCCGCGAAGGCGCAGAGCGGGGCCAGGGTGGCCGCAGCCGTCAGGCTGGAAAGCAGGGCGGAGCGGCGAGACATGGAACCGTCGGTGACTGCGATAGAGGACGTGCGAATGCGAACGGCTATTAGCTGACGCGAGCGACCCTGCAAATGAAAATGCGAGCGGTTCGCACCAGACGGACGGCGGTGTGGCGGCGGTGTCGGCTCGGCCGTCGGTCCCCGTCAGGCGCTCAGGCGTCCGCCCACTGGCGCAGGAGGTTGTGGTACGTGGCCGTGAGCCGCAGCACGGTCGGGTCCTTGTCGCCGAGCTTGCCCCGCGCCTCGATCACGCTCGTGTCGAGGCCGTGCAGCAGGGTGCGGCGCCCGTCGTCGGCCACCATCGACTGCGCCCAGAAGAAGCTGGCCCAGCGCGAGCCGCGCGTGATCGGCTCCACGCGGTGCAGGCTCGCGCCCGGGTAAACGACCATCGCGCCCGCCGCGAGCTTCACGCGCTGCTCGCCGTAGGTGTCCTCCACCACCAGCTCGCCACCGTCGTAGGCGTCCGGCTCGGTGAGGAAGAGCGTACAGGAGACGTCGGTGCGGAAGCGCTGGCCGGCGGCGAAGCGGATGGCGTTGTCCACGTGCGCGCCGAAGCCGTGGCCGGCGTCGTAGCGGTTGAACAGGGGCGGGAAGACGCGCAGCGGCAGGGCGGCGGAGACGAAGCGCTCGTTGGTCCCGAGCGCGCGCAGGATCAGCTGCTGCAGCTCGCGCGCGGCGGGCGCATCCTCGGGGACCTGCAGGTTGTTCTTGGCCTGGGCGGACTGCGCGCCGGCGGTGACGCGGCCGTCGACCCACTCCGCACCCCCCAACAGGGCGCGGGCGTGGGCGACCTGCGCGGGCGTGAGCACGTCTGGGATGGCGATCAGCACGCCGGCTTCGCTACTCCCCTTGCGAACCGCTCGCAACCGACGGGCGGCGCTGGACCGCGGCGGCCGGCGGCGGGCAGAGTGTCGGCATGAGCTCTCCCCTCCCCCTGCGCGGGCGCCTCGCCGTCATCACCGGCGCGGGCAGCGGCATCGGCCAGGCGCTGGCGGGAGAGCTGGCGCGGCGCGGCATGGCCCTGGCCCTGGCCGACGTGGACGCCGCCGGGCTGGCGGAGACGGCCTCGCAGGCGGAGGCGGTCGGCGCGCACGTCTCCACGCACCGGCTGGACGTGGCGGACCGGGAGGCCGTGGCCGACCTGCCGGAGGCGGTGCGCGCGGCCCACGGCGGCGCGGCCCCCGCGGTGGTGGCCAACGTGGCGGGCGTGGCGCTCGGCGGCACCTTTGAGACCACGACCGAAGCCGACTTCGATTGGCTGATGGGGATCAACCTCAACGGCGTGGTGCGCATGACGCGCGCCTTCCTGCCGCTCCTGCGCGAGGCCCGGCCGTCGCAGCTGGTCAACGTGTCGAGCCTCTACGGGCTGATCGCGCCCGCGGGGCAGACGGCGTACAGCGCCAGCAAGTTCGCCGTGCGCGGCTTCTCCAACGCGCTGCGGCGCGAACTGAAGGACTCGGGCGTGGGCGTCACCGTGGTGCATCCCGGCGGGGTGGCCACCAACATCGCCAAGCGGGCGCGCATGAGCCAGTCGCTCTCGCCCGACGAGATCGCGCAGGGGCAGAAGGCGGCCCAGCGCTTCCTGCGCATGCCGCCCGAGCAGGCGGGTAAGATCATCGCCGACGGGCTGGAGCGCCGCGCCGCCCGCGTGATCGTCGGAAACGACGCGCGGGTGTTCAGCTGGCTGGAGCGCCTGGCTCCCGTGGACCACTTCGGCCTCCTGGACCGGATGCTGCCCTCGCGGCGCTGAGCGTCACGCCAGGGGGAGCAGCCGGACGGGCGTCTCCGCCGGGCCGAGCCACAGCCGTCCCGCCCCCAGGTCCAGCAGGGCGCGCGAGCGGCGCAGGGCGCCCGAGCCGAGCAGCGCGCGGGGAATCAGCGACACCGTCGGCCGCGCGTAGACGGCCACGGACGCGTGGTGGAGCGTGCGCCCGCCGAAGCTCAGCGTGTCGGCCAGCACCTCGCGCCCGGGCGCCGAGCCGCCGAGGGTGACGCTGCGCGTCGTGCGGATGCTGCGATCGGGGCCGAGCAGGCCCGCCGCGGCGGCGAGCTCCTCGGACAGGGCCAGGGCGGCGCTCAGCCCCGTATCGACCACCGCGGGCGTGGCGTAGCCTTCCACGATCACATCGACGACCAGCTCGTCCCCGTCCTTGCGCGCCGGCACGGGCGTGGTCTCGGCGGCGGCGCTCCCAGGCGGCCGGAAAGCGAGCCGGCCCTCCGGGAAGTCGAGCTCGAGGCGCAGGGTGCGCAACACGTCCTGCCCGATCACGAGGGCGGCGGGCGTGTCGGACCCGCCTCGCAGCGGGGCGAGCGGACCGAGGTCGAGGGCGGCCACGTGCAGGCGCGGCAGCGCCATGGCGCCCAGGCGGACGTCGACCACCGCGGCCCGGCCCGCCTGCGGCTTGCCCGAGACGCCGAAGGCCATCATCGGCACGCTCATGGCCGACAGGGCGCCCAGCGACTCCGCGAACGCCCGGTCGACGACCGAAGCCTGCGCGCCGCTGTCCACCAGGGCGCGGACACGCCGGCCGTTCACCGTCGCCTCCACCATGGGCACCAGGATGTCGGGCTCCAGCGGCAGCCAGCCGCCGCCCTCGCCGCCCGGGGTGAAGGCGGGCCGCGGCGCCGGCCAGATCACCTTGTCGCGCAGCAGCCAGAGTCCGCCGGCCGCCGCGGCGAAGCCGAGCGTGCGGCTGAGGATGAAACGGCGGGAGATCAAGCGGTGGAGGTGGGGCGCGGCGGCCGTGGGCGCCATCCCCGACCGGCCGGGCTCATCCGCGCGGCGCCACCCCGTCGTGCAGCAGGTCGCCGACCGGGTCGGCGGGAAGCGGCGCGGCCGGCGGGACAGGCGGCGGAGGCGGCGGAGCGGGCGCCGGCGGCCCCGCGGGGATGGGACCCGCCCCGACGTGCGGGGCGGCGTAGCTCATGAAGCCGCGCCACGCCTCCGCTGGCCAGCTCCCGCCGGTGACGCCGCGCATAGGCGCGCCGTCGTCGCGGCCCATCCACACCACGGCCGCGAGCCCGCCCGTGTAGCCGGCGAACCAGGCGTCCTTGAAGTCGCTGGTGGTGCCCGTCTTGCCGGCCACGTCGCGGCCGGGCACGGCCGCGCGCGTCCCGGTGCCGCGCGCGACCACCCCGCGCAGCATGTCGTTCAGCTCCGACAGGGGCGGGTTGGCGATCGCGGGCGCCGTCTGCGGCGGCGCCGCGCGCCAGACGAGCCGGCCGCCGGCGGTCAGCACGCGTACGATCCCGTACGGCGCCACGCGCCGGCCGCCGTTGCCGAAGGCGTCGTACGCGGTCGCCAGCTCCAGCGGCGTCACGGCGTAGGCGCCCAGCGCCATGGCCGGCGCCTCGCCGATCGGCGAGGCGATTCCCAGCCGGTGGGCGGTGGCCGCCACGCGCCCGCGGCCGACCTGGTCGGCGAGGCGCGCGGCCACAGTGTTGACCGAGTGCGCCAGCGCGACCCGCAGCGTCGTCGGACCCAGGAACTCGGGCTCGAAGTTGCGGGGCGACCAGCCGTTGATGGTCACCGGTTCGTCGACCACGGGCGTGTCGGGCGTGAGCCCCGCCTCCATCGCCGCGAGATAGACGAACGGCTTGAACGCCGACCCCGGCTGGCGGTGCGCGAGCACCGCCCGGTCGTAGGGCGCGGCGGCGTAGTCGGTGCCGCCCACCAGCGCGCGCACCGCGCCCGCGCCGTCCAGCGCCACCACGGCCCCCTGCTCAACGCCCTGCTTCGCGCCGCGCGCGACCGCGTCGTCGAGCACCTGCGCCGCCCGCGCCTCCAGGGCGAGGTCGAGGGTGGTCTCCACCACCATGTCCTCGCGCGCCGCGCCGCCCATCCGCGCGCGCGCCTGCCCATCGATCCAGTCGACGAAGTACTGCGCCGCCGCCGTGCTCGCCCGCGAGACGGTCTTCAGCGGCTTGGCGAGCGCGCGGGTGCGCTGGGCGGCGGTGATCGCGCCCGTGTCGACCATGGCGTCGAGCACCAGCGTCGCGCGCTCGGCGGAGCGGTCCGGGTGCTCGGCCGGGTCGTAGCCGGAGGGGTTCTTGAGCACCCCCGCCAGCGTGGCCGCCTCGCGCAGCGTCAGCTTCGACGCCGGGTGGCCGAAGTAGCGGCGCGACGCCGCCTCGATCCCGTACGCGCCGGAGCCGAAGTACACGCGCGACAGATACAGGGCGAGGATCTGCCGCTTCGAGTACTTGCGCTCGAGCTGGACGGCGTAGAGCAGCTCGGTGGCCTTGCGCTCCACGGTCTGGTCCTGCGTCAGGAACAGGTTGCGCGCCAGCTGCTGGGTGATGGTCGAGGCGCCCTGCGCCGAGCGTCCCTTGCTGAGGTCGGCCACCACGGCGCGCGCGATGCCGATCGCGTCGAAGCCGGCGTGCTCGTAGAAGCGGCGATCCTCGATCGCCACCACGGCGGCGGGCACGTAGGCGGGCAGGCGGTCGAGGTCGACGGGCGGAGCGACCCTGCCGCCGCGCACGGCGATCACCGCGCCGGTGCGGTCGAGGTAGGTGACCTGCGCCTCGCGCCGGATCTCCGGCAACTCCGGCAGGGGCGAGGTGAACAGCTGGGCGGCGACGAGGAGGGCTGCGGACAACGCGGGACGCTCCGGCGGGGCGCGGACGCCCCCGCCCGCTCTCTAGCGCGCCCGCCCTGCCTGTCGCGTGAGAAGCGCGTAATGTGCGCGCCATGACGGACGGTCGACGCGGCGCCTGCCTGGTGGTCGGAGCGGGAGAAGGCCTGGGCGCCTCGGTCGCCCGCGCCTTTGCACGCGAGGGCCTGGCCGTGTGCCTGACGCGCCGCCCCCGCCACCTCGCCGCACTGCAGGCCACGGCCGACGCGATCCGCTCCGAGGGCGGCGAGGCGCACGCCTACGGCGTCGACGCGCGCGAGGAGGCCGGCGTGGTCGAGCTGTTCGACCGCGTCGAGCGGGAGGTCGGGCCGCTGGAGGTCGTGGTGTTCAACATCGGGGCCAACGTGCGCTTCCCCGTCGTGGAGACCACCGCGCGCGTCTACGCCAAGGTGTGGGAGATGGCGGCGCTGGCCGGCTTCCTCACGGGGCGAGAGGCGGCTCGCGTGATGACGCCGCGCGGGCGCGGCACCATCCTGTTCACCGGGGCCACCGCCAGCACGCGCGGCGCGGCGGGCTTCTCCGCCTTCGCCGGAGCCAAGGCGGCGCTGCGGCAGCTGGCGCAGTCCATGGCGCGCGAGCTGGGGCCTGAGGGGATCCACGTCGCGCACGTGGTGATCGACGGGCCGGTGGCCGGCGCCTTCACCCGCGGCGCCCTGCCCGACTACGACGCCCGCGCCGCCGACGCACGCGTGCTCGACCCCGACGAGATCGCGCGCAACTACGTCTGGCTGCACCATCAGGGCCGCTCCGCCTGGACGCATGAGCTCGACCTGCGCCCCTGGGCCGAGCCCTGGTGAGCGCCGCGCCAGAGCGGCGGCGGAACGTGGGGGATCGCGGGCCATTGCGGAGCGGGGCGCTGCGACGGCGAGGGTCGGATTGAACACAGGCGATCCGGCGGCGCGGCCGGCGATCCGTCTCAAGCGCGTGGCGATCGTGGCGGGCGTGGTCGCCGCGTCCGCAGCCGCGCTCGTCGCGTTGGCCGCCGCCGCCCTGGCGGGCGGCGCCGGCGGCCCGCTGGTCCGCACGGTGCTGGAGGCGAAGCTCCACCGGGCGGTGCGCTTCTCCCACCTCGCGGTCACGAGCGCGCCGGAGGGCCTGCGGCTCGTCTTCTCCGACCTGCACGTCGGGCAGCCGCGCAAGTTCGGGCCCGGCGACCTCGTGCAGGCGCCCCGGGCGGAGCTGGTGCTGCGGCCCTGGCCCCTGCTGCTCGGCCGGCTGGAGGCGCCCGAGGTGCGCCTGACCTCGCCGGAGCTGCACCTGCGCCGGCTCGGCCCCGGCGACGACAACTGGACCTTCGGCCACGGCCGCAGCGGCGCTTCCGGCTTCCTGGGCGCGACCCGGACGCTGTCCATCACCGGCGGTCGCCTGGACATGGACGATCCCCAGCGCCACCTCGCGCTGCAGGGCGCCTTCGCGCACGACCCCACAGTCGCCGACCTGCCGCTGAGCCTGCAGGGCGGCGGCGTGCTGCAGGGCGAGGCGTTCCGTGTCGTGGCCCGCGGCGGCCCGCTGAACGCGCGCAAGCCGGGCGCCCCCCACGCTTTCCAGGTTGAGATGGAGGACGGCGCGACGCACCTGCGGCTGGCCGGGACCGCGCAGGCGCCCTTCGACTTCCGCGGCCTCGACGCCGACGTTCAGGCGCAGGGGCCGAATCTCGCCGACCTGATCTACCTTTTCAATCTGCTGACGCCCAACTCGCCGCCGTTCCGCCTGTCCGGCCACCTGCACCGGGAGGGCCACCGCTTCTCGCTGACGCACCTGGACGCCAAGCTCGGCGACAGCGACGTGACGGGCGAGATCCGCTCCGACCACACGGCGCGCCGCACGATTTCGGCGACGCTGCACTCGCACCGGCTCGCCGCGGCCGACCTGCGCGTGCTGCTGGCCAGCCCGCCGCCGCATGCGGCGACGCGGGCGTCCGCCGGCGTCTCGGGCCACGGCCGAACGCCGTCGGGCAAGCTGTTCTCGCAGACGCCGGTGTCCCTGCGACGGCTGGGCGGCAGCGACGACGCGCTGGACTACCGAGCCGACACGGCGACGGGCTTCGGCGCCCCGGTCACCAGCCTCGCCCTGCGCCTCCGCCTCGCGCAGGGCCGGCTGGCGTTCGCGCCGCTGACCTTCGCCATGAACGGCGGGGCGGTGCGCATCGACTACGCCCTCGACACGACCCCGCCGCAGCCGGCCGGGCGCCTGGACGCCCACGTGCACGGCCTGCGGCTCGCCGGCGGCCGGCGCGGGTCGGGCGGGCTCCTCGATGCGGACGTGCAGGTGCGCGGGACCGGGCCGTCGATCGCGCGGCAGGCGGCCACCGCGCAGGGGCGCGCCGGCTTTCGACTGACAGCGGCCGCGGCGCCGAAGCTGGCGGCGGCCGCGCTAAGCGGCGACGTGCTGGGCGGCCTGGCGGCGATGCTCTCGCCGGGCGGCAAGACGCCGCTCCGCTGCGCCGTCGCCGACTTCACGCTGGCCGGCGGCGTGGCCCGGGCGACGCGGCTGGTCGTGGTCACGGCGAGCGGCGCGGCGACGGGCGGCGGCGAGGTGGACCTGCGCGACGAGCGGTTGGCCCTGCAGCTGCACGCCTCGGCGAGCGGCCCGCACCCCCTCGTCCAGCTGCGCGCGCCCATCGTCATCAGCGGGACCCTGACCAAGCCGCACGCGAGCGCCAAGCCTCCGCCGCCGGTGGAGGGGATCAGGAGCGTCCTCGGCGCGCTCGGCCGCCTCGTCGGCGGCAAGCCGCCGCCCGGGCCGCCGGCGCCGGCGTGCTGAGCACCGTGGACGGCGCCACGGCGGACGTGGACATCTCGCCCGATCGCGGCGGTCAAACGGCGGGAGCGGAGCGGCGTAAAGCGCGCCGGCCGGCTTAGGCGAATACGTCTTCGCATCCGGCGCGCAGACGCTAGGTTCGACGGCCGTCCCGGAGTCGTTTGTCGATGATCTCAGTCCTGCTCGCCGCGCTGCTCGCCACGTCCGCGGCCCCGCCGCCGACGCCCATCGATCCGCAGCGCCTGTCGGACGTCACGCGCGAACTCTCGGCGGACAGCTTCGAGGGCCGCGGCCCCGCCACCCCGGCCGAGGCGCGCGTGATCGACTACGTGGTCGCGCATATGAAGGCGGCGGGCCTCAAGCCCGCGGGCGAGCACGGCGGCTGGACGCAGGACGTGCCGCTGGCGCGCTTCGAGGTGACGGGCCCGGTGAAGCTCTCCGTCACTCCCGCCGGCGGCGCGGCGCGGCCGCTGACCCAGACGCAGGAGGTGGTCGTCCAGGCGCTGCGCCCCGTCGACCGCGTGTCCATCGCCGACGCGCCCATGGTGTTCGTCGGCTACGGCGTGCACGCGCCCGAGCAGGGCTGGGACGACTTCAAGGGCGTCGACCTGCACGGCAAGATCGCCGTCTGCCTGATCAACGACCCCGATTTCGAGGCCGAGCCGGGCGAACCCGTCGCCGGCAAGTTCGGCGGCAAGGCCGAGGCCTACTACGGCCGCTGGACCTACAAGTACGAGGAGGCCGCGCGTCAAGGCGCCCTGGGCCTGCTCATCATCCACGAGACCGCCGCCGCCAGTTACGGCTGGAACACCGTCAAGAACAGCAACGGCAACGCCCAGTTCGACATCGTGCGCGACGACCCGGCCAAGGCGCACGCCCTCCTGCAAGGCTGGATGCAGCGCGATCTCGCGGTCGACCTGTTCAAGTCCGCAGGACTGGACCTGGACGCCGAGAAGCGCCGCGCCCGCCGCGCCGACTTCCGGCCGGTGGAGCTGAAGGCGAAGTTCAGCGCCGACTTCGCCGTGGACCACAAGAACATCGTCAGCCACAACATCCTGGGCAAGGTGGAAGGGACCACCCGGCCGGAGCAGACGATCTTCTACACCGCGCACTGGGACCACCTGGGCGTCGGCGCGCCCGACGCGCGCGGCGACCGCATCTACAACGGCGCGATCGACAACGCCGACGGCGTGGCCTCCGTCCTGGAGATCGCGCGCGTCTGGGCCAAGGCGCCGCCCGTGGCGCGCACCGCCGTTTTCATGACGGTGACGGCGGAGGAGAAGGGCCTGCTGGGCTCCGAGTACTACGCCAGCCACCCGCTCTACCCGCTGGCGACCACGGTGGCCGACATCAACATCGACGCCCTGTCCGGCTCCGGCCCGGCGCGCGACGTCTCCGTCTCGGGCGACAGCAAGGGCGAGCTGCAGGACCGGCTGGTCGCCGCCGCGCAGGCGGAGGGGCGCAGCTTCACGCCGGACGCGGAGCCCCAGGCGGGCCACTTCTTCCGCTCCGACCACTTCGGCTTCGCCAAGCGCGGCGTGCCGGCGCTCTCCGTCGAGAGCGGGCGCGACCTCTACGCAGGCGGCGTCGCGGCGGGGACGGCCAAGTCGCAGGCCTACACCCGCGACCGCTACCACCAGCCCGCGGACGAGTGGGACAGCTCCATCGACTTCACCGGCATGGCGTTGGACGCCGGCCTCGCCTACCGCCTCGGCCGCGAAGTGGCGGCGCCCGGCGTGTGGCCGGGCTGGAAGGCGGGCAGCGAGTTCAAGGCCGCGCGCGACGCCACCGCCGACCAGCGCCACTAGCGTCGGCCGTGCCCGTCGACGCCGTCCTGGCGCCCGAGGCGCGCGGCCCGCTCAAGGGCGTCCGCGTGCTCGACCTGACCGCCGTGGTGTTCGGCGCCTACGCTACGCAGATGCTGGGCGACCTCGGCGCTGAGGTGATCAAGGTGGAGGCCCCCTCCCCCGACGGCCGACACGGCGACGTGATGCGCTGGGCCGGCCACGGGCCGGAGGACGGGCCGGAGGGCATGGGGCCGATCTTCGCCACCATCAACCGCAACAAGCGCTCCGTGATGCTGGACCTCGCGGACCCGGCGGACCTGGCCGTGCTCCGCGCCCTGATCCCCGGCTGCGATGTGTTCGCCGCCACCGTCCGCCTGGAAGGCCTGCGCCGCCTCCGGCTGGACTACGACGGCGTGCGGGCGCTCCGGCCCGATGTGGTCTACGTCCACGGCTCCGGCTTCGGCGCCGAGGGGCCGTACGCGGGCGAGGCGGCCTACGACGACCTGATCCAGGCGGCCTCGGGCTGCGCCGACCTCCTGCCGCGCGCCGACGGCGATCCGCGCCCGCGCTACCTGCCCGCGGTGATCGCCGACAAGACGGCGGGCCTCTTCATGGGGCAGGCCGTGCTGGCCGCGCTGTTCCACCGCGAGCGGACGGGTGAGGGCCAGTTCGTCGAGGTCCCCATGTTCGAGAGCCTGGTCGGCTTCACCCTCGCCGAGCACCTGTTCGGCCACGCCTGGGAGCCGCCGACCGGACCGTACGGCTACCCCCGCATAGCCACCGCTCACCGCAAGCCGTACCCGACGAAGGACGGTCACATCGGCATGCTGCCCTACAGCGATACTCAATGGCGTGCCTTCTTCGCGCTGGCCGGCTGGACGGAGACGGTGGCGCGCGACCCCCGCTTCGCCGATCCCGCCACCCGCGCCGCGCACATCGGCGAGCTCTACGCCCTGATCGACACCGTGACGCCGACACGCAGCACGGCCGAGTGGGTCGAGGCGCTGCGCGCGGCGGGAATCCCGGCCATCGCCCTGAACCGGCTAAACGCGCTCACGAGCGATCCGCACCTGGAGGCGGTGGGCTTCTTCGAGCGCCACGACATCCCGGGCGCCGGCCCCTACCTCGCGATGCGCTCGCCCCTGCGCTTCGACCGCACCCCGCCCGACATCCGCCGCCACCCGCCGACCCTGGGCCAGCACACCGACGAGGTGCGTGCGGCGGTGGCCGCGGGCGCCGATCCGTGGACCGCGCCGCGACCCGAGGCCGACGGGACGACCTAGGGCGTCACCTCCAGCGATAGGGACAGCGAGGTCGTGCGCGCGGCCGGCGCGGCGCCGGGAGCGGCGTCGCCGGGGTAGCGGGCCTCCAGGATGTAGACGCCCTGGCGGGGGAAGCGGGCCGTGGCGCGGCCCTGCGCGTCGGTGGTGATCGTCATGTCGGTCTTGGTGTCCGCGTACTGCTCGTCGCCGCGCCGCAGGTGGACGGCGACGTTCGCCGCCGGCGCGCCGTCGCTGAGCAGGCGGAAGGCGAAGCCCCGGTCGAGGAACACCTCGTCGGGATGCGTCACGGGCTCGAGCTCGAAGCCCTGGCCCGTCGCCTTGAGGGCACCCGGCGTGGGCGTTCCCCGCGTCACGTAGGTCTCCGCCTTGAGCACGGCCGTGGTCTTCACCGTGGGCGCGTCCGCCGGCACCGCCGAGGGGTCCAGCGGCGGCGGGCCCTCGCCGCCCCCGCCGCCTGGCCGGGCTCCGGAGGCCGCGCCATCACGCCGGGCGCCGCCCTCGCCGCCGCCGGGACCGCCGCGCCCGCCCGGAGGGGCGCCGCGCACGGGCCGCCAGACGCCGTCCACCTTGGCCATGACGCCCTCGCGGCCGACGCGGTCGCCGGTGGTGATCCGGTAGGTGCCGGGGCCCGGCAGCGGCACGTCCACCGCCGACAATCCCTTCAGCGTCGCCTGCCCCTCCAGCTTGGTGCGCGTCCCGTCCGGGCCGACGACGAAGAAGTCGCCCGGCCGCAAGGCGAAGTCGGACACGAACACGGTCTCCTCGTGCATGCCGCCGATCACCGTGACGACGTCGCGCGAGGGCGAGAAGTTCAGCGGCTTGAGGAAGGGCGCGTGCGCCGCCGCCGGCGCCGCAGCGGCGGCGAGGACGAGGGCGGAGGCGAGCAGTCGACGACGCATGAGCGGCTGACCCGGAAAGACGCGGCGCGGCGCGCGCCGCCCGTTCTGTATTGCGAGGGCGTCGCAGTTGCAACGCCAGGCGGCCCCGCTTATCAGCCCCTCGTCTCCCGCCGGTGCGAGCCCGCCATGTCCCGCCTGTCCCGCCCCTCCGCCCTGCTCGCCGGGGCCGCCGCGACCGCCCTGGCGACCGCCGCCGCCGCCGGCGCGCCCGCGCACCGCTTCCACGCCGAGGACGTGCTCGGCGCGTCGCTGGACGTGACCGCGGTGACCGCCGACCCCGTCGCGGCGCAGGCGGCGGCGGACGCCGCCCTGGCGGAGATCGCGCGGCTGGAGCCCCTGCTCAGCGGCTGGCGCGCGGACGGCGCCCTCGCGCGGCTGAACCGCGACGCGCTCCGGGAGGGCGCTCCCGCCGAGCTGCGCGAGGTGATCGCGGCGGCCGAGGCCTGGCGCTCCGCCACGGGCGGCGCCTTCGACCCGCGATTGGGCGAGGTCACCGCGGCGCGGCGCGCGGGCGACGCGCCTCGCCTTGAGCGGGCGCGCGCGGCGCTGCAGGCCGCCGGCGACGTCCCGGTGCTCGAGGGCGCCGCGGTGCGCCGCCCGAATGGCGTCGGCCTCGACCTGGATGGGATCGCCAAGGGCTACGTGATCGACCGCGCGCTCCTCGCCGCGCGCCTCGCCGCGCCGGGCGTGCAGGGCCTCATGGTGGACCTCGGCGGCGACCTGCGCTGCGACGGCCACGGGCCGGACGGCGGGACGTGGCGCGTCGGCGTCGGCGCGCGCGGCGACGGGCCGCCCGCCGTGGTGCTGCGCGTGACCGACCGCGCAGTGGCCGCCAGCGGCGCGGGCGAGCGCGATGTCGGCGGCGCCTCCCACCTGCTCGCGGCGGACGGCTCGCCCGCCCCTCGCCTCGCCTCGGCGGTGGTGACCGCGCCCTGCGCCGCCGACGCCGACGCGCTCGCCACCGCGCTGTGCCTCATGCCGCCGCGCGAGGGTCTGGCGCTGGTGGAGCGCCTGCCGGGGATCGAGGCGCGGCTCACGGACGGGGTCGGGGCGGTGCACGTCTCGCGCGGCTGGACGGCGATGACCGAGCCCGCGCCGCGCCTGATCCGCGCCGCGGCCGTCGTCCCGGCCGGCGCGCCGGAGGTGACGGTGGCCTACGAGGTGCCGAAGATCAGCGCGCCCAAGTACTACGCCCCCTACGTCGTGATCTGGGTCACCGACGCCGACCGCAAGCTGGTGCGCACCCTGGCGCTGCTGGGCGAGAAGCCGCGCTACCTGGAGAGCAACTACGTGTGGTGGCGGCGCTACGGCCGGCTGACGCCTGGTATCGACGCGCAGGCCAAGCCGACCCGTCCACCCGGACGCTACACCGCCGTATGGGACGGCCGCGACGAGCACGGCGCCGCCGTCGTCCCTGGCCGCTACACCGTGCACGTGGAGGCCGCACGCCAGGACGGCGGCCACACCTACGAGACGCTGGATGTGGCGCTGGGCGCCGGCGGCGCCGCGACGGTCGCCGCCGCGCCCGCCAAGGACGAACTCGGCGCGCTGAAGGTGACGGTCGGCCGCGCGCAGGACGCCGCGCGCACGTGACGGAGACGCGGGCGGCGACGCGGCGCGGCGTCGCCCTCGGCCGCGCGGAGCTGAACCGGCTCGCACGGCTGGTGCACGCCTACCTGTCGGCGTTCGCCTTCCTGGCGCTGATCTTCTTCGCCGCGACCGGCCTGCTGCTGGACCACCCGGACTGGCTGCAGGGCGCCAGGCCGGCCGAGCGCGAAGCGAGCGTCCGGCTCAACCCCGCGCAGCTCGCGGCCGCCCGCGTCGCGCCCGAGCCGGGCCGCGCCTACGCCGAGGCGGTGCGCCGCCTCACGCCGCTGCTGGGCGTCTACGCGAGCGCCGCACTCGAGCCGGGCGGCGCGCTGATTCACCTAGAGGGCGCGCGCGGCGTCTCGGACATCGATCTCGACACGGCGAGCGGCGTGGCGCGCGTGACGCTCTCCCCGGCCACCCCCGTCACCGTGCTGGGCGAGCTTCACCGCGGCCGCAAGTCGGGCCAGGCCTGGCGCTGGGTGATCGACGTCAGCGCCGTGCTGATCCTCGCGCTGTCGCTGGTCGGCTACGTGCTGTTCTTCTTCCTACGCTTCCGCCTGCGCACCAGTCTGCTGCTCACCGCGGCCAGCCTCTTGGTCCTGCTGGCCGTGTTCGCCTTCCTGACGCCCTGACCGGCGAGACGCAGGCTGTCACGCCGCCATGGCGTCGGGAGCGGCCGTCTCCGGCGCACCCGAGACCGCCTCTCGCAACGCAGCCAGCAGCCGCTCGGGCGGAATCGGCCGCGCCAGCACCTGCGCCGCGCCCGCAGCCTGGAGCGCCGCCGCCGTTTCGGGCACGGCGCCCGTGAGGAGCAGGGTCGTCCCGGCCGGGGCCGCCACCTGCGCGAGGGTGCGCGCTCCATCCTCCGTCGCCACCGCGTCGGCGCCGAGGGCCTCACCGGCCGCGAGCACGTGGCCCCAGCCGCCGTCCGCCAGCCGGGCGAGCGCCGACGGCAGGTCGGCGACGGCCTCCACCTCCGTGACCTGGCCGGTGAGCACGGTCCGCAGCACGGCGCGGGCGAGCGGGTTGGGCTCCACCACCAGCACGCGCGCTTCCGCAAGCGTCGCGGGCCGAGCGCCCGCCGCGTCCACGGCGGCCACGTCCTCGGCCGGCGTCAGCGGCAGTTCGAGCGTGAAGGTCGACCCCGCCCCGAGGCGGCTGACGAGCGCCACGTCGCCGTCCAGCGCCCGCGCCACGTCGCGGCAGATGGCCAGGCCCAGCCCCGTGCCGCCGTGACGGCGCGTGGTGCCCCCGTCCACCTGCGTGAACGCCTCGAACACCCGCTCCCGGTCGGCATCGGCGATGCCGATGCCCGTGTCGGAGACGGCGAAGACGATCCGCGCGCCCTCGACGCGCACGCGCAGCACGATCCCGCCCGCGTCGGTGAACTTGGTGGCGTTGGCCAGGAGGTTGAACAGCACCTGCCGCAGCCGCGCGGCGTCCTCGACGATGCGGGCGGGCATGTCCGCCGCGTCCAGCGTCAGGGTCAGCCCCTTGGTCTGCGCCTCCGCCCGCCACAGACGCACGACGTCGTCGAGCAGGCGGCGCAGGTCCATGGGCTGGCGGTCGACGGTGATGCGGCCCGTTTCCATCTTGGCGAGGTCGAGGATATCGTCGACCAGGGCCCGCATGGTCTGCCCGGCGCCGTGGACCAGCTCCACCCGACCGCGCACGGCGGGGGTCAGCGTGCGGTCGGCCAGGAGCACCTGCGTCATGCCCAGCACGCCGTTCAGGGGCGTGCGGATTTCGTGGCTGGTGGTGGCGAGGAACTGCGACTTCGCCTTCAGCGCGCCCTCCAGCGCCGTGTTGGTGGAGGCCAGCCGCCGGTTCGCCGAGCGCACCGCATCGCGGCTGCGGCGCATGGCGAAGAGGCCGGTCAGCACGAGCGCCAGAACCACGCCGCCCGCCACCAGCACCGTCCACAAGAGCGTCGCCTGAGCGCGCGAGCGCGTGCGCTCCAGCGCCACGTCGCGCTGCAGCTTCTCGCTGCGGAGGCGCTCGATCTTGAGGTTCTGGTTGGCGAAGTCGAACTGCGCGCCCATCAGCGCGGCGTTGGTGGAGGCGGCGAGGTCGCGCCCCTGGTCCTCCAGCCGCTTGTAGGCGGTCAGGTGGGCCAGCGCCTTGTCGGGCTCGCCGAGCGCGGCGTAGACGCGCCAGGCCGTGGCGTGGAGGTCGTTGAAGCGGGCGTCGGTACGCTGAAGGTCCTGGCCGGCGAAGGCGTGCTCCAGTGCGTCGCGCGCCTCGGGCAGGCGGCCGCGCTTGGCCTCGAGCTGCGCCTTGGCGTCCCACGCCATCAGCTCCCAGGATCGCGCGCTGGGGTCCGAACGCGCCAGCCCGAATGCGTCACGGAGGGACGCGTCCGCCTGGTCGAACCGGCCGAGCCGCGTCTCGGCGAGGGCGAGGTTGGACAGCACCCGCACCGTCATCAGCGGGTTGCCCATGCCCTGGGCCAGCTTGAGCGCCAGTTCGAATTCGTGCCGGGCCTCCTCGTCCCGCTTCAGGCCGAGATAGATCCAGCCGAGGTTGTTGCGCGCCGCGAGCGTGAGCGAGGGATCCCCCGCGAAGGTGTCCGCCGCCTGCCGGTAGTAGCTCTCCGACCGGGTGTAGTCGCGGGCGTCCGAGTAGATGCGCCCGATCTCCTGCAGCACCAGCGCCTCGCTGCGCGGGACGTCGGCGTGCTGATATACGCGGTAGGCGTCCTGGAAGTCGGCCAGGGCGGCCTGCACATGCTCCTGCGCCGCCTCCGCCGACCCGCGCGCCTTGAGAAGGTCGCCCTCCAGCTTGCCTCCCGGCCCGGTGGCCCGCGCCCGGCCGAGCGCGGCGCCGATCACGGGCAGAGCCTCCGCCGGGCGGTTCACGCGGATCAGCGCCTCGCCCTCGAGCCATCCGGCCGTGGCCAGGGCGCCCTCGCGCGCCGGTGAGCCGGGACGGGCCTCGGCCAGCGCCTGGGCGCGCCGGGCGGCGGCGAGGGCTGCATCCGGTGCGGCCGACATGGCGCCCTTGGCGGCGGTGACTTGCGCGTCGAACTCCGGCCCGACGCCCGCGGACGGCGCAGGCGCGGCGGCCGCGGCCAGCAAGGCCGGCGCGGCCAGGGCCGAGACCCAGAAACGCTTGCTCATGGGGGAGCCCCCTGCTGCATCGCCGACAGCTTGGGCCCGTCCTGCTTAACCGGCGGTTCCGCGCCGTGGCTCGCGTCAAAGGTGGCGACGGTACTCGGACGGCGTCACGCCCGTATGGCGGCGAAAACGGGCGGCGAAGCGGCTGGGCGAGGCGAAGCCGGACAGGCGGGCCACCTCGCGTACGGGATCCTCCCCTGTGCGCAGCATCCGCTTGGCCGCCTCCAGCCGGCGCCGGCCCAGGTACGCGAGCGGCGGCTCGCCCATGGCGGCGCGGAAGGCGCGGTTAAAGTGGAAGCGGCTCAGGCCCGCCGTCTGCGCCAGCGCCGCGAGGTCCACCGGTTGACCCAGGGCCGCTTCCATGTGGTCGAGCACCCGTCGCAGGCGCACGGGCGCCAGGGCGTGGCGCGCCGGCTGCGTCACCTCGCCCGCCGAGGAGTGTCGGCGCACCAGGGTGGCGAGGGCGCAGTCGAACAGCACCTCCAGGTGCGGCCGTCCCGCCGGACCGTGGGCCTCCACCTCGTGCAGCATGGCGCGCAGGAGTTCGCTCATGAGAGGGTCGGTCAGTCCGACCTCGTCGTGCAGCGCTACAGAAGCGGCGTCGCGGTCGAACACCATGGCCACCACGTGGTTCAGCCGCGACGGGTGGACGTAGAGGTGCGCGAAGTCGATCGGCCCGTCCGTGCGCCACTCGTAGCGCGTGCCCGCCGGTACGATGGTGAGCGCGTGCGCGTCCAGCTCCCGCGTCACGGAGCGTCCCGCTCCCGTGCGCGTGACCCGCTTGGGGCCGCCCAGGTGCAGGACGACGTAGTGATGATCGAGCGGCGGCTGGCTCATGTGCGCCTGCGTGCCGCGCCAGCGGCGGATCAGGCCGGAGCGCCATCCGAAGCCGTCGCTGGTCAGCAGGGGCGGCCCGGAGAGGCGGTCGGCCCAGGCCTCGGGGGTGACGGCGCGCATGGCGGACCTGCTTCAGGAAGGGCGATGAGCTTCACACGTGAGCGTGCAGGCGGCGAGGCCGCACCGCCGCCGATGGCGCGCCCGATCTTGCTCTGCATGTCTGGCGATTGCGCCATTCTGATCATAGCGAAGGCGCGAGCCGTGTTTTCGGCCAGGTTCCGGGCCACAAGGAGCCCGTATGAGCGCGGATCTCCCCATCGATTGGAAC
>CAXTBN010000023.1:0-38959 GCA_964242895.1 uncultured Caulobacteraceae bacterium | reverse complement strand
CCGACGGCCCGCTCGGCCCCGCGGGACGGGGCGGCGCGGCGGCGCGGCGGCGCGGGAGGCGGAAGGCGCAGGCCGGCCAGGGCGGCGAACGGCGACGCGCCGCGCCCGGCGAGAGAGACGGAGTCCGGCGCGTCCGCCGGCGCGGGGCTCGCCGAACGCCGCCGTCGCCAGAGCGAGCCGTTCCCCGGCTCCGGCTTGCCCGCCCGCGTATAGCCGAGGCCCTTGAGCAAGCGGTCCGCCTGCTCCGCGGTCCAGCCGAGATCGGCGGGTGCGCCCTCGGGCAGGCGGGAGGCGCCGCGCTCGGCGGGGAGCGTGCGGAGCAGCGCGTCCAGCCGCTCCAACGCCTCGACCGGGACGGAGAGGCCGGCCACGGCGCGCAGCCCTCGGGCGGCCAGCGCGGCGGCGGCCGGCGGCGCGGCGGGCAGGGGCGCGGGGGCGTCGCCGGGCGGGCTCCACTCCGGCGCGAGGCGGCGGGCGAAGGGCAGCAGGTGCTCGCGCGCCTCCGGCCGCAGCAGGGCGGGGAGGAACAGGCTGAACGCGCCGAAGCGCACGCCCAGCGCTCTCAGCGCGCGGCGCTCGTTCAGGCTCAGCGCGGCGGACTCGGCGGCGACCTCCGCGCGGTCGAGCACGCCGCCGGCCTCCAGCAGGCGATAGGCGATTCCGCGGGCCAGACCCTTGATCATCCCGCTCGCCACCGCGTCTTCGAGCGCCTTGAGCGGGCCGAGCACGGCGGCGGAGCGCGCGGCGATGAACGCCTCCAGGCGGCGCTGCGCGCGCTCGCGGGCGTGCTGCAGGTGGCTGTGGCCGGGGGCGAGCTCGCCGTAGAGGGCCACGCGCGGGGCGAAGGGGCCGCCGCTCGCGAGCCGGCCCGCGGGCTCGCCGGCCCAGGACACGCCGCCGTCCTCGGCCAGGGCGAAGGCGTCGTCGGGCGCGGCGGCCAGCTCGCCCAGGCGCTTGGCCAGGAGCGGGCCGACCACGCGGGCGGCGGCGTTGCGGAGCGCCCGGTCCTCCAGCGCGGTTTCGCCCTTCACCGGCTCGAAGCGCACGCCGACGAGGCGGCCGACGTCGTGGCCCTCCACGGTCACCGTGCCGTCGTGTCCCACGCCCGCCAGCACGTCGTCGCGCAGGTTCAGGCCGCGCAGCAGCGCCGAGGTGCGGCGGTCGATGAACCGCTGCATCAGCCGCTCGTGCAGGGTGTCGGAGAGCCGGTCCTCCAGGTCTCGCAGGCGGCCCTGCCAGTGGCCGGGGTCGCGCAGCCAGTCGGGGCGATTGGCGGCGTAGGCCAGGGTGCGGATGTTGGCCAGCCGCTGGGCGAGCACGTCGATCTCGCCGTGCAGGTTGTCCAGCGCGCGGTGCTGCTCGGAGATCCAGTCGTCGGGCACGCGCGCCGTCTTGGACGTCAGGTGCAGGTAGACGGCGCGGACCATGCGCACGTGCTCGTCCAGGGTGGTCTTGCGGAAGTCGGGCGTCTGGCAGACCTCCCATAGACGGCGCAGGCGGCCGCGGTCCTTGGCGAGCGCGGCGATCTCCTCGTCGTGGGAGAGCGTGCGCAGGGTGGTCTCGTCCACCGCCTCCTCGGCGAGCTTGAGCCCGGCCTGCTGGGGCGGGCGCGCCAGGGAGCGCTGCAGGGCGGGCAGGTTGTCGAAGTCGAGCTTCGCGTTGCGCCACTCGGCGGCCTCCAGCGGCTGGAAGCGGTGTTCGTGGATGGCCTCGACGAGGTCGTCATCCATCTCGGGCGCGTCGCCGGTGACGCCGAAGGTGCCGTCCTTGCGGTAGCGGCCGGCGCGGCCGGCGATCTGGCCCACCTCCTGCGGCGTGAGCCAGCGGGTGCGCTTGCCGTCGAACTTGCGGAGCCCCGCGAACGCGACGTGGTCCACGTCCATGTTCAGGCCCATGCCGATGGCGTCGGTGGCCACCAGGAAGTCGACCTCGCCCGACTGGTAGAGCTGCACCTGGGCGTTGCGCGTCCGCGGCGAGAGGCTGCCCATCACCACGGCGGCGCCGCCGCGCTGGCGGCGGATCAGCTCGGCGATGGCGTAGACGTTGTCCGCCGAGAAGGCGACCACGGCGGTGCGGCGGGGCAGGCGGGTGAGCTTCTTGGAGCCGGCGTAGGTCAGCGCCCAGAACCGCTCGCGGTGGACGAACTCGGCCTCCGGCAGGAGGCGGCGGATGAGCGGTGCGGCGGTGGAGGCGCCCATCAGCAGCGTCTCGTGCCGGCCGCGGGCGTGCAGCAGGCGCTGGGTGAAGACGTGGCCGCGCGACGGGTCGGCGCAGAGCTGCACCTCGTCGATGGCCATGAACTCCACCTCGCGGCCGAGCGGCATCGCCTCGACGGTGCAGACGAAGTACTGCGCGCGGGGGGGCGTGATCTTCTCCTCGCCGGTGATCAGCGCCACCGCGCGCGCGCCGCGCAGCTTGACGATGCGGTCGTAGATCTCGCGCGCCAACAGACGCAGCGGCAGGCCGATCATGCCCGAGGCGTGGCCGAGCATCCGCTCGACCGCGTAGTGGGTCTTGCCCGTGTTGGTGGGGCCGAGGACGGCGACGACGCGCCCGGGCGCGGCGCCGGTCGAGCGATCCGACATGGGTGGGCAGATGGGGGAGGGGGGCGAGTCGGGCAAGCGGGGCGTGGAGTTGCGGGCGGTGGGCTGCGGTGGCGCCCACCTGTGGTGCTGATCCCCGCCCTTCTGAGTGGGGTCACACTCCCTCTCTCCGGTCATCCCGGCGGAAGCCGGGACCTCGGCGGCGCGACACGCTCCCGGGTCGGCGGTGTGCGCGGGGTCAGACCTGGGTCCCATCTTCCGTCGGGATGACCGGAGTGGGAAAGGTTGTGAGCGGGGGTGAGTGAACCTGCACGACCTGCACGACCGTTCGGAGCTATACGCTCGTCCATGAGCCTCGCCGTTCTTTCGGCCGTCGTGCTGTCGGTCGCCCCGCCGCCTCCGCCCGCCATGGCCGGCATGACCACGCCGCAGGCCTCCCCCGCTCCCGCGTCGACCGGCGCCGACATGACGGGCATGAACATGGCGGACGCCGCCATGCCCGGCATGGACATGGCGCACATGCGCGGGGCCGGCCAGCTCGGCGGCTACCCGGGCACGCGCGACGCGTCCGGCACCGCCTGGATGCCCGACAGCGCGCAGCACGGCGGGCTGCACCTCATGGCCGGCCCGTGGATGGTCATGGCGCACGGCGAGGCGACGCTGGTCTACGACGACCAGGGCGGTCCGCGCGGACACACCGAGACGGTGGTCCTCAGCCACATGGTGCTGCAGGCGCAGCGGCCGCTCGCGGGCGGGACGCTGACGCTGAAGGGCCTGTTCTCCCTCGACCCGCTGATCGGGCAGGAGGGCTATCCCCTGCTCCTGCAGACGGGCGAGACCGGCGACGGCGTGCGCCGCCTGATCGACCGCCAGCACCCCCACGATCTGATCGGTGAGCTGGCCGCCGTCTACAGCCATCCCCTCGGGAGCGGCGTCAACGCCTTCGTCTACGGCGGCCCTGCGGGTGAGCCGGCGCTCGGGCCGCCCGTGTACCTGCACCGCGCCGCCGGCTTCGCGGACCCGGAGACGCCGATCACGCACCACTGGCTCGACTCGACCCACCTCGTGTTCGGCGTGGTCACGGCCGGGGTGGTGCACGACGGCTGGAAGCTGGAGGCGTCGAGCTTCAAGGGCCGCGAGCCCGACGAGCACCGCTACGACATCGAAGAACCGGCGCTCGACTCCTGGTCGGTGCGCCTCAGCTGGAACCCCGCGCCGGACTGGGCCCTGGAGGTGAGCCGCGGCCACCTGCACTCGCCCGAGCAGCTGGAGCCTGACGACGACCAGGACCGCACCATCGCCTCGGCCGTCTACAACCGCGCCTGGCGCGGCGGGAACTGGCAGACGGTGGCCGCCTGGGGCCGCATGGACGAGTACTCCCGCTTCGGCGGCGCACCCGTGACCACCGACGCCTACCTGCTGGAGTCGGTGCTGACGCGCGGGGCCGACACGGTGTTCGGCCGGCTGGAGACCGTCACCAAGGACGAGTTCTTCCCCATCGGCACGCCGCTCGACGGCCGGCTCGACAACGTCAGCAAGCTCAGCGTCGGCTACCAGCGGTCGTTCCCGCTGCCGCACCACCTCGCGACCGACGTGGGCGGGCTCGTCAGCAAGTACGGGATCCCGCACGCGCTGGATGGCCAGTACGGCGCCGACCCGACCAGCGTGATGCTGTTCACGCGCATCCGGCTGGCGGGGTGAGGCGAGTGTTGACGTCGGAGTCGAAGGCGGGCGAACAGGCCCGGAACGAATCATCACCGAATCAGCGACCCGCGCCGATTCGTCGTTCGTTCACCGCTAGGGATGGTGGCCGAGTCGCTAGGCCGCCACAAGCCTCACGCGCCGGGAGCCGCCTCGGCGGACCGGCTGGCCGGCGCCTCGCCCGGGGACGGCGGTGGGGCGGCCGCGCACGTCGCGCCGAGCCGGCGCGCGGTCACCGACGCCCCCACGGGCAGCTCCAGGTCGCCGATCAGGCGGGCGGAGGCCGTGCCCTTCAGGTTGATGGTCTCGGGCGTGTAGGTCCCGGCCAGGGTCACGCCGATCTTCTGCTCGGCGTGCTTGCGGCTGGTGCAAACGCCCTTCAGCCGCACCTTGCCGCCGCCCACCTCGCGCGTGGTGTAGTCGCAGTCGTAGCGCCGGTTGCCGGGGTCGGTGAGGAAGCGGTCGACCTCCGCCTTGGTCAGGCACTTGGTCTCGGTCTTGCCGCTCATGCCGGCGAGGCTGGAGGTGTACTCCCACAGGCCGGGCAGGAGCGTGGTGGAGGCGATCAGGATCGGCAGGAGGGGCATGGCGTCCGGGCGGCGGCGGCGTTGACGGTCGGAGGGGCGGCGGGTATAGGCCCGCCTCCCTCAGCTGCGGAAGGCGCTTCCGCGGCTCGCGTTCCTATTGTCAGCTGATCAGGTCCCTTCCATGTCCCGCCGTTGCGAAATCACGGGCGTCGGCCCCATGGTCGGCCACAATGTCAGCCACTCCAACATCAAGACCAAGCGCCGCTTCCTGCCGTCGCTGGCCGACACCTCGCTGCAGTCGGACGCGCTTGGCCAGACCTTCCGCCTGAAGATCACCAACGCGGCGCTGCGCACGCTCGACTTCCGGGGCGGGCTGGACGTGGTGCTGATGAACAGCCGCGACGAGAACCTCTCGCCCCGCGCCCTGAAGATCAAGCGCCAGGTGAAGGCCAAGCTGGCCGGCGGCGAGACCGCCGCCGCCTGATCCGCCGCGGAGCATGCACGACAGGGCCCGCCGGTTCCGCCGGCGGGCCCTTCGCGTTTCAGCCCACCCGCTCGGTCTCGGCCAGGAGCGAGGGGTCGGCGTCGGCCACGTCCGTGCAGCCCGTCAGCGACATGGCGACCTTCAGCTCGCCGCGCAGGGTGGCGAGCATGGCCTCCACCCGCGGCTGACCGCCCGCGGCGAGCGCGAAGGCCCAGGCGCGGCCGATCTGCACGGCCCGGGCGCCCAGCGCCATCGCCTTGAGCACGTCCAGCCCCGAGCGGACGCCGCCGTCCATGATCACGTCGAGCCGATGGCCGACCGCGTCCACGATGGGCGGCAGGGCGCGGGCGCCCGAGAGCACCCCGTCCAGCTGCCGGCCCCCGTGGTTCGACACCACGATCCCCTGCGCGCCGACGTCGGCGGCGGCGCGGGCGTCCTCGGGGTCGAGCACGCCCTTGATCACGATCGGCCCGTCCCACCGGTCGCGCACCCACTCCAGGTCGGCCCAGGTGATGGTCGGGTCGAAGTTGCGGCCGACCCAGCCCTGGAAGTCGGCCAGCCCCTGCGCGTCGGGCATGGCTCCGACGACGTTGCCGAAGGTGTGCGGCCGCCCGCCCAGGCCCACGTCGCGCATCCAGTCGAGGTGCGAGGCGGTCGTCAGGGCGCGCACCATCTTCTGCACGGGCGTGGAGACGCCGGAGAGGCCATTCCTCACGTCGCGGTAGCGCGCGCCCGGCAGCGGCAGGTCGACGGTGAACACCAGCACGGGCGAGCCGACCGCCTTGGCTCGCGCCAACAGCTCGGCCATGTAGCCGCGGTCGCGCAGCATGTAGAGCTGGAACCAGGGCGGCGCTGTCACGCCCGCCGCGACCTCCTCCAGCGAGCAGATGCTCACGGTGGAGAGCGTGAACGGCAGGCCGAACGCCTCGGCGGCGCGGGCCGCCTGCACCTCGCCGCGGCGGGCGTACATGCCGGCCATGCCGATGGGCGACAGGATCACGGGCATGGCCATGGCTTGGCCGAACAGGGTGATGTCGAGCTTCAGCTTCGACACGTCGCGCAGCACGCGTTGGCGCAGCGCGATGCGCTCCAGGTCCCCGACGTTCCGCTTCAGCGCCACCTCGGCGTAGGAGCCGCCGTCGATGTAGTCGAACAGGAAGCGCGGCAGCCGCCGGCGGGCGAGCTCGCGGTAGTCGGAGACGGAGGCGGGGCGCATGCCCGACCCTAGCGCCCCGGCGGCGGGGCGGGGAGGGGTGGCGGGCCGGGCCAGTCGAACGCCAGCAGCAGGCTGCGCTCGAAGCGCATGAAGTTGTCGTCCGACACCAGGTACAGGCGAAAGCCGCCGCCCGGACGCGGTACGGCGGCGACCCCCTCCATGTTGTCGCGCGTCAGCGGGCGGTCGAGCACGGCGATCGGGTGGGCCGTCCACGGGCCGGAGCCGTCGGGCGCGGCGGGCTCGAGCCACGCGATCGTCGCGCGCCAGCCGTGGAGCACGTCGACGGCGCGGTAGACGGCCACGAACCCGCGCCCCGCGGCGTCCAGCCCGGTGAGGCTGTGGCCTGGGAAGGGCGAGGTCTTCATCACGCTCTGGGCGTCGCAGGCGCCGCCTGGGTGCGGATCGCAACGCCAGATCTCGCCGTCCTCCGCGCCCTCGTAGAGGCGGCCGTCGCGCCAGCTCAGCGCCTCCAGGCCCGAGTTGGGCGGCCGCTTGAAGATGTCGGGGTGCACGGGCAGGCGCACGCCCGCGCCGCCCTGAGGGGGGTAGGCGAGCACGCGGGGATCCTGCTCGTAGCTGATGGCGTAGCCGTCGGGCGTGTAGGTGATGTCCTCCGCATCGCCGTCGACCTTGCGGGCGGGCGGACGGCCGTGCTCGTCCTGCAGGAGCTCGAAGGTCGCGGCCTCCACGCCCGCGAGCCGGCCGGCCGGGTCCAGCTTCAGCCTTCCGCGGATCAGGGCGCCCACGTCCTCCTGCGCGATGAAGCTGACCCCGTCCTCCGCCACGTCGATGCCGGAGACGCCGCCGAAGGACGAGGCGCCCGTCGCGGTGAGTTTCAGCCCGCCGGCATACGTGAGTTCGCCCACCCGCAGGCGGCGAGGGTCGTCGTTGCTGAGCGGCAGGGGCTCGGCGTGGAGCACGATGGGTGCGGCGTAGACGGCGCCCTTGGCCGGTCCCTGGCAGCCCGTCAGCGCGAGCGCAGCGAGGAGCGCGGGCGGACCGAGCCTCACGCGGCGCGGGGCCGGGCGCGGGCGGCGGGAGGCTCCGCGTCGTCGAACAGCTCGGCGAGGTTCTCGGTCATGGCCCCGCCCAGCTGCTCCACGTCCACGATGGTGACGGCGCGCTTGTAATAGCGGGTCACGTCGTGGCCGATGCCGATGGCGATCAGCTGCACGGGCGAGCGGTCCTCGATCTGCGCGATCACCTGGCGCAGGTGGCGCTCCAGGTAGTGGCCGTTGTTCACGCTCAGCGTGCTGTCGTCGACGGGCGCGCCGTCGCTGATCACCATCAGGATCTTGCGCTGCTCGGGGCGGCCCAGCAGGCGGTCGTGCGCCCACTGCAGGGCCTCGCCGTCGATGTTCTCCTTGAGCAGGCCCTCGCGCATCATCAGGCCGAGGTTGCGGCGGGCGCGGCGCCAGGGGGCGTCGGCCGCCTTGTAGATGATGTGGCGCAGGTCGTTCAGTCGGCCGGGCTGGGGCGGCTTGCCCGCCTTGAGCCACAGGTCGCGCGCGTTGCCGCCCTTCCAGGCGCGGGTGGTGAAGCCCAGGATCTCCGTCTTCACCGCGCAGCGCTCCAGCGTGCGGGCCAAGACGTCGGCGCAGACGGCGGCGACCATGATCGGGCGGCCGCGCATGGAGCCCGAGTTGTCGAGCAGCAACGTCACCACCGTGTCGCGGAACTGGACGTCGTCCTCCTGCTTGAACGACAGGGGCGAGGTCGGGTCGGTGATGATCCGCGTCAGGCGCGCCGAATCGAGCACGCCCTCCTCCAGGTCGAAGCTCCAAGAGCGGTTCTGCTTGGCCATCAGCCGCCGCTGCAGCCGGTTGGCCAGGCGCGCGACGATGGAGTGCAGGCTGGTGAGCTGCTGGTCGAGGTAGGCGCGCAGGCGCGTCAGCTCGTCCGGGTCGCAGAGGTCCTCGGCCCCGACCACCTCGTCGGCGGCGGTGGACCAGACCTTGTAGGCGGGCTCGGGCTTGTGGCCGGGCTCCATCTCCGGCCGGTTTGGGCGCAGGCCCTCGGCTTCGGACTCCTCGTCGCTTTCGGACGCGTCCTCGCCGTCCATGGCTTCGGCGGTGGTCGAGTCGGCGGGGGAGTCGTCCGGGTCGGCGCCCTCCGCGCTCTCGCTGGTCGAACCCTGCGGCTCCTCGCCTTCACCGCCGCCCTCGTCGTCGTCGCCGGGCTCGGGCTCCTGCTCTTCGGGCTGGGGCGAAGCCTCCTCGTCGGTGTCGTTCTCGTCCCCCGGCTCGGCGTCGCCGCCCATGTCGAGGTCGCGGATCAGCTCGCGCGCCACGCGGCCGAAGGCGGCCTGGTCGTCGGCGAGGGCGGCGAGGCGGTCGAGCTCGCGGGCCGCCTTGCCCTCGATCTCACCGCGGTGCTGGTCGACCAGCGCGCGCACCGCCTCGGGCGGCGCCTCGCCGGTCAGGCGTTCGCGGACGAGCAGGCCGACGATGTCGGCGAGCGGCGCGCGGATGCGGTCGGTCGTGCGGCCGAGCCCCCGCTTGTCGATGTCCATCTCGAGCACGGTGCGCAGGTTGGCGCGCACGCCGCCCAGGGCGTTGGCCCCGATGGACTCGATCCTGGCCTGCTCGATCGCCTCGAACAGGGCGGCCGCCTCGGGCTCGGCGGGTCGCAGGCGCGCGTGGGCGGCCTGATCGTGATGGGCGAGGCGCAGGGCCATCTGGTCGGCGAGACCGCGCAGGCGGGTCGCGTCGCGTCCGGTCAGGTCGCGCGGAGGGTGGGGCAGCACGGCGCGGCGGCCGATCAGCGCCGGCCCCTCGCCGGAGAACACCACCTCGAGGTCGGCCGTCTCGCCCAGCGATCGCGCCGCGTGGGCCAGGGCGCGCTTGAACGGCTCGGCGGGGCTCTCGGACTTGCTGGACGGGGGGGCAGCCATCAGCGCGGACACATAGCGCGCCCGGCGGTCGGCGGAACCCCGTCCCGAGCTTGGCGGTTTGCATGGCTCATCTCGAAAGGAGCTCAGGCCATGAGCGACAACCGTATCGAAGGCGCCGGCGCCAAGCTGGAAGGTTCCATCAAGGAGGGCTTCGGCAAGCTGACCGGCGACGCCAAGCTGCAGGCGGAAGGCGCGACGCAGAAGGCGGGCGGCTCGGTCCAGAACGCCTTCGGCAAGGCGCAGGACGCCTTCGGCCACAAGGACGCCGAGGCGCGCGAGGGCTCGGCCGAGCCCAAGGCGTTCGGCGACGACCGCGTGGAGGGCGCCGGCCACAAGCTCGGCGGCTCGCTGAAGGAGGGCGCGGGCAAGCTCACGGGCGACCGCGAGCTGGAGGCCGAGGGCCATGGCGAGAAGCTGGGCGGCTCGATCCAGAACGCGGTCGGCAAGGTCGAGGACGCGGTGAAGGGCGCCTTCGGCGGCAAGCGCTGAGCGCCTGGTCCCGACTCACGGAGGGGCGGCGGAACCCGGACGGGGGCCGCCGCCCTTCTCATGTCTCCAGATTGAAACCAAGGGGCCTTCACATGCGCAGAACTCTCATCACCACCGCCGCGGTCGCGGCCCTCGCGCTGGGCGCTTCGGCCTGCTCCAAGTCGGCGCAGACCAACGCCTCCACGGCCGAGGCGACGAGCGCCAACGGCACGGCGAACGCCACCTCCGGCATGGCGGCCAAGGCGTCGGACGCGACGGCCGTGGCGCAGGACTCGGCGGCGGCCGTCGTGGGCGCGGTGGGCGGCGTCGCGGGCGCGGCCACGCCGGCCATGTTCGTCGACAACGCTTCGCAGAGCGACATGCTTGAGATCGAGTCCGCCAAGCTGGCGCTGAAGCGCTCGCAGTCGCCGGGCATCAAGAAGTTCGCCCACGGCATGGTCACCGCGCACACCAAGACCTCGGCCGAGCTGAAGGCCATTGTGGACGGCGGCAAGGCGGGCGACGCGAAGATCGCCGCCAAGCTCGACAATCGCCGCCAGGGCCTGGTCGACAACCTTGAGCACGCCAGCGACGCCGACTTCGACGCGCGCTACGTCGACCAGCAGGCCGCCGCGCACCGCGAGACGTCCGAACTGATGAAGACTTACGCCAAGCTCGGCACGAACGACGACCTGAAGGCTTTCGCCGCCAAGACCGCGCCTGCCGTCGACGAGCACCTCGCCATGGTCAAGGCGCTCGACAAGGCCAACGCCGACCACGACGCGCCGAACGGAAACCCGAACGGCAAGGCCAGCGGAACGCCATAGGCGACAGGCCGAGCCACGAGACGAGGGCCGCCGGAGCGCTCCGGCGGCCCTGCGTCGTTCAGGGCGTCAGGCCACGCGCACGCGGGCGGCGCTCTCAGGCAGGTCGGTGCCGAAGGCGCGCTGGAAGAACTCGGCCACGGTGGGCCGTTCCAGCTCGTCGCACTTGTTCAGGAAGGTCATGCGGAAGGCCAAGCCCAGGTCGCCGGCGAAGATCTCCGCGTTCTGCGCCCAGGTGATCACCGTGCGGGGGCTCATCACCGTCGAGATGTCGCCGTTCATGAAGGCGTTGCGCGTCATGTCCGCCACCCGCACCATCGCCGCGAGCTTCCGCCGGCCCTCCGGGTTGTCGTAGCTCGGCGACTTGGACAGCACGATCTCGGCCTCCACGTCGTGGCTCAGGTAGTTGAGCGTGGTGACGATCGACCAGCGGTCCATCTGTCCTTGGTTGATCTGCTGGGTGCCGTGATACAGCCCCGTCGTGTCGCCCAGGCCGATGGTGTTGGTGGTCGAGAACAGGCGGAAGTACGGATTCGGCCGGATCACGCGGTTCTGGTCCAAGAGCGTCAGGCGGCCGCTGGCCTCCAGCACGCGCTGGATCACGAACATCACGTCGGGGCGGCCCGCGTCGTACTCGTCGAACACCAGAGCGATCGGCCGCTGGAGCGCCCAGGGCAGCATGCCCTCGCGGAACTCGGTGATCTGCTTGCCCTCGCGCAGCACGATGGCGTCCTTGCCGACGAGGTCGATACGCGACACGTGGCTGTCGAGGTTCACGCGCACCAGCGGCCAGTTCAGCCGCGCGGCCACCTGCTCGATGTGCGTCGACTTGCCGGTGCCGTGGTAGCCCTGGACCATGACGCGCCGGTCGTGGGCGAAGCCCGCGCAGATGGCCAGCGTGGTCTGGGGATCGAAGCGGTAGGCCGGATCGACCTCCGGCACGTGGGAGTCGCGGTGAGTGAAGGCCGGGACCACCATGTCGCTGTCCACGCCGAACAGCTCGCGCACCGAGCGCGTCAGGTCGGGGGCGGAGGCGAGGAGCGCGTCCGTCTCGGAGGCGGCGATGTCGAGGGGCATGGCGTCCATATAGCGCCTGCGTCCGGAGGGGAAAGCGCGGCCGGGGCGCACGGGAGCTCAGGTCGTCAGCTTGGCCTTCTGCAGCGTCTTGTAGGCGCGGATCACGCGCGTGAGCTTGTCCTCGGCCGAACGGTCGCCGCCGTTCGAGTCGGGGTGGAAGCGCTTCACCAGGTCGAGGTAGCGGGCGCGGATGGCGGGGCCGTCGGCCTCCGCGCCCAGGTCGAGCTCGCCCAGAGCCTTGCGCTCCAGGTTGCCCAGCTTGCGGCCGGGCTCCGCCCCGCGCTTGGGGCCGGCGCCGCCGCGGCCGAAGATGTCGAAGGCGTCGGCGTAGGCCCCCGCGCCCTTGCCCGCCGCGCCCGAGCCGAACTTGGCGGCGAAGGCGGCCGCCTCGCGGCTCATGCGGCCGGCCTTGAACTGCCAGGTGGGACGGCCGCCGGTCTTCGCCTCCGTGTCGCGGAAGCTCGCGACCTGGTCGTCGCTCATGCCGGCGAAGAAGTTCCAGCCCTTGTTGTACTCGGCCGCGTGCGGCGCGCAGAACCAGTAGTGCTCGTCCATCAGGTCGCGGCCCTTGGGGGCGCGGGCGGTGGCGGGGCTGAGGCAGCCCTGATGGTCGCACGCGCGCTCGCCGGGCTTCAGGCCGGGACGCGGAGCCTCCGTCTCCTCCTCCGGCTTGGGCGGCCGGATGCGGATGTCGACGAACTTGGGCTTGTAGCGGAACGCCTCGGCCATGCGCGGACTGTATGGTCGAGAAACTTCCGTTCAAGGATTGACGAGGCGTTCCCCATGGCCGTGGCCGACCAGATCCGCGACAAGCTCACCGCGGCCTTCCAGCCGACCGCGCTGGAGGTGATCGACGACAGCGACAAGCACGCCGGTCACCGCGGCGCCCGGCCGGAGGGCGAGACCCACTTCACCGTGCGGATCACCAGCGCGGCGTTCGCCGGCGTCTCGCGCGTGGACCGGCAGCGGCGCATCTATGACGCGCTGAAGGCGGAGATGGCCCCGGACGGCGTCCACGCGCTCGCGCTCAGCGCGCACGCGCCGGGCGAGGGCGATGCGGGCGGGAGTCTGGACCCGGCCTGATCGGGCGTCAGTAGGGGTGGCCGGTGTAGAACTCGCTGGCGATCCGCCAGCCGCCGGCCACTTCGAGGAGCTGCAGCGTCTTCCACCCCCAGGATCGACCCTCCGGGGCTGTGTTGACGAAGACGAGGCTGACGTCGGCCAGCGGACCGTCCTGCAGGATGTGCACGTCCTGGAAGCGCTGGGTGAACGGCGCGCCCTCGAAGACGTCCTTGCGGAAGCCCTCGTAGTTCTCGGCGCCGCCCTTCGCCCCGCCCGCGCCGATGGCGGTCGCCGTGTTGGAGAAGGGGACGGAGGTGTTGAGCAGCAGCGACCGGAACAGGGGCTCGTTTTTCGTCGAGACGGCCCGCGTGTAGGTGTCGAGCAGCGCCCGGATCGCCGCCCGATCGGCCCCGACGCTGTCGAAAGCGGCCGGAGGCGGCCCGGCCCGAGCCGTCGACCCGGTGAGGAAGAGGGCTGCGACGGACAGGGTCGCGGCGGCGGTTCTCAGCATGGATCTTCTTTGGCGCTCAGGCCGATGACGATGAGGCGTCAGGACGCCACGGCTTCCAGCGGCGGGCTGATGCGCAGCTGGGTGACCTGGTTGCGCTGTCGGCCCTGCACCTGGAAGCGGTGGCCGTGGAAAATGAAAGTCTGGCCGGGGTCCGGGATGGTCTGGGCCTCGTGGATCACCAGGCCCGCCACCGTCACCCACTCGTCGTCGGGCAGGTCCCAGCCCATCGCCCGGTTCAGGTCCCGGATGGACACGGCGCCGTCGACCAGCACGCCGCCGTCGGGCTGGCGGCGTACGCCCTCCACGGCCACGTCGTGCTCGTCAACGATCTCGCCGACGATCTCCTCGAGAATGTCCTCCAACGTCACCAGGCCCTGCAGGGCGCCGTACTCGTCGACGATCAGGGCGAAGTGGTTGCGCGTGCGCAGGAAGGCCTCGAGCTGGTCCTTCAGGTCGGTGGTCTCGGGGATGAACCAGGGCGCGCGCATCACGCCGTCGATCCGCAGGGCCTCGATGTCGCCCTCCAGCGCCAGAAGTGCGCGGGCGAGGTCCTTGCCGTGCAGCAAGCCGACGATGTTGTCGCTCTCGCCGCGATAGAGGGGGATGCGCGTGTGCGGGGCGGCCAGCGCCTCGGCGACCAGCCGGCGCGGCGGCAGGTCGGCGTCGATCATGGCGATCGCCTTGCGGTGGGTCATGACCTCGGTGACCGTCATCTCCGACAGGTCGAGCACGCCGCCCAGCATGCGGCGGTCGCGCGCCTCCACCAGGCCTTCGGAGTGGTGGTACTCCACCGCGCCGCGGATCTCCTCCTGCGCGAGGGCGGCGTCGAGCTCGGTGGCGGGCTTCACGCCGAACAGCCGCAGCACGGCGCGCACGAACCACTGCACCACGATGATGACCGGGCCGAACAGGCGCGTGGTGAAGAGCGCGAACCCCGACAGGGTGCGCGAGACGTCGTCGGGCCGGCCGATGGCCAGCGTCTTGGGCAGCACCTCGGCGAACACCAGCACCAGCGCGGTGGTCACGGCGGTGGAGATCGCGATGCCCCAGGCGCCCGGGAAGGAGCGGCCCAGCGTGTCGGTGATCAGCGCCGACGCCAGGATGTTGATCAGGTTGTTGCCCATGAGCAGGGCCCCGATCAGCAGCGGCGTGCGGTCCAAGAGCGCGTTGACGCGCCGGGCGGCGCGGTCGCCCTCGCGCTCCAGCTGGTGCATGCGCGGGCGGCTGGCCCCCGTCAGCGCCGTCTCCGCCGCCGAGAACAGGGCGGAGAGGACCAGGAGGACGAGGATCACCAGGGCGACGGCGCCCAGGACGGCGGTCATGGAGCGGTGCGGTTCCGTGGACGGGAGCCCGCGAGCATAGCAGACGTGCGGCTCAGCTGCGCCAGCGCAGCACGGTCGGCTTCACGGGGTTGGCGAACGGCCGGCCCTCGGCGCGGCTGCGGCCCCACTCGCGCTTGAGCGCCTGGTACCACTTGGCCTGCCGGTCGGCGTCGTCGATCCACAGGAGCGGCGGGTCGTAGCGCAGCCCGTCGTTCTGCAGGTTCACCATGTCGCCGTCCTGCTTGAGGAAGGCGCGCACGGCCAGGCGCACGAACGGCGCGAGCAGGGTGAAGGCCGGGTGATCGCTCCAGATGACCTGGGTGATGCGCGTGCGGGTCTCGGTCACCGGCGTCAGGCAGGTGAGGGCCAGCACCTGCCGCGCGCCCACGCGCACGTGCTCCCAGCGCAGGCCAGGCAGGCGGAAGGTGATCTCCGTGACAGGCGCCCCGCCCAAGACCTTGTAGGCTCTGCTGTTTTTCGACGGCGCATGCGCAGCCATGGCGAAGCCGTAGGGGCGCGGCTCGAAGGCCTTGGCCTTGTCGTGCTGGCTCGCCTTGGAGCGCCACCACCACTGCTGGTGCACGTAGGGCCCGTGCGCCGGGTCCATCAGTCCGACGACGGCGTGGTCGATGTGGCTCTCGAAGTCCATGCGCTCGACCAGCTTGGGCGCGCCGCCGACCACGCCCTCGAACACGGGCGGGTCGTGGTCGGGCGCGGAGGGCGCGCGAGCGTCGCCGGCGATCCAGATCCAGACGAGGCCCTGGCTCTCGCGCACCGGGTAGGTGCGCACGCCGATGCGCGCCGTCTCCATCTCCTGGCCGGTGGCGAGGGAGGGGATGTCCGAGCAGCGGCCGTCGCCCGTGCGGAATGTCCAGCCGTGGTAGGGGCAGGCGACGGCGGGCGCGCCGTCCGGCCCGTCGACCTGGTGGCCGGCGCTGAGCGGCGCGGCGCGGTGCGGGCAGATGTCGCGCAGCGCGAACACCGCGCCCGTGCGGTCGCGGCCCAGGAGCACCGGCTCGCCGAGCAGTTCGTGGCGCGCCAGCGCGCCGCGCCGCACGTCCGAGCCGAGCGCGGCGAAGTACCAGCAGTCTGTGACGAAGCCGCGCCCCACGCCCGCGACCGTCGCGGCGCGAGGCTCGGCCGCGGGTGCGGCGAGGTCGGGGGAGGGGGGAGAGCCGTCGGCCATCGCCGTCCTCTCTAGCGCAAGCCGCGCGCCCGCTCACCTAGCGCGCGGTGGAGGCCATCAGCCGGGCGTAGAAGTCGACCATGCGGTGGAGGTCGCTCACGGGCATGTGCTCGTTCACGCCGTGGATCATCTCGGTGTCGCGCACGTGGATGCCGACGGGCTGGTAGCGGTAGACGTCCTGCGCCACGCCCGCCATCGACCGCCCGTCCGTGGCCGCGATCACCAGCCCCGGCGCGATCGGCGGCGGCCGGCCGCCGTAGCTCCCCGCCAGCGCCGCCGTGACACGGCGCCAGCCGGCGGAGGTCGTCGAGCTGACGGGCGAGGGCTCGTACGCGGGCGTGTCGAAGCGCAGCGCCACGGGCAGGCTTCCAACCGCGGCGCGGGCGCGGCGCAGCACGTCGGCGGAGGCGTCGCCCGGCGCGATGCGATAGTTGATGCGCGCCACGGCCGTCTGAGGCAGCACGTTGTCCTTGGGGCCGCCCTCCAGCATCGTCGGCGCGAGGGTGGTGTGGAGCATGGCCGCGCCCTGAGGCGTCGCGGCGAAGGTGGAGACCAGCAGCGGGCGGAACAGCCAGGCGTTGGCCACCGCCATCCGGTTCATCAGCGGCATGGACGGCGCGAGCGCGGACACGCCCTCCACCGCCGGCCCGCTCCAGCGCAGGGGGAACGGCTTGCCGGCGATGCGCACCACCGCCTGCGCCAGGGTGGCGACGGCCGTCTCCTTTGGCGGCGCTGAGCTGTGGCCGCCGATCCCGCGCGCCTCGACGGTCAGGGTGGCGTAGCCCTTCTCGGCCACTCCGACGATCGCCGCGGGCGCGTGCGTGGCGGGGTGGTCCAGGAGCGTCAGCGAGCCCTCGTCGAGCGCGAACAGGGCGCGGACGCCGCGCGCCTTGAGCAGCGCGGCGGCGGCGCGCGCGCCGGACCCGCCCGCCTCCTCGTCGTGCCCGCTCTCGACGACGATCGTCCGGCGGGGCTTGAAGCCCCTCGCCGCCAGCGCGTCGGCCGCCTCCAGGATCGAGACCAGCGAGCCCTTGTCGTCGATGGAGCCGCGGCCCCACACGGCGCCCTCCGCCAGCTCGCCGCCGAACGGCGGATGACGCCACTCGCGCGCGGTGTCGTCCGCCACGGGCACCACGTCCTGGTGCGCCATCAGGATGATGGGCGGCAGCGACGGGTCGGACCCGGCCCACGTCCAGAGAAGGGCCGCGCCGCCGGGCACGTCCTCGCGCCGGGCGGCGGCGGCGAAGTGCGGGTAGGTGTGCGCCAGCCAGTCGTGGAGGGCCGCCCACTGGGCGGGATCGTTCGCCTTCGGGTCCTGGTGGCTGACCGTCTGGATCCGCACCGCCTCGCCGAGACGCCGCGCGGCGCCCGCGTCGTCGACGGCGACCGGCGGAGCGGCGTCGGCGCCCTCCGGGGAGGGCGGCGGCTTCAGTGCGGCGGTGCGCACGGCGACCACCGCGGCGGCCACGACCAGCACCGCGAGCGCCGCACCGCCCAGCACACGTCCTCGACCCACGCCCGCTCTCCCGCTCGCCGCGGCATTGACACCGCTCCACGGCCCAGGTGCAACCGCGCGGCATGGATGACGCAGGCGCGTTGCGGGCGATCGAGACCGGCGGCGGCGTGGCGGCGCTGGGCGCCCTGCCGCTCGACTCGGGGCAGGCGCTCTCCGAGGTGGAGCTGGCCTACCGCACCTATGGCCGGCTCGACGCGGAGCGGTCCAACGCCGTGCTCGTCCACCACGCCCTGACCGGCGACCAGCACGTCGCGTCGCCGGACCCGAAGACCGGGCGGCCGGGATGGTGGCCGCGGATGGTGGGGCCGGGCCGGCCGGTGGACACCGACCGCTTCTTCGTCGTGTGCGCCAACGTGCTGGGCGGCTGCGGCGGCTCGACCGGGCCGTCCTCGCCCGACGCCGCGACGGGGCGGCCGTACGGCCTCACTTTCCCCGTGATCACTGTGGGAGACATGGTCCGGGCGCAGGCGGCGCTGCTGGACACGCTCGGCGTCGCGCGGCTGCACGCCTGCGTCGGCGGCTCCATGGGCGGCATGCAGGCGCTCGCTTTCGCCTCGGCCTACCCGCAGCGCACGCGGGCCTGCCTGTCGCTGGCCTCGGCCGCACGGCACACGGCGCAGAACATCGCCTTCCACGAGGTGGGCCGCCAGGCGGTGATGGCCGACCCCGACTGGCGCGGCGGCGACTACGACCGCTTGGGCGTGCGGCCGGAGAAGGGCTTGGCCGTGGCGCGCATGGCCGCGCACGTGACCTACCTCTCCGAGGCGGCGCTGGGCCGCAAGTTCGGCCGCGGGCTTCAGAGCGGCGAGGCCCTGTCGTTCGGCTTCGACGCCGACTTCCAGGTGGAGAGCTACCTGCGCCACCAGGGCGCCAGCTTCGTCGATCGCTTCGACGCCAACAGCTACCTCTACATCACCCGCGCCATGGACTACTTCGACCTCGCCGCCCCGCACGGGGGCGTGCTGGCCTCAGCCTTCGCCGGCGCGCGCGACGTCGACTTCCTGCTGGCGAGCTTCACCTCCGACTGGCTCTACCCCACGGCCGAGAGCCGCCGCGTGGTGCGCGCCCTCAACGCCGCCGGCGCGCGGGCGAGCTTCGTCGAGATCGAGAGCGACAAGGGCCACGACGCCTTCCTGCTCGACGAGCCCGTGCTGGAGGACGCGGTGCGCGGCTTCCTCGCCGCCCCGCGCCCGTGACCGTCCGGCACGACTTCGCGGAGATCCTGCGCCTCGTGCGCCCGGGCGCGCGCGTGCTCGACGTGGGCTGCGGCTCGGGCGAGCTCCTCGACCTGTTGCGGCGGGAGAAACGTGTCGACGGGCGGGGGCTGGAGCTGGCGTCGGAGGGGGTGGCCGCCTGCCTCGCCAAGGGGCTGGCGGTGATGCAGGGCGACGCCGACCGCGACCTGGGCGAGTTCGGCGCCGACAGCTTCGACTACGCCATCCTGTCCCAGACGCTGCAGGCCGTTCGCGAGCCGCGCAAGGTGCTGGGCGACCTGCTGCGCCTGTCCGAGCGGGCGGTGGTGTCGTTCCCGAACTTCGGCCACTGGCGCGTGCGGCTGTCGCTGGCCGCGGGCGGGCGCATGCCGGAGACGCGGGCCCTGCCCGACCCGTGGTGGGCGACGGCCAACATCCACCTCTGCACCCTGGCGGACTTCACCGCGCTCGCCGGCGAACTCGGGCTGGAGATCGAGGCCGCCGCCGCCGTGTTCCGCGACCGGCCGGCCCTGCCCATCGACCCGCGCTCGGCGCTCGCCAACCTGCGCGCGGAGCAGGCGCTGCTGCTGCTGCGGCGGGGGACGTCCCGGGCGCAGGCGGCCGATCGGGGCGCGGCCGTCCTGCCGGCGAGGTCCGACGACCTGTTCGGCTGAGCCGTCAGGCCGCCGTGTCGGTGGAGCTCGTCGACGCCGGCGTTGTCACCACGTCCATGTTGTCGCGCAGCAGGTACCAGAGCTCGTCCAGGGCCGAGCGGCGGTCGGCGGGGTCGGCGGCGGCGCGCACCGCGGCCAGCTTGCGCGGCAGGTCCTGGCTGATGCCGCGCAGGATGCACTTCAGGTCGCCGTCGGTGCCGCGCTTGGCCAGCTCCAGGTGGCCCTGCATGTCGAGCTCCGACAGCTTCGCCACCTCGGCGTCCACGTCCGCCGCGGGGACGGCGCTCTTGCGGCGCAGGGTGTCGACCTCGCCCTTCAGCCGGCCCGCGCCGGCGACGATGGAGGCGAACAGGGGCTCGCGCGCCAGCGGGTTGGCCGCGACCGGCGGCGGGGCGGAGGCCACGCGCAGCAGGCGCGGTCCGCCCGCGTCGGCGCGCACGGCGGCGAGGTGGAGGGAGAGCGCCAGGGCGGCGGCGTCGCAGGACATGGCGGAGGTCTCGACGGTGGAACGTGCTCAGCCTCGCGCGCCGCCGGTCAAGACGTGGTTAACGCGCCGTGACTCCGGCCGGGATCGCCTCGCGCAGGGTCCCCATCGGCGGCGCGTTTCCTTGCCGGGGCGGCGCCGCTCCGCTAGGCGGACGCGCCCCATGCCCGACGCTCCCGACACGCCGTTCCGCCCGCAGGCCCGCACTCCGCGCGGCTTCGCCGACCGCCGCGCGGGCGAGATCGCGCGGCAGCGCGCCATCCTCACCGCCGTGTCGCAGGTCTACGAGGCGCACGGCTTCGAGCCGCTGGAGACCTCGGCGTTCGAGTACGCCGACGCCCTGGGCAAGTTCCTGCCCGACGCCGACCGGCCGAACGAGGGCGTCTTCGCCCTGCAGGACGGCGGCCCGGACGAGGAGGGCGAGTGGATGGCGCTCCGCTACGACCTGACCGCGCCGCTCGCCCGGTTCGCCGCTCAGAACTGGGAGACCCTGCCCAAGCCGTTCCGCCGCTACGCCTTCGGCACGGTGTGGCGCAACGAGAAGCCCGGCCCGGGCCGCTACCGCGAGTTCGTCCAGTGCGACGCCGACACGGTGGGCAGCGCCCGGCCGGAGGCCGACGCCGAGATCGTCGCCATGGCGGTGGCGGGGCTGGAGGCCGCGGGACTGCCGCGCGGGACGGCGGTGCTCAAGATCAACAACCGCAAGCTGCTCAACGGCTTGCTGGCGTCGGTGGGCGTGGACTCTCCCGGTCAGCGGCTCGCCGTGCTGCGTGCGGTGGACAAGCTCGACCGGCTCGGACCCGAGGGCGTGCGCCTCCTTCTCGGCGATGGGCGGCGCGACGGGTCGGGTGACTTCACGCGCGGCGCGGGGCTGGACGGGCGCGGTCAGGACGCGGTGCTCGCCTTCGTCACGGGCGGCGCGGGCGCGGCTTCGCGGCGCGAGGTGCTGGACCGGGTGGCCGACGTGGTGGGCGGATCGGCGGAGGGCGCCGACGGGCTTGCGGAGCTGGCCGGCGTCGACGCGGCGCTGACCGCGATGGGCGTCGAGAGCGACCGCGCCGTGTTCGACACGACCATCGTGCGAGGGCTCGAGTACTACACCGGCGCGGTGTTCGAAGCCGACCTGTTGCTGGACACCGTGGACGAGAAGGGCGCGCCCGTGCGCTTCGGCTCGGTCGGCGGCGGCGGCCGCTACGACGACCTCGTCGCGCGCTTCACCGGCCAGCGGACGCCGGCGACCGGCTTTTCCTTCGGCGTCTCGCGCCTGTCGGCCGCGCTGGCCGCGGCGGGGCGGGCGGCGGAGGCGCCGCGCGGGCCGGTGGTGGTGATCGCCTTCAACCGCGAGCGCATGTCCGAATACTTCGCCGTCGCCGCCGAGCTGCGCGGGGCCGGGATCGCTGCGGAGGTCTACCTCGGCGAGAGCGGGATGAAGGCGCAGATGAAGTACGCCGACCGTCGCCTCTCGCCCGCCGCCGTGATCCTGGGCGACGACGAGATCGCCGCGGGCACGGTCACGGTGAAGGACCTCGACCTCGGCCGCGACCTGGCCAAGGGGCTGTCCGACAACGCCGCTTGGCGCGCCGAGCGGCCGGGCCAGGCGACCATCCCCCGCGCGGAGCTGGCCCCCTTCGTGCGCCGCATCCTGCAACCGCCCGCGTGACCTCTCTCGCGCCCGAGCCGGTGGACCGCGCGGTGCTGGACGCGGTGCGCGCGCCCTTCGCCGCCTACGCCGCGCGGACCGGGGCGGAGTGGACCGACGCACCGACCCTGCTGCCCCTGTCGCTGCTGCTGGACTTGGCCGGCGAGGGCATGCGCGCGCGCCTGTTCACCGCCCAGGCGGAGGGCGGAGAGGAGCTGGCGTTGCGGCCCGACTTCACCGTCAGCCTCGCGCGCGCCTTCGCCGGCCTCGGCGGCGGGGAGGGGCGGTGGCTCTACGAGGGGCAGGCCTACCGCGTCGCCCCGGCGGGCTCCGGCCGGCCGAGCGAGTTCCTGCAGCTGGGGCTGGAGGTGTTCGGCTCCGAGGGCGATCCGTCGGTGGAGGACGCCGAGGTGGCCGCGCTCGCCTGGGCGGCGGCGAGGGCCGGCGGTCGCGGCGACCTGCGGCTCCTGTTCGGCGACGTCGGTCTGTTCGCCGCCTTCCTGCAGGCGCTCGCCCTGCCCGACGGTGTGCGCGGGCGGCTGGCGCACGCCTTCGCGAGCGGCCGCTCCGTGGCCGCCGAGCTCGACCGACTGGCCGAGGGCGCACCCGCCCGTGCGTCGGCGGACGCGGCGGGGGAGGGCAGGCTGCCCGCGCTCCTCGCCGACCTGCCCGAAGAGGAGGCGGCCGCCGTCTTGGAGGAGCTGTGGGCGCTGGCGGGCATCCAGCCCGTGGGCGGTCGCGGGGCCGCCGAGATCGTCCACCGCCTCGCCGTCCGCGCCGAAACCCAACGGGCGCCCCGCCTGTCCCCCGCCGAGCGGGGACTGGTCGAGAGCTACCTGCAGGTGCGCGCCGCGCCGGAGGCCGCGCTCGACCGCGTGCAGGACTTGGCGCATGCGGCCGCCGGCGGCTTGGACCCGCTGATCGAGGGCTGGCGCCGACGCCTCTTCGCGCTTGACGCCGCGGGCGTGCCGGCGGCGGTCCAGACGTTGGACTGCGGCTTCACCCGCCCGTTCGGCTACTACGACGGTGTGCTGTTCGAGGTGCGCAGCGCCGCCCTGCCGTCGGACGCGCCGGTGGCCGCGGGCGGCCGCTACGACGGGCTGCTGGCGCGGCTCGGCGGCCCGGCGGCGCCCGGGGTCGGCTGCATGGTGCGTCCCGGACGCGCGGGCGCGGCCGCATGAGTCTGGTCATCGCCATCCCGTCGAAGGGACGGCTGAAGGAGCAGTGCGAGGCGTGGCTCGCCGACTGCGGCTTCCGCCTGGAGGCCGATGGAGGTGCGCGCGGCTACCGCGCCACGCTGCCCGGCCTGCCCGGGGCGGAGGTGCGGCTGCTGTCGGCCGCCGACATCGCCGCGGGGCTCGACGCCGGCGAGCTGCACCTGGGCGTCACCGGCGAGGACCTGTTGCGCGAGCGCGGCGATGGGCTGGACGAGCGCGTGCTGCTGCTGCGCGCCCTGCCGTTCGGCCGCGCTGACCTGGTGGTCGCCGCCCCGCGCAGCTGGATCGACGTGGGCGACATGTCCGACGTGGCCGACGTGGCGCACCTTCACCTGCTGCGCACCGGCCGCCGCATGCGCGTGGCGACCAAGTACGGCGTGCAGACGCGCGCCTTCTTCGCCCGCCACGGCGTGGCCGAGTACCGCGTCGTGGAGAGCCTGGGCGCCACGGAGGGCGCGCCCGCGGCGGGCGCGGCGGAGCTGGTGGTCGACATCACCACGACGGGGGCGACGCTCGCGGCCAACAACCTCAAGCCGGTCGGTGACGGCGTGATCCTGCGAAGCCGCGCCCAGCTGGCGGCGGGCCTGCGCGCGCCATGGGACGCCGAGGGCCTGGGCCTGGCGAAGCGGTTGGTCATGGCGGCCGAGGCGCGGGCCCGCGGCCGCGCGCTCCTGACGCTGCGCTGGCCGCCGGAGCAGGACGAGGCGGCCCGGCGCGCGGCGGCCTTCGTCGTCGCCCAAGGGGACGGCGTGCGGCCGGACGGCGTGGTCGTCCCGGAGGCGCTCGCCGTCGCGACGGCCGAGGCGCTGGCGCGGGCGGGCGTCGGCCCGGTCGACGTGACGCGGCCGGACTACGTGTGGGAGGCGGCCTCGCCCGCGTGCGACGCCCTGGCCGCGCGGCTGGGCGTCATCCCGGAGAGCTGAGCCAGCCGCCACGCCAGCGCCGTCAGGAGCAGAGGCGCGATCGGCAGCCGCGCCGCGCCCAGCGCGATCATGGCGAGCGGGAGGGCCCAGGCCGCCGCCGCCAGCGCCACGTCGCCCGCCCGCGCGCTCCGGCGCAGCACCACCAGGGCCGCGAACGCCGTCGGGATCAGGTCGTAGTTGAAGCCTTGCGGGCTGGCGACGAAGGTCGCCGCGGCGAGCACGGCCGCCCGCCCGGCCGGATCCGCCGTCCGCGTGCGCCAAGCCCGCCAGACCAGCCAGACGGCCAGGACGGTGAACGGCGCCTGGACGAACAGCGCCGCCGTCCACGGCGCGCCCAGCACGCGCGCCGACATGAAGGCGGACGGCATCATGTCCATGAAGGGCCCCGCGCCGAAGCGCAGCATCTGCCCCTGCATAGGCACGGAGCCGGACAGGAAAGCCCGCCAGCTCTCCACGCCGAACACCGCCGTGGACGCCGCCAGGAGCGCGACGGCCGAGACCGCCGCCGCCGCCGCGGTCCGCCATCGCCCTCCCGCCAGCACCATCACGGGCAGGAGCAGCGCGATCTGCGGCTTGAACACCAGGAGCCCCAGCAGGGCGCCGGACGCGAGCGGGCGTGTGTCCAGGAGCGCCAGGCCGCCCAGCAGCAGCGCCGCGCTGAGCGCCCCGTTTTGCCCCAGCCCCACGTTCACGGCCACGGCCGGGCACAGCATCAGGAGGGTGAGCTCGCGGACCTCCACCCAGCCGTCGCTCCGCGCGAGCACGGCGCGGGCGGCGGGCAGGAGCGTCGCAAGGCCCGCCAGCGTCCAGGCGGCCAGGGCGGCGAAGTAGCCGGGCGCCCACGCCCACGGCGCGGCCAAGAACAGGCCGGGCGGCGGATAGCTCCAGAAGTGGAACGGCAGGCGCGGGTCGAACAGCCGGTGGTGGGCGCGCATGAAGGCGGTCGGGTCGAACACCTGCAGCCAGCGTCCCTCGCCGATCAGCCGGCCGGCGGTCCACAGGTTGACGAAGTCGCGGCCCCGCGCGTGGGCGGCGAAGTCCAGCCGGCCTTGGCCATGCGCGAAGTACGCCGCCAGCAGCGCCAGCGAAGCCGCGGAGAGTGCGGCGAGGACGAGCAGGGTGGGCGACGGGATGCGCCCGGCTGCCCGAGAGACGTCGGTGGTCACCGCGGCGGCTCCGCGCGGTAGACCTCCAGCGGCGCGCCGGGAGGGCTGAGGCGCGCCAGCCAGCCGGGCGGCCGGCCGGCGTCGAGCTGCGCCTGCAGGCTGTCGGGCGCGAGGTGGTCGCGGTCCACGTGGCGGGCGTGGCGGCGGCACTCCAGCAGGTACACGGGCCCCAGCCGCCCGCCGGGGCTGACCGTGGCCGCCTTGGCCTGCGCCTTGTCGACCGGCGCGATCAGGATCCGGCGGGCGATCATTATGCCCGCGCTCATGCGGTGGTAGGGCGCGCTCATCGCCGAGCTGGGCGTCAGCGCCGTCACGAACGGGCCGAGGTCGATCTCGCTCACCGTGACGCCGGCCGGCAGGCGCGACAGGGCGGCGTAGGCGCCGTTCCCGAAGCAGAAATCCGGCGGATCGGGGGCCTTGGCGACCCGCGCGCGGGTGGTGTGGTCTGCCAGGAGGAGCAGCCCTGCGGCGAGGCCGAGCGGCGCCGCCAGCGCGGCGAAGCCCAGGCCCGAGCGCCAGCCGTCTCGCCGCACGCGCAGGCCCAAAGCCAAGACGGCCAGCGCGAGCACGACGACGATCAGCAGGGGCAGAGGCGCGGGCAGGCGCACCGGCGTCCGCCCGCCCGCCAGGAGCGCGATCCCGGTCGCCAGCACGGGAGCGAACGCCGCGCCCGCCGCCACGACGGCCAGCGGCTTCAGCCTCCGCGCGCGGCTCCCCAATTCGGCGGCGGCCACGGCGAGCGGTGCGACGGCGAACCACTCCAGGTAGCCGCGCATGCGCACGGCCGTCCAAGCCGCCACGACGCCCAGCAGCAGGGCCCCGCCCATCATCCACCACGCCGGGTCGCGCCGCCGCGCGGGCACGAGGCCCAGCGCGGCCCAGGCGCCCAGGCCCATCAACGCGGCCATGGCCATGGCCAGGGCGTCGGTCCGGTCGTCCTTCCAGAGGCGCGACCAGGTCTTCACCTCGTTGACGTGATCCAGCCAGAAGGGCCGGATGGCCGGGTCCACGTCGGCGAAGATGCCGTGGGTGCAGCGCGGATCGAGCGCGACGTAGACGGCCAGCGCCGCGCCGCCCGCCACGGTCAGCGCCGCCAGCCGCCAGGGCCAGCTCCGCCGCCGTACGGCCCAGGCGGCGGCCGCGAGGCCGAGCCCCGCCAGCACGGCGCCGACGGCCAGGTTCTCGCCCAGAGCGTCGCACGCCGGCACGCCCCAGCGCTGCGGCGGCGTCTGCACGAGGAAGGCGGCCGCAGTGGATGCGACCAGGGTGAGGCCGAAGGCGATCGCGCGGGGCGCCTGCCGGTGGTCGAGGAGCACGCGCAGGCCGAGGCCCGCGGCGAGCACGGCCTCGAACAGCAGCGCCTCCAGCCCGATGGCCAATCCGACGCCCGTGGCCACGCCGGCCACCGCCGCCCCGCGCACGCCGGAGGCCATGGCCCCCGCGAGCGTGATCAGGGCGAAGGTGATCTGCACGTCGTGGTGGTCGACCCGGCCGGGGTGAAACTGGATGGTGAGCTGGCTGGAGGCGGTCAGCACTCCCACGGCCGCCGCCAGCACCGCCGCGCCCTGCAGCGCCCGCCCCCGCGCGTCGGCTCCCGCGAGCCGCCGCGCCGCCAAGAGGGCCGCCGCCGTCGCCGGTGCGATCCAGAGCAGGGGCCACACGGCGCGGGTGAGGAGCTCCGCCTGCGCAGGGCTCGTGAACAGCCGGAAGCCGGCGGTCATCGCCGCCAAGCCGCCGTCGATCAGGCGCGACCAGTGCATCCACACGCCTTGCGGCGGCTGGTAGCGGGTCAGGAGCTGGTCCCACCAGCCGCGCCCTTGCAGCAGGCCGCGCATCATCACGAGGCGTGTGGCGTCATCGGTGTCGCCCAGCTCGGAGCGCAGGTCGCGCCCGTCGCGGACCAGCAGCATGCCCCCCACGATCACGGTCACGCCGAGTGCGAGCAGCAGCAGGCGACGGGTCGGGGCGAGGTCTGGGAAGGCGAGGCGCACGAGCCCCGCCTAGCGTTCCGCGCCCGCCCTGTCGCGCCGTCGACGCCCGCTGGCCCGGGCTGCGGCGCCGCGACGCACGTGGGCTTGCGCGTCCATCTTCCGCTCACAATTTCGTGTTCAACGTCGGCGTGGACCGCTATCTGCAGTCCGCCGCTCCCCTCCGGCCCTGGCGTCCCGCGTTCATGTCCATCCCCTCCGCAGCCCCCCAGGCCGTGACGGCGGCGCAACGGATCGAAGCCGTGCGCCTGCGGCTGGCCATCCCACGCGCGCTGTTCTCGTTCCTGAGCGTGGGCGTGCTGGGGCTGACCACCGACCTCTTCATCCTGTGGGCCGGCGAGCGGCTAGGCCTGCCGTTGTGGGCGGCGCGCGCCGTCTCGCTGCCCTTGGCCACCTCGGTCACCTGGACGCTCAACCGGCGCCACACCTTCGGCTCCAGCGGCCTGGCCGCGCACCACGAGGCGCTGCGCTACTTCGCCGTGGCCGCCGTGGCGCAGAGCGTGAACTACGTCGTGGGCCTGGGCGTGGCCGACATCGTGCCCCACATCCCGCACCTGGTGGCCGCCTTCGTGGGATCGGTCGTAGCGACGCTGTTCTCCTACAGCGGCCAGCGCTTCTTCACCTTCGCCCGCGCCGAGCGGGTCTGACGCGGCGGCCACGGCGGCCGCCCTCGTTGTTTCCGGAGTTTTGATGGCCACCGAGGCCCCCATCGTCGACGTCGCCATCGTAGGAGCAGGCCCTGCGGGCCTGACCGCCGGCTACCTGCTCACCAAGGCCGGTAAATCAGTCACCGTGGTCGAGCGCGACCCCGTCTACGTCGGCGGCATCAGCCGCACGGTGAAGTACAAGGACTTCCACTTCGACATCGGCGGCCACCGCTTCTTCTCCAAGTCGAAGGAGGTGGTCGACCTCTGGAACGAGATCCTGCCGGACGACTTCATCGACCGCCCGCGCCTCAGCCGCATCTACTATCGCGGGAAGTACTACAGCTACCCGCTGAAGGCGTTCGAAGCGCTGACCAACCTGGGCGTGTTCACCTCCGCCCTGTGCATGGCGAGCTACGGCTGGGCCAAGATCACGCCGGTGAAGGAACCCCGCACCTTCCACCAGTGGGTGCGCAACCAGTTCGGCGAGAAGCTGTTCTCGATCTTCTTCAAGACCTACACCGAGAAGGTGTGGGGCATGTCGTGCGACGACATCTCCTCGGACTGGGCGGCGCAGCGGATCAAGGGGCTGTCGCTGATGGCTGCGGTGATCGACGGCGTGAAGCGCTCCCTGCGCCTGAACCGCAAGCCTTCGGCCGAGCTTGGCGAGCAGGGCGGCGTCAAGTCGCTGATCGAAAGCTTCCGCTACCCGCGCAACGGCCCCGGCATGATGTGGGAAGCCGCGCGTGACCGCATTCGCGCCCAGGGCGGCGAGGTGCGCATGGGGCGCGAGACCACCTCCATGAGCTGGGACGCCGCCTCCAGACTGTGGACGCTGACCATGGTCGACGGGCAGGGCGCGACCGAGACCGTGCGCGCCCGCCACGCCGTCTCCTCCGCCCCGATCACCGAGCTGGCGCAGATGCTGCGCCCGAAGCTGAAGGCGCACGTCGAGGCCGGGCACCTGAAGTACCGCGACTTCATCACCGTCGCGCTGATCACCCGCAAGGAGCACACGGAGAGCTTCCCCGACAACTGGATCTACATCCACGACCCGAGCGTGCGGGTGGGCCGCATCCAGAACTTCCTGTCCTGGTCGCCCTACATGGCGCCCGAGGGCTACGCCTGCCTGGGGCTGGAGTACTTCTGCTTCGAGGGCGACGGCGTGTGGACCTCGCACGATGACAAGCTCGTCGAGCTGGCCAAGAGCGAGATCGCCAAGATCGGCCTGATCAGGCCGGAGCACGTGATCGACGCCGCGGTGGTGCGCCAGCCGAAGGCCTACCCCGTCTACGACGACACCTACGCCGAGAACGTCGCGGCCGTGCGGGCGGAAGTGGAGCGGGAGTTTCCGACGCTGCACCTCGTCGGCCGCAACGGCATGCACAAGTACAACAACCAGGACCACGCCATGATGACCGCCATGCTCACGGCGCAGAACATCCTGGCGGGCAGCCGCAAGTACGACGTGTGGGCGGTGAACGAGGACGCCGAGTACACAGAGAGCGGCTACTCGGGCGCGCAGGAGGCGCTGAAGAGCGAGCGGCTGGTGCCCAGGAAGGTCGCGGCCTGAGGCTCAGGCCGCCGCGCCGCCGTCCCGGAACAGGAAGAAGGCTCCGGCCGCGATCAGGGCGAAGCCCGCGGCGTGGTTCCAGGTGATCTTCTGCCCGAGGTAGAGGACCGAGAAGCCCGCGAACACGGTCAGGGTGATCACCTCCTGCATGCCCTTCAGTTGGGCGGCGGAGTAGACGGCGCTGCCGTAGCGGTTGGCCGGCACGGCGAGCCAGTACTCGAAGAAGGCGATCGCCCAGCTCGCCAGCACCACGATCCAGAGCGGCGACGACTTGAACTTAAGGTGGCCGTACCAGGCCGTCGTCATGAACAGGTTGGAGCCGACCAGCAGCAGGATCGGGAGGAGGCGCGGTGGGATGGCGGGCATGGCGAGGTCCGCTCGCGCCCACCCGCCTCGCCGTCAACCCTGCGGACGCGGCTCGCGCGCCAGGCGCTCCGGCCCGAGGGTCGCCCCCGACGGCGGCGAGGGCGGCCGCGTCGCCGCTACGACGGCCAGCGCGAGCGCCGAGAGCGCCGCGCCCGTCCACAGCGCAGGGGTGAAGCCGCCGGTGCGGTCGTGGATCACGCCCGCAGCCCACGGTCCGACCGCCGCGAGCGTCGAGACCAGCGCCATGACGCTGAACAGCTCCAGGTTCCGGCGCGGGCCGAACCAGCGCAGCAGCAGCACGGCGGTGGCGAGGTAGCTCAGGCCATAGCCGCAGCCGACGCCCGCCGCGTACAGCCACGTCGTCCAGCCGCCGTGCGTCGTGGCAAGCGCGGCCATGCCGACGATCAGGAACGCGAGCGCAGCCATCACCAGCCGCTTGGGGTCGACCCGCCGCCCCAGCGCGCCGCCCGCCGCCCTGGCCCCGGCGTTGAGCAGGTTCTCCGCCGCCAGCAGCCCCGCCGCGGCGCCCGCCGCGACGCCGCGCTCGCCCAGGTGGCGCACGGCGGCGAAGTTCACCGTGACGCCGCACAGAAGGTAGACGGTGTAGGCGCCCGTGATCACCCAGAACGCCGGGTGGAGCAGCGCTTCGCGCACGCCCCAGCCCTCCGCCGCGGGCGCGCCGGCCTCGTCGCGGTCGCGCGTCCAGCGCGGGTCGACGGCCGTCGCCGCGACCACCGCCAAGGCGAGGACGACCGCGGCCATGGCCCACCAGTAGCCGCGCCAGGCGTGCTCGACGCCGAGCCGCCCCAGCAGCGGTCCCGCCGCGCCGCCGAGCCCTCCGGCGGTGAAGTAGAGGCCGAGCGGCAGGGAGGGCTGGGCGAAGCTCCGCGCCAGCACGAAGGCGCCCGGGATGATGGCGGCGAGCGCGAAGCCCACGCCCGCCAGCGCGGCGCCCAGCAGGTAGCGCCCGGTCCCGTGCGAGGTGGCGATCAGCGCCAGCCCGGCGGCCAGCACCACGCCGCCTCCCAGCAGCGTCGCGCGGACGCCGAGCGTGCGCATCACCGCAGCGGGTGCGAGGCTCGCCAGGCCGCAGGCGACCGCCAGCAGGGTGAAGCCCAGGCCCGCGTCGCTCCACGCCCAGTGCAGCTCGGCGACCATGGCGGGCAGCACGACGCCGAGCGAGGTGAAGGTCGCCGCGGTGATCTGAAAGAACAGGGCGGAGAGCGCCGCCAAGGCGATCCACGGGCGCACGGAGGAGGTCACCACCTCAGAACGCACGGCGCAGCCGCGCGCGCCAGGTGCGGCCCTGGATCGGCAGGGCGGCCACCTCGGCGTAGACGTCGGCCACCGGGGTGAAGGCGAGCGTGTCGGTCAGGTTGTCCACGTTCACCGTCACGCGCCATGGGCCGACCTCCCAGAAGCCCGACGCGTTGGCCGTGACGTAGGCGGGCAGGCGCACGGCGCCGGGCAGGATTCCCGCCGTCGCCCCGATCGCGCTGAAGCCGGCCGTGGCGCCGAGCCGTCCCCAGCCGTGGCGGTCTCCGGTCCAGGTCAGGTAGGCGCTGGCGACGTAGCGGGGGATCAGGGTGTCGGTGTAGTCGCCGGGCCTCAGCTGGCTGACGGCGAAGACGGCGTAGGAGCCGCCGTAGCCGTCCTGCGGCGCCACGCCTACGGCGCTCGGCGGCACGACGATGAAGCTCCCGTCCGGCCCGCGCACGGTGGTGCGCTGGAGGTTCGCCGCGAAGGTCGCGCTCCAGTGGCGGGTGAACAGCGCCCGCAGTTCCAGCTCCGCCCCTTCACCGCGCACGCCGACCACCGCGTTGCGCTCGCCGAGCTGGGTGCGCGTCTGGCGGTAGAGGCTGAAGGAGCCCGTCAGCCGGTCGCCGAAGGCGCGCAGTTTCACCCCGGCCTCCTGCAGGTAGCTCTGCGAGAGCTCCGCGCCCTCGACCACCAGCGAGGGGGCGACCCCGCCGGCCTGGCTCAGCTCCAGCGCCTGCGTGCGCGCGATCGTGGCGTAGGGGCGCAGGCCGAACGGCGCGGCGTAGGAGAGCGACAGCGTGCCGCTCCAGCCGTCGGGCGTCGCCTGGTAGGTCTGGCCGGGCGTGGCGCCGAAGACGAGCGTGCCGTCGTCGCGGCTGGCGAGGTCGAAACGGTCGCCGCGAAGGCCGGCCAGGAGGTCGAAGCCCGCCCACCGCGCGTCCGCCTGTCCGAACAGGCCGGCGTCGGTGTAGCGGCTGGTGACGTCGGTCTCCCAGGTCAGGCCGCCGTCCACGCTGAACGGGTCGTCGAGGATGTCAGTGGCGGTGGGGCCGTTGACCAGGTCGCGCCGGTCCAGCGCGATGTAGCCGCCGTTGGAGCTCTCGCGCTGGCGGCCTGAGTAGCGGCGCGCGTCCGCCCCCGCCAGCAGCTCCAGCTTCACCGGGCCGAGATCGCGCTCCCCCGTCCAGCTCAGCCGTCCCTCCAGCACGCGGGCGTCGTAGGCGGCGGGGAAGCCGTAGGAGACGAAGCGCCGGTCGTAGAGGTCGTCGTAGAAGGCCTGCAGGCTGATCCGGTCGCCGTTCCCCAGCGTGCGCAGGAGGTCGACCTTCAGCGTGCGCGTGTCGGTGTCGTTGAAGTCGCGCGCGGAGACGAAGACGGTGCGGCGGCTCAGCTGCGCGCTCCCCACGCCGGTGTCGAGGGTGAAGCGCGGGTCAGGCGCGACAGGTGCGCCGAAGTAGCCGGTGATCAGGCCGCCGGGGCCGATCTCCGAGGGCTGCAGCCGGCCGTCGCCGTTCAGGTCGCGCAGCGTGGTGTCGCGGCCGGTGAGGTAGGTCCCGTGGTCGATCAGCGCCTGCGTCAGCCGGTTCCAGCCGGGCGTCTGCACCGCGCCCTCGTAGCGCCCGGCCTCCGCCTGCACCGCCAGCCGCCACCCAGGCGCGAGGTCGAGCCCGACCGAGCCCTGCAGCAGCAGGTGCTGCGGGTCGATCCCGCGGTAGTAGCCGGGCCCGGTCTCCGCCTCGACGTAGAGGAAGGCGCCGCCGGGCAGGGCGCCCAGGTGCAACGGCGCGGAGACCTCGCCGTCGAACACGCCGTAGCCGTAGGAGCCGCCGCCCGCCTCGGCGTAGCCGCTGGGCGCGTCGGGCCAGCCGCGCTCCGGGTCGCGGGCGCTGCGGGGCACGAGGTCGAGGAGGCCGCCGACCTTGCCGGGACCGAACACGGGCGTCGGCGGCCCGCGCACCACCTGCACCTGCTCGGCGGAGCCCAAGAGGGTGGGGTAGGTGCCGCGGTTCTCGATGCGCTTGAAGCCGTCGAAGTAGGTCTCCGCGAGCGTACCGCGCACGTTCAGGGCGCCGGGGACGCCGTAGTAGCTGTCGGTGAACGTGCCCGGCGCGACGGCGACCAGATCGTCGACGGTGCGCGCGCCGTAGCGGTCGAGCGTCTGCGCGCTCACGAAGGTGGCGGAGCGGGGGGTCTCCAGCAGCGGGATGGGGAGGCCGAACACCGCGCCGGTGGGGCGGCGCTCCAGGAAGCCCGCCGGGTCGGCGGTGACCACCACCTCGGAGACGGCGGGCGGGGCCGCCGTGTCGGTCAGCGCACCGGTGGCGGCCGGAGGCGGGACGGCGACCGTAGCCTGTATCAGCGCTGCCGCGGCGAGGAGCATGGCTATGCTCTAAGCGCCCAGCCTGTGCTTCTCAAGATCAGTCCAGCACGCCGATGCTGAAATGTCAGATCACGTTTCAGACGAAGGTCAGTCTGCGGCAGCAAAATCATAGAACATCCGCACCTATGATGCGGGAGAGCGCCCATGATCTCCTGGAGGCAGCGGCACGGCCCACCGCGGTCATGCCTCCGTGAGATGAAGGGCTCTCTGCCACACACGAGGTGTGGAGTTGACCGGAGCGGTCGCTGCCGCACCCGGCTTGCGTCGGCGCACGTGCCGAGGGCGCGCCACCCGGAGTGACAGCATCGCAACGCTGCGCCATGCTCGCCGCATGTTCTCCGAGACGTTCGACGCCGACGCCGCCTGGGCCCCCGACCTGCAGAAGACGCGCATCTACGAGGCGCTGCTCACCGACATCGTGCTCGGCGACTTGCCTCCCGGCGCCGTGGTCGTCGAGCGCGCGCTGGCCGCGCGCCGCGGCTGGGGTCTGGCCGGCGTCCGCGACGCCCTCGGCCGCCTCGCCCTGGAGGGGCTCATCGTGCGCCGGCCGCGCGTGGGCGCCACGGTCGCCCCGCTCGACGTGCGCGAGATCGAGGAGGCCTTTGAGGTGCGCCGCCTCCTCGACGCCCGCGCCGCCGGGCTCGCCGCCCGCAACGCCACCACGCCCGACGTCCGCGCCCTGAGCACCGCATTCGACGGCGCCGAGGCCGCGGTCGCCCGCGGCGACCTGCGCGCGCTGGTGGAGATGGACCGCGCCTTCCACCGCGCCGTCGCCGCCGCCACGCACAACGGCCTCCTCGCCCGGTGGCTGGTGAGTGTGCACGACACGGCTGCGCGCTGGTGGGTGTTCGCCATGGCGCGGCAGGATCCGGCCGAGCAGCTGGCCGACGTGCGCCTGCACCGCGACCTCGCCGCCGCGGTCGCTCGCGGCGACGTGCGCGAGGCCGAGGGCGCCATGGCGAGGCTGATCGGCGACCCGCCGAGTCTCGCGTCGGCGTCGCTCACGCCCCCCGGCGCGCGCCGCGCGGCGCTGGATCCGGCCTGAGCGCTTCCCGCTCCCGCCCCCGGCGTCTAGGGTCACGGGGGCAGGGCGGAGCGTGAGATGGCGGCGGTCACCGACGACGAGGTGAAGGCGATCCTGGCCGAGGAGGCGCGCGTGCCGCCCGAGTCACTGCGCGACGAGGCCACCCTGGAGAGCCTGGGCGTGGCCTCCATCGACGTCATGTCCAGCCTGTTCACGCTTGAGGACCGCTACGGCGTGATCGTGCAGACGGAGGACCTGGACGGCGTGTCCACGCTCGGCCAGTTCCTGGCCAAGGTGCGCGAGAAGGCGGCCGCCTGAGCGGACCCGCCCTCCCCGACAGGCAGGGACGGCGCCGCGTCGTCGTCACCGGCCGGGGCTGCGTCAGCGGCCTGGGCCAGGGCGTCGGCCCCACGTGGGACGCGCTGGCTGCGGGTCGCGGCGCCATCCGGCCCCTGTCGCGCCGCGCGGCCGACGACCCGGCGCACGCCTACGAGGGCCCCGCCGCCTTCATCGAGGCGCTCGACCCCGCGCCTCTGGCCGACTGCTTCGGCCCCAAGCCGTTCGCCGGTCTCGATCCGCTGGCCGCCTACGCCCTCGCCGCCACGGCGGAGGCGCTGGACGAAGCGGGGCTGATCGGCCACCCGGCGCTCGTCCACGACACGGCGGTGATCTACGGCTCCGGCGCAGGCGGGGTGACCACGCTGGAGGAGGGCTACGTCCGCCTGCTGCACGGCAAGCGTGGCTCGGTCCACCCCACCACCATCCCCCGCCAGATGCTGAGCGCGCCCGCCAGTGAGCTTTCCATGCGCTTCGGCATCAAGGGTCCGGTGCTGGCGCTGGCCTCGGCCTGTTCGTCGTCCGCGCACGCGATCGGGGAGGGGGTGCACCGCATCCGCGCCGGCCGTTCCAAGGTGGTGGTCGCGGGCGGGGCGGAGGCGTGCATCACCTACGGCTCCTGGGCCGGCTGGCTGGCGCTCAAGGCGATGGCGCCCGACACCTGCCGGCCGTTCTCGATCGAACGGAAGGGCATGGTGCTAGGCGAGGGCGCCGCCACCCTCGTGCTGGAGGATCTGGAGCACGCGCTCGCCCGCGGCGCGCCGATCCTGGGCGAGGTGCTGGGGGAAGGCGCCACCAGCGACGCCCATCACATCACCGCGCCGAGCGGGGAGGGGGCCGAGCGCGCCCTGCGCCTCGCCCACGCCGACGCCGGCGTCTCGCTGGAGACGCCGGTGCTTTACTCCGCCCACGGCACCGGCACCTTGCTCAACGACCGCACGGAGGCCGCCGCGCTGCGCGCCGTCTACCGCGACGCGCTCGACGCCTCGCTGGTGATCGCCACCAAGAGCGCGCACGGCCATCTGATCGGCGCGGGCGGCGCGTTGGAGTTCCTGCTCGGCCTGCTGGCGCTGGGGCACGGCCTCGCCCCGCCCGTGCTGAACGGGATCGCCCCTGACCCGGAGTGTCCCGTCCCTGTCGCCTGGGCGCCGACGCCGATCGGGTTCACGACCCTGGTCAGCGCCTCCTTCGCCTTCGGCGGCCTCAACTCCGTGCTGATCGGGCGATCGCAGGTGACCGATCTGTAACGTCCGCTGCCGTGGCCGCCTGCTAGCCTCCGCCCTTCAACCCCGACCCTGACCGAGCCCCGATGCGCCCCCTCACCCTCGCCCTCCTCGCCACCGCCGTCGCTACCACCGCCTGGGCGGCGGACGCGCCCCGTCCCCGCTACGGTGACTGGGGCTTCGACGCCGCCGGCGTGGACGCACAGGTGCGCCCCGGCGACGACTTCTGGCGCTACGCCAACGGCGCGTGGGACGCGAAGACGGCCATCCCCGCCGACAAGACGCACTTCGGCGTGGACTACATCCTCTCCGACGACGCCGAGAAGCAGGTCCGCGCCATCCTGGAGGAGGCGCCCTCGGCTTCGGGCGACCCGGCCGCCGCCGCCGACGCGGTGAAGGTGCACGCCGCCTTCCAGGCCTTCATGGACGAGTCCCGCATCGAGGCGCTCGGCGCCAAGCCGATCGCGCCCGACCTCGACGCGATCCGCGCGGCCAAGACCCGTGGCGACCTCGCCGAGTTGGCCGGACATCACGGAAGCCTGGTCCCGTCCGTGTTCGACGTCGGCATCGGCCCGGACGACCGCGACCCCGATCGCTACGCCGTGGCGTTCGGCCAGTCGGGTCTCGGGCTGCCCGACCGGGACTATTATCTCGAGCCGCAGTTCGCCGCGAAGCTGAAGGCCTACCGCGCCTACGTCGCGCAGATGCTGGGCCTGATCGGCTGGCCCGACGCCGACCGCGCCGCCGGCGAGGTGGTCGCCTTCGAGACGCGCATCGCCAAGGCGAGCTGGAGCCGGGCGGAGGAGCGCGATCCGGTCAAGGTGTACAACCCGACCACGCCCGCAGACCTCGCCAAGGCCGCCCCCGGCTTCCCGTGGGCGCGCTTCCTGAAAGGCGCCGAGCTCTCCGACCGCCGCCGCGTGATCGTGGCGGAGAAGACCGCCTTCCCCAAGATCGCCGCCCTGTACGCCGCCGAGCCCCTGCCGGAGCTCAAGGCCTGGGCCGCCTTCCACGTGGCCGACGGCGCCGCGCCCTACCTCGCCAAGCGCTTCGACAATGCGCGCTTCGCCTTCCGCGGCACCGTCCTGGGCGGCCAGCCCGAGCAGCGCGCCCGTTGGAAGCGCGGTGTGCAGGCCACCGACGGCATGCTGGGTGAGGCCGTGGGCCGTGTCTACGTGGCGCGCCACTTCTCCCCCGACGCCAAGTCCAAGATCGACGCGCTGGTCTCCGAGCTGAAGGTCGCGCTGAACCGGCGCATCGACGGGCTGGACTGGATGAGCGCCGAGACCAAGGCCAAGGCGCACACCAAGCTCGGCAAGCTCACCGTCAAGATCGCCTACCCGGACGAGTGGCGGGACTATGCGAAGCTGCAGATCGCCCCCGACGACCTCGCCGGCGACGTGCGGCGCGCGTCGGAGTTCGAGTGGCGGCGCGAGGTGGCGCGCATCGACGGGCCGGTCGACAAGCGGGAGTGGGGCATGACGCCCCAGACGGTGAACGCCTACTACAACCCCACCAACAACGAGATCGTGTTCCCCGCCGCCATCCTGCAGCCGCCCTACTTCGATCCGAACGCCGATCCGGCCGCCAACTACGGCGGCATCGGCGGGGTGATCGGCCACGAGATGACGCACGGCTTCGACGACCAGGGCCGCCAGTACGACGGATCGGGCAAGCTCACCGACTGGTGGACCAAGGCCGACGCCGAGCGCTTCACCGCCTCCACCAAGTCGCTGGGTGCGCAGTACGACGGCTACTCGCCCTATCCCGGGGTGCACGTGAACGGCGCCCTGACCATGGGCGAGAACATCGCCGACCTGGGCGGCATTCTGGTTGCGCTCGACGCCTACCACCTGTCCCTGCACGGCAAGCCCGCGCCGGTGATCGACGGGTTGACCGGGGAGCAGCGCTTCTTCCTCGCCTACGCCCAAAGCTGGCGCGACAAGGGCCGCGAGGACAGCGTCCGCCAGCAGCTCGCCGCCGACCCGCACAGCCCGGAGATCTACCGGGTGAACGGCGTGGTGAAGAACGTGGACGCCTGGTACGCCGCCTTTGCGGTCAAGCCCGACGGCAAGCTGTACGTCGAGCCGAGGGACCGCGTGCGGATCTGGTGACGTGATCGGTGACCCGCCGCTCTCCTGGCGAGCTCCTGAGAGCGGCGGGGCCACGGCGCGCGTCCCGCCACGTCGAGGTTCGGTGGGCGCGCCAAGGCTGGCGGAAGTGGCGCGTCCGTCAAATCAAAGCGGGTGCGCAGATGCACGAAGCCCGCCGCGGGGGATGACCACGGCGGGCTCGGCTCGTTTCCGAAGTTTAGAGGGCGTTTCCTCCCCGAAACGCCGCTCGGCCCGAACGTCTAGGCGTCCGTTCGCCTTGCCCACGCAAGAGACGATGAAATCGCGACGGCGTCAACGCTCGACATGACGTGATCGGCGTTCACTTACAGTCCCGGGCGTCATGGCCCTGAGAACTCGACATCGGCGTCGAAAACGTGGAGTCCTCACCATCTCCCCACGGGGCGTCGGGCGGCTTATGCTCGCCCACGATGCAGCCCTGGCTGAACTTCGACGCTCGCGAGACGGGCTGCCGGCGGTGCGGGCGGCCGCTGCACGGCGACGATGTGCACATCTGGGCCTGCCGCGAGCGCACCCGCCGCCTGTCGTTCGATGAGCCCGGCTCTCCCGGCATGATCCGCTATGAGGAGGTGAGCCGGGCCTACCCGGTCTGCGGCGCTTGCCTGGGCGCGCTGGAGCGCGGAGCGGCGATGAGCGGTGCGGCGCTCACGCGCCTGCTGCTGCTCCTGGGCGGCGTGGTGGTGCTGTGGTTGGCGGCCGGTCCCGCGATCCACCGCTGGGCGCCGAACGTCATCAGCGCCTTCTACCGCGACGGGTCGATGGGCCGGTGAGCGCGCGACGACGCGCAGCAGTCGGCGGGTGTACGCCCGCAACGAAAACCCCCGGCCGTCTCCGACCGGGGGTCCCGTAGCTCAGTTCAGGTGACCGGACCTTAGAAGTCCATGTCGCCCATGCCGCCGCCCATGCCGCCCGGAGCGCCCGCGCCTGCGGAGCCCTTCTTCGGGGCCTCCACGACGGCGGCTTCCGTGGTGATCAGCAGGCCGGCCACCGAGGCGGCGTCCTGCAGGGCGGTGCGCACGACCTTGGCCGGGTCGATGACGCCCTGGGCGAACAGGTCGCCGTACTCTTCCGTCTGGGCGTTGAAGCCGAAGGCGGCGCTGTCGTCGGCCATCACGCGGCTGACGACAATCGAGCCTTCCACGCCGGCGTTCTCGGCGATCTGACGGATCGGGGCCTGGAGCGCGCGGCGGATGATCTGGATGCCCGCGTCCTGGTCATCGTTCTCGCCCTTGAGGCCTTCGAGGACCTTGCTCGCCTTGAGCAGGGCCACGCCGCCGCCGGCGACCACGCCTTCTTCAACGGCCGCGCGGGTCGCGTTGAGGGCGTCGTCGACGCGGTCCTTCTTCTCCTTCACCTCGACCTCGGTCGAGCCGCCGACGCGGATCACCGCGACGCCGCCCGCGAGCT
>CAXTBN010000022.1:0-41685 GCA_964242895.1 uncultured Caulobacteraceae bacterium | reverse complement strand
GGAGGGCGACTACGTGATGAACCGGCCGCTGGCCGGCACGCCGCTCAACCCGACCTCGGTCGACCACGCCACGGACACCTACGACACCGTGGAGTGGCTGACGAAGAACGTGGCCGAGTCCAACGGCCGCGCCTGCATCATCGGCATCAGCTACGACGGCTTCACGCCCCTGATGGCGCTGGTGAACCCGCACCCGGCGCTGAAGTGCTCCGTGCCGATGAATCCCATGGTCGACGGCTGGATGGGCGACGACTGGTTCCACAACGGCGCCTTCCGCCAACAGAACATGCCCTACATCTACGAGCAGGACGGCTCACGGAAGAACGACGAGAAGTGGTGGTCGGGCGCGCACGACGACTACGACCTCTACATGCGCGCGGGCTCGGCAGGCGAACTGGGCCGGGAGCACGGCCTCGAGCAGACGGGTTTCTGGCGCAAGGTGCTGGCGCACCCGAGCTACGACGCCTTCTGGCGGGCGCAGGCCATGGACAAGCTCCTCGGCGACCGCCCGCTGAAAACGCCCGTGCTGCTGGTCCACTCCCTGTGGGACCAGGAGGACATCTACGGCGCCATGGCGGTCTACCGCGCGCTCAAGGCCAAGGATCCGGACGGGACCATGGTCCATCTGGCGTTCGGGCCCTGGCACCATGGGCAGGAGATCGGACCCGGGCTCTCCATGGGTGCGGTCAGCTTCGATATGGACACCGGGCTCTGGTTCCGCCGCCACGTGCTCGCGCCCTACCTCGCTCACTACCTGCGCGACGACGCTCCCCCTCTAGACCTCGCGCCGGTGACCGGCTTCCAGACCGGGGCGAACGAATGGCGCCGCCTTCCGGCCTGGCCCGCAGCGGCCGATGGCGCGCGGCCGACGCCCACCCCGCTGTACCTCCAGCCCGGCGGGCGCCTCGGCTTCGAGCCGGCGGCCGGGCCGGCGAGCACGGCGGACTACGTCTCCGATCCCGCCAAGCCCGTGCCCTTCCGCGCGCGGCCGATCTCCGCGGTGGGCTACGACACCCCCGCCCAGTGGGCCGACTGGCTGGTGGACGATCAGCGCGAGGCGTCGGGCCGACCCGACGTGCTCACCTTCAGCACGCCCGTGCTGGACAGGCCGGTGACGATCGCGGGAGCGCCCGTCGTTCATCTGACCGCCTCGACCAGCGGCACGGACGCCGACTGGGTCGTCAAGCTGATCGACGTCTACCCCGACGAGGTGGCGAGCGATCCTAAGCTGGGCGGCTACCAGCTTCCCGTGGCCATGGACATCTTCCGCGGCCGCTACCGCGAGAGCCTGGAGACGCCGCACGCGCTCGCGCCCGGCAAGCCGCTCGCCTATCGCTGGTCGCTGCCCAACGCCAACCACGTCTTCCTGCCGGGACACCGCATCATGGTGCAGGTGCAGTCCAGCTGGTTCCCGCTGTACGACCGCAACCCGCAGACGTTCACGCCCTCGATCTTCTGGGCGAAGCCGCAGGACTATCGGAGCGCGACGGAGAAGGTCACGGTCTCCGGGCCGGCGGAGAGCTTCATCGAGCTGCCGATGACGACATCGCCGATGGAGGCGCAGGGCCGCCGCTGACCTTCCGCTGTGACGGTGAAGGCTCGGCTGCGCGCGCCTCAACGCCTATCTTCGGCCCATGCCAGCCGGCTCCGCCCGAATCCGCGTCATAGACCTCGAGACCGGCGGGAACGGCGCCGACGACGTCTGTGAGATCGGCTGGCGCGACGTGCGCCAGGGTGTCGACGGTGTCTGGCGCGTCGACGACGAAGGCGGCGCTCTGCTGGTCGACCCAGGCCGTCCCATGTCGCCGGACACTCTGGCGGTGCACCACATCCTTGACGCTCAGGTCACAGGCGCCCCGTTCTGGAAGGCGGTCGCGCCGACCGTGCTTCGGCCGGAGGGCGGCGCCGTCGCCCTGGCCGCGCATCGGGCTGCGTTCGAGCAGCGCTACTGCCGCCCGGGCCTGACGGGCGGGGCGGGCTGGATCTGCACGTGGAAGTGCGCGCTGCGGCTGTGGCCGACCCTGCCGCGGTTCTCCAACCAGATGCTCCGGTATCTGCGACGGCCCGAAGGGCTCGTGCACGAGCTGGGCCTGCCTGCGCATCGCGCGGGACCCGACGCCTACGTCACCGCCCACCATCTGCGTGACATGCTGAACGAGGCGAGTGTCGAGCAGCTCCTCGCGTGGAGCCGGGAGCCGGGACTGCTGCCGCGCGTGCCGGCGGGGCCGATGCGAGGTCGTTGGTGGTCCGAGCTCGACGACGACGCCCTGCGCGCTTTCGCGAGCGAGCGGGACGTCGACGTGCGTTTCAGCGCACAGACTGAACTGAGCGGCCGCGGTGAGCGGGCCCACCCAGTGGGCGAGGAGGGCGCGCGGCAGCCGACGCTGATCTGAGCCGCCGTGGCGCAGCCGGGATGCGCCACTCAAGGTTCGTGCGGCTTCCGGCCCTTCGGCGCGCGCGCCGCCGCCCCGGCGGCTCCCCGTCAGGGCCGGAGCACGATCTTGCCGCGCGTGCGGCGCTCCTCGAGATCGCGGAAAGCGTCTCGGACGTCGTCCAGCGCGTAGATTTTGGCGATCGGCAGGTCGAGTTCGCCCGCCTCGATCAGCCCGGCGAGTTCGGCCAGCACCTTCGCGTCGGCCGCGTCCATGCCGCCCGCCGCCTTCGTCTTGAACTTCGCCGCCGCCTCGAAGTCGATGATGGTGTTCACGCGCCCGGGCTCGACGCCCAGTTGGTCGACCGCCAGTTCGACGTAGCCTCCGCCGAACAGGTCGAGGAAGGCGACGATGCGCCCGTCCGGCGAGGCCGCCTTCAGCCGGTCGGCGAGACCGTCGCCGTAGTTCACCGGCGTGACCCCGTGTTCGGTCAGCCAGTCGTCGTTTCCCGGGCCCGCGATCCCGAGAACGTCGGCGCCTGCCCGCTCGGCGAGCTGGACGGCGAGGGTCCCGACGCCGCCCGCCGCGCCCGCGATCGCCACCGTGTCGCCCCGGGTGAGGCCGACCGCACGGATCGCGGCGACGGCCGTCGTTCCGGCCACGAACAGGCTTCCGGCACGCTCCCAGGAGACGCCGGAGGGCTTCGGCGTGAGCTGCTCGGCCGGGACGGACACGTACTCCGCGTGGCTCGCGCGCTCGTTGGTGAACCCGAGCACTTCGTCACCGGGGGAGAAGGCGCCGACCCCTTCGCCGACCTCGGTGACCACGCCGGCGAGGTCGCTGCCCTCGCCCGAAGGAAAGCTGGCCGGCCAGCGGTCGTGCAGCAGCCCCTTGCGGATCGACGCCTCGCCCGGATTTATGCCGGCGGCCTTCACCCGCACCAGGACGCGCCCGGCCTCGGGAGCCGGCCGCGTCACCCTGCGGACCTCCAGGACATCCACGTCGCCGTATCGATCGAAACGCACGGCCCTCATCTCGGCCATTCCGCGATCTCCCTTGGCGGTCAAGGCAACGCGCCCGACGCTGCAGCGTCAGGAACGCGCGACGCGCATCTTGGCCGCACCGTCGCGAAGCTCGCCCGCGGGACGCGGAGCTCAGCCGCGGCCGAAACCGAGGGGGACGCGCGTGGCGGCGTTGGGATCGGGACGGTTGGCGAGAGCGAAATCGATGGCCTGTATGGCGGTGCACACCTTGATCAGCTCGACCAGGGGCGCGTGGTCGGAGGTCGCCGCCGCCTGCTCGGCCGCCGGCCAGATCAGCGCCAGCTGCTCCTCGCGCAGCTGTCGCAGCTTGGCGAGGGTCTGCTCGACCGTGTTCGTCCCGTCCACCATCTTCTCCGCGCTCCTGCCGACGTCGGGGTGACGCCCTCGCTCAGGCGGCTGACCGCGCCATCGTCGGATAATCGACGTAGCCCTCGGATCCCTGCGTATACCAGGTCTTCGGGTCGTCCTTGTTGAGCGGGGCGCCCGCTGCAATGCGGGCGGGCAGGTCGGGGTTCGCCAGGAAGGTGCGGCCGAAGGCGATGGCGTCGGCCCGGTGATCGTCCAGCTCGCGCTGACCGGTGGCCCCATCGTAGTCGGAGTTCAGCACCAGCGGGCCCGAGAAGTTCTCGCGGATCGCCGGCGAGACCGGGGGCACGGAGGCCTTGCCGAAGGTGCCGTCCGGCCCTGGCTCGCGCAGTTCGAGGAAGGCGACGCCGATGTCGGAGAGCACGCGCGCCGCCTCGCTGAACAGCGGAACCGGGTCGCTGTCGTCGGTGCCCTGCGTGTCGCCGTTGGGCGAGAGGCGCACGCCCGTGCGGTCCGCTCCGGCGACGCCGGCGACGGCTTCGGTGACCTCGCGCAGCAGTCGCACGCGGTTCTCGACCGGGCCGCCATACGCGTCGTCGCGCAGGTTGGTCTTGTCGCGCAAGAATTCGTCGATGAGGTAGCCGTTTGCGGCGTGCACCTGCACCCCGTCGAAGCCGGCCTCCATCGCGTTGCGCGTCGCACGCCGGTAGTCCTCCAGCAGGCGCGGCGTCTCGGCGAGGTCAAGCGGCCGGGCTTGGTCGTACGGCTGGCGGCCCTCGTAGGTGTGCGCCATCGCAGGCGCGGTCGTGGCCGAGGCGGAGACGGGCTTCTCACCGCCGAGGAAGCTCGAGTGCACCATCCGCCCCATGTGCCAGAGCTGCAGCGCGATGCGTCCGCCCGCCTCGTGCACCGCGTCCACCACAGGCTTCCAGGCCTCGGTCTGCTCGTCGGTCCATATGCCCGGAGCGTAGGGCCATCCGAGCCCCTCCTGGCTGATCCCGGTCGCCTCGGTGATGATCAACCCCGCCGAGGCGCGCTGGCGATAGTACTCGATCATCAGCTCCGTCGGCACGTGCTGACGGGTCGAGCGGCCGCGGGTGAGCGGCGCCATCAGAATGCGGTTTGGCGCGTAGATCGCACCCAGCCGGATGGGATCGAACAGGGCGGGCATGGGAGGCTCACGACTACTCGGCGTCTCGCCGGCGCGTGTATCTATGAACGGCGGCGATGGGCGCCAACGGCCGCGTCCGAGAGCGCGCGCCGGCGGTCGCCTTCGGTGCGTCGTCAGTCGCCAGGCGCGACCAATGCGCTCAAGCCCGCCAGGAGCACGAGGGCGCGCGGCCCCGCGAGCTTGGTCTCGCCGTCGCGCAACTCGCTGCCGAGGACCATGGCGGAGGCGGCCGCCACGAGCGCTCCGCCCAGGCGCCGGGTGAGGCGCGGCGCCATGAGCACGCCGCCTGCGACCTCGACCAGGGCCAACAGCCGCATGTCAGACTGAGACCAACCCAGCCCCCGGACATCCGCCGGTAAGAGTCGTCGCCGGTGAGCTTGTCTCCGCCCGCCACGGCGATCGCGGTTCCGAGTGCGGGGTAGAGGATGGACATGGCGGGCTCCTGCGGCGGCGGCTGCGCCGCCCATCCAAACGCAGACCGCCGCGGAACGTCGCGCGGCCGACCGCCGAGCTCGCGTCACCTGGGTCGGCGCAGCACTCCGCCGGCCGACGATCGCACCACCCCCTGGAGGTCCGGCCATCAGCCGCGCCGACCACCGACCAGAACCGAGCACGACCACTTGGCGTGAATGCTCAGGCGGCTGTCGGCGTGCGACGCCGGAGCCGAACGCCTGCACGGTCCGGGGCACAGGATTGGCGGTGCCAGCAGTCACGTCGCAACCGGTCTCCCCACTTCGCCGTCAAGAAATCCGTGGGGTGGCTGCCATATCAGGCGCCATGGTGAGCGCTGTGAGCGGCGCTGTCTGACCCGTCGATCCTCCCCCGGGTTAAGCATAAGGAGGTCTAGACAGCCCTCGGGTGCCAGTCGCGGCGCCGGTGCAGGAGGCGCTTTCCCAAGCTCACGTTGCGTCCACCAACCGGAAGGTGGTGTCGGGATGGCTGCGCCGACGCGGATCGCCCTCAGGCCCTCAGGCGCTCGGGCTTGAGCTCGAGCTCAAGCTGGGGCGTAAGGCGGGTGAGAGGCGTCGACCAAACGAGCGCGTACAACTCGTGGCGCGTGAGCGATGCAGGCATGCACGTGCACCTAGCGCATCCGGGTCAGTCGGGGCGCCAGCACTCACACGCTCGTCATTCGTCGTACTTTGTCTTCTCAGACGCGCGCTTGCTCAATACTATGCCGACCCTCACTGACAGCACGATCAGGTAAATTTCAGAGCCCAGATGCCCAGAAGCGGCCCGCTCCCGCGCGAGGGTCCGAAGCCTCGTCAAGTCTGTAAGCTGTCTGCAATTTCCGCCATGCCCCCCGGATCGTACCCACCGAGTAGTTGCCCAAGGTGCGTCAGTCGATCGTTCTGGCGCGGTTGTCTAAGGTGCCAAGCGGGGGCGTTGTCTTGCGGCTGAACGGTAGCATCGGTACCCGGCGCTCGACCTTCGCCGCCCCCTCGTGGATCCAATAGGGCACGAGCTCGTCCCAGCTGCGGGTGCCCGTCGCGCCGCCGCGAACGTCGCCGCCCGTCAATTCGCGGGTACTGTGCTGCCCTGGCGGACCGCATCGGCATGAGCAGCGGCGAGCTGCTGTCGTACTAACGGCATTTCGCCTCTGCGGAACGCGGATCTCCCCTGCTAGCCGTGACCTAGCTGGCAAGTGACCTTCCATCGCTCAGCCAGCAGGTCCCCCACGTTGCGCAGCGACGGCGGGTGGCGCACGTGCATCATCACCACCGTCCCGATCACCTCCGGGAAGGAGTCGAAGCAGCGGAGCGGGCTCGGCGGCTTGCGGGGACGGGCAGTCCCGCAGCCCCACCCGACCCCTTTGCCCCTGGTGCTTTCGGTCTGACATCACCCGCGGGAGACGTTGGCGACAAAGGACGTGTGCCAAGTGCGGCCACCGTCATCGGATCGCGAGACCACGTAGGAGTGCGAGTCTTTGTCGGTCACATTCCAAACGCCGCGGACCAGGTAATCCTTCCCGCCGATCGGCTGCTGGCTGTAGAACTCCAGCTGCCCGTCATGCATGACACCGATGCCGGGAGTGCCATCAAACCGTCCGGTCTCGGCATCTGCGTAATTTTCGCTCCACTGCCGCGATCTAGGGTCATACATAAACACGTTTATCGCTTCCCAGTGACCTTGCGGGCCGTCTGCCTCGATTTCTTCAATCCACCCCTTGCCGTTCCACAGCGGTCGAGCGACTTTTGTGCCCTTCATGTGGACTTGCGGAGATTTCGCGGAAAAAGGGTCGCTGAAGACCGTGACGTCGGTTCGCCAAGCTCCCCGTGAGAAGTCCATATCGTGAGAGCCGTCGCGTAGCGGCGACAGTCTCTGCGCTTGGGCCAAGTTTGTCGATGATAGCGAGATCGCTAAAGTGAGAGCCAGGAACTGAACAATGCCTGAGGTCTTCATAGTTGGGGTATCCACGCGATGTCTGACGTCGAGCGTCTCAAAACCCCTTCTAGCTGGCGCCCTGCGCGATCTTTAGGACCAATGCCGCTAAAGTCGTTGGTCCAATCACGGCGTCGATGAGGGAGCTGCCGTGGAACCGCTGTTCGAACTACAGCTCGAACGGACCGAAAAGGGCGCACGCGACGGCGCCGCTACGCTCTATCGGCAACTCCGGACGGCGATCCTCGAGGGCAGGCTGGTAGCCGGATCGAAGCTTCCGCCGACCAGGCAGGCGAGCGTGCATTTTGGGCTTTCCCGCAACACCGCCATCGAGGTTTACGAACGTCTGCTCCATGAAGGTCTGGCCGTGGCGCGCCAAGGCTCTGGAACGTTCGTCGCGCAAATCGCGCGGGGAGTGCGCGACAGCCCCCGCTTCTCGACCAGGGACGAGATCGACGAGCGGGTTAACCCGTTCTGGCTGAGCGAGGACGCCGAACGTTGGACGGGGTACTGGCAGCTGCCTGACGACATGTCGGCGATCGGGACTCAGGCCATCGACCTGCGTCCGGCGCTGGTCGATCCGCGCCATTTCCCGTTCGACCGCCTGAGGCGATCGTTCACGCTGAAGCTGCGCCACATGGCGCGGAACCCCGCCGGCCATAGAGCGCCAAAGGGCAATCAGGGTAATCACCAATTACGCTGCGCAATCGCGGAGCATCTCGCGGTCACGCGAGCGATAGCGTCGACTCCTGACGACATTCTAGTGACCGCGGGTGCCCAGCAAGCCTTCGATCTTATCGCTCGCGCGCTCGTGCGATCAGGCCGAACGATCGTCGCCGTCGAGGACCCCGGCTACCCGCCGATGCGGACGCCTTTCGCCGCCGCCGGCGCCGCCATCACTGCCGTTCCCGTCGATCGCGAGGGGGTAAGGGTCGATCTGATCCCACCCGAAGCCGGGATCGTGTGCATCACGCCGTCACATCAATTCCCGCTCGGTGTTCCGCTCTCCGCAGCGCGACGCATAGAATTGCTTCGCTTCGCTAGAACCTCCGGCGCTGTGATCGTGGAGGATGATTACGACGGGGAATACCGCTTCGACGGCGCTCCGGTCGCGGCCATGCGGGCTGGCGATGTTGCGGACGTGGTGTTCTACGTGGGCACATTCTCAAAAAGCATGCTCCCCGCCCTCCGCCTGGGGTATCTGGTCCCACCGCGCTGGGCGCTCCCAACGTTGATCGCCGCCAAAAACGCGCTCGACTGGCACTCTTCTTCACTGCTGCAATCCGGTGTCGCAGCCTTTATGGCGCAAGGGCATCTCACCCGTCATATTGCTGGGATGCGGCACCTTTACGGGGAGCGGCGGCGGGTCGTTTTGGAGACTGTTGCGCAAAACTTCCCCTCAGACCTATATGTACTTCCATCGTACTACGGGATCCACGTGGCGCTGTTATCGGAAGAAAGGCGTGACATGGAGCGGGTCGCCGGACAAGCGGCGGCGGCTGGCGTCTGGGTGCACAGTTTAGCGCGCTACCACCTCAGCGAAGAGCGCATGCGTGGCCTCGTGATAGGCTTTGGATCGGCTGATGCCGACGAACTTCGGAGATCGTTGGACAAAATCGGGCTCATCTGCCGAGCGAACGAGTGAGTGGAAGAAAGCAGCTTCAGCGGCCGGGCTCCCCCTTCCGCCGCGAGAACCTCTTCGTTCGCCTCGCGTCAAAACCCTGTCGACGCGACGGCCTACGTCACTGTCGGCGATCGCTCCCGCTATATGCGGACGCCGAATGTTCGCGCCAGCTTGACATAGAGTTCCGTTGAGCGACCTTTGTTCCTGGGATCTAGCGGATGGTCGTCACCACTCCGGACACCCCAGAACGCCTGAAGGTCGCGCCTCGGCGTCCAGCTGAACTGCAGGCTGGCGAGGCTGGATGTGTCTCGGTCTACATAGGGGTAGCGGCGGTCCGTCTTGTACAGCTGGTAATCGGCAAGAAGATAGAAGGCCGGGCCGAAAAACCAGACGCCTGAGAACTCCAGCGCCGTTTCTCGTAAGCGTTCACCGCCCCGAGGATTGTCGCCCAGCTGGTCGCCGGACAGCTTCAAAGTGAGGTCGAGCCGGTCGAACGGCCGTGTATCCAGTGTGAAGGCGATCGTCTGGCCGGAGGTGACCTCGCCAGTGGCGAAGTCCACGGCCTGCCCGACCGTCCCGTTCACCTGCACCAGCGGAACGCGGGGCTGAGGGTTCACAAAGAAGGTCCAAGCCGCGTAGGTCGTCTTGCGAACGTCTCCTTGCTCGTTCAGCACCGCTGTTTCCGGGTGCAACGAGACGTCGAAGTTGAGGTTGTGGCGACCAGACCCGGAGAAGCCGAAGGCGGGGCCACCCTCGTAGCCATGGTGGTCCAGCGGCGTCAGGAGCAAGCCATCAACGTAAGGCTCGAGGTCGTTCAGCCCCAAGACGCCCGGCTGCACCGGGTGGCGTAGGTCAAAGTTGATTTGTTGGTAGTCGACACGAGGGACGTACCCTAACCAGCTCCGGAATCCGTCGTCGTACCTTTCGTAGTGGATCGTCCAGACATTAGGGCCGGTGTGGTACCAGTCCAGAAGGGTGGCTAGGCCCGAGACGGACTGTCCGTGCCATGCGGCGAGCAGGTCCGGGCGATTCGGATCTTGTGTTTGTGACGCGAGGACCTGACCGGTCAAATGATTGCTCGCATCCCCCCAGGCGGCGTCGAACCCGCTGACCGCATTGTAGCTGCCGTCCTCGTTGCGCTTGAAAGCGCCTAGCACTCCACCGTCTGCTGAGCCGCCGAAGGCCAGCTTCGCGTGGAGGAAGGCGACGTCAGAGGCGGCGGTGGGGTAACCGAAGCTCGAGCTCAAGAGGCCTGGTTCGATGATGCCGGGCCGCCCGACATCGCGGGCGATGAAGACGGTGGAGTTCAGGTTGTTCGACCGGTTGGTGAAGCGCAGGCCCACATCCGGCTCGGCGACGGTGCGCGTGTAGAGCGCGGCGATCGGGGTCTGAACCAGATCCAAGCCTTCACGGAAGAAGGGCCGCTTCTCAGGCAAGTTGATCGCAAAACGAGCATTGGCGGTGAGCTGGGGAGAGTCGGCCTCCACCTGCGAGAAGTCCGGCTTGATGGTCAAGTCGACCACACCACCGGGGTAGGGCAGCCACTTGGCGTCCAGGCTTGGCCGAGTCTTGATGTGGTCGCCGGACCCCGCCGCACCCGAGTTGCGCGTTCCGCTGGCGGTCGCCGAGGGCGTGACGATCAGGTTGTCGGTCTTGGGCGTGAGGTCGCCGAAGGTGAGCGCGCTCGCGTAGCAGAGGAAGCAGCTAGAGAAGTGCGGGAAGCGCGCGGTCGCCATCTGCGTGTTGTTCTCGCGCGGCACGCCTCGCGTAACGATCACCCACCACCTCTGGCCGCCGACGCGCGATATGCGCAGCGTGGTGAGCGGGATGCGCAGTTCCGCGCTCCAGCCGTGATCGTCGATATGGGTGGCGACGTCCCAGTCGTAGTCGGGATCTGTGGTCTCGCTCTGGGTTGCTTCGTTCTGCAACCCGTCGGTCTTCACGCCGCGAGCGTTGACGCGGAAGATGTAGGCGCTGCGACGGGCGCCGAGCGGGTCGATGTAGACCTGCATGTAATCGTGGCTGGCGCCGACCTTGTCGCGGCGCACGAAGGGCGTGCGCAGCCGGCTCGGGGCGCGCAGGTCGGCGCGCAGGCCGACGTAGAGGAACCTGTCGTCGTAAAGGAAGCGAGCTGAGGTGTGCTCCGGCGGCGTGATCCTGTCGCCGGGGTAGTACTCGACGAAACGGTCGAGCAACGGTGCGCTCGCCCAGTCCTCCTCATCCAGCCGACCGTCCAGGACGATCGCGTGGTCGGCTCGGATGGCCCGCACCGCTTGGCCCTCTTCCGCCGCGTGCGATGCGCACGCGGCGAACAGCGCAGCTCCCAGCACCAGACCTCGCAGCATGACGTCTCGCCCCCTCTGCAACGAAGCTTCGGGCCTGCTGGACGGCGCGGCGTGGAGTTTGCGACGGTGCGCCGCCCTGGTGCGACGGACGGTGGCGGATGCGACGACCTCCCGCTTCTGCGCGACGAGCTGGCTGGGCTTGAAGCGTCCAAGCCGTCACCCTGTGACCATGAGAAGGAGCGCCGATCAGTCCCGCGACCTGACCCTGATTGCAGCGACCGCGGTCCTTTGGACGGTGGCGTGGTTGGCCTGGACCGCGGACTGGGCGCTGGAGCCGATGGCCTTCACGGTCGAGCGGTCGCTTCGGCGAATTCCGCTGTGCGTACTGGGCGCTGTGCTCTGCTGGGCGATGTCCCGCCCCCTGCGGGCCGCGACGCGGCGGCCCCTCTCCGATCGGCTGCTGATGACGCTCGGCCTCTGTGCGTTGGCCAGCCTGATCCACGCCGGCTTCAGCCAGCTGATCTTCTCGGTCATCGCGCCGCGCTGGGAGGCGGCCTCCATTCACGGCTTGCTGGCGAGCGCCATGACCAACTTCTGGGTGTTCGCAGCCTGGTCGGCGCTTTACTTCGCGCTCGACTACGACTTCGCCGCCCGCGACAGCCGTCTGGCCCTTGCGGACGCCCATGCGGACTTGCTGGAGGCCCAGAACCTCGCCCTCGTCAGGCAGGTCGATCCGCACTTTTTGTTCAACGCGCTCAACACCGTCTCCGGCCTGATCGAGGAGGGTGATGCGGAAGGCGCGGACCGCACGACGCTGGCGCTGGCGCGGATGCTGCGTGAGACCTTTCAGCGCGAGCTGCCTTCATCGCGGACCCTGGACGCGGAGCTCGCCGCGCAGAGCGCCTACCTCGACGTACAGAAGGCGCGGTTCCCGGATCGCTTCACCTTCGTAGACGCGGTTCCCGAGGCGCTTCGAGGACACAGCATGCCCGCGTTGATCCTTCAGCCCTTGATCGAGAACGCCTTCACCCATGGGGTGGCGCGCAGCCCGACCCGCGTGACGTTGGAGGTGAGTGCACACAGCGCGGACGGCCAGCTGGTCGTCACCGTGCGCGACGACGCCCGGCAGGTCGGCGGGTCGACACACAAGGGGGAGGGCGTCGGTCTCGACAACGTCAGGCGCCGCCTGGAGACCCTGTATGGGAGAGAGGCGACGCTGACCGCAGCGCCCCTCACCCCTAGCGGCTGGATTGCTGCGGTGACCCTGCCATGAACCTGACCGCCGTCATCGTCGACGATGAGCCGGTGGCGGTCCGCCGGCTGCAGCGACTGCTCGCCGCCCTTCCCGGCGTGGAGGTGGTGGGTGCGGGGTTCGATTGCGCGAGCGTGCGCGCGCAGATCGAGCGTCTTAGGCCCGACCTCCTGTTGGCGGACATCGAAATGCCCGGCGAGACGGGCCTCAGCCTGGTCGAGGATCTCGATCCGCGCACCGCTCCCATCGTGATCTTCGTCACCGCCTTCAGCGAGTACGCGCTGCAGGCGTTCGGCCTCGACAGCGCGGACTACCTCCTCAAGCCGGTCGAACCGGAGCGCTTGGCCGCCGCGGTGGAGCGGGCGCGCCGCCGCATCACCGGTCGCAGCGCGGCGGAACGGGAGGACGAGCTGCGGTCGGTCGTTGCGGCGCTGCGCGCGCGCCTGCCCGGGCCGGAGACCTTCGTCTGGGCTCGCGACCGCCACACGGACCATAGGGTGCCGCTGGCGGCGATCCTCTGGTTGGAGGCCGAGCGCGACTACGTTCGCCTGCACACCGAGGCGCGCCGATTCATGGTCCGCGACCGGCTGAGCGCCTTCGAGAAGCGCCTTCCCCCCGACCTCTTCCTTCGCGTCCACCGCTCCGCCCTCGTGCGGCGTTCGGCGGTGGTGGCGGTCAGCGCCAGCGGCGACCGGGCGCACATGCTCACCCTATCGAACGGAGACCTCGTCCCCGTCAGCCGCGGCTTCGCGGACGCTGCACAAAGCTTCCCGCACCCGCCCGAGAACACCTTCGCGTGACCTTTGCAAGCGCAGCTTTTGGAGACGTCGGATGTTTATGATCGACCGTAGGCGGCTGGGCGTCACCCTCACCGCGACGCTGGCGGCGACAGGCGCCGTCGCTGCGTCGAAGACCACCGTGTCAGCGGCGCCCCCGCCGGTGGTGCGCTTTCCGCAGCCGACCGAAGCCGTCCCAGTCGCCGTAGTGCTGGACGAGGGCGCGACGATCATCGACTTCGGCGGCCCATGGGAGACCTTTCAGGATGTGGAGCCGGCGGCGAACGTCCCCGGCTTCAGGATGTACACGGTTGCGCGCAGCCGCGAGGCGCTGCGGTCGCAGGGCGGCCTGCACATCCTGCCCGACTTCACCTTCGCCGATGCGCCGCGCCCCCGCGTCGTCCTCATCCCGGCCGAGCTCGGAAGCTCGCAGCCGGAGAAGCTCGCCTGGATCCGCGAGATGTCTAAGACGGCCGACATCGTGATGTCGGTCTGCAGCGGCGCCTTCATCCTGGCCAATACGGGACTGTTGGACGGCCTATCCGCGACGACCCATCACCTGCAATACGAGCAGTTCGCGAAAGCCTATCGCAAAGTCAGGACCGTCCGCGACCGTCGCTTCGTCGACAACGGCAAGTTCGTCACCGCGGGCGGGCTGACCTCGTCGATCGACGGCGCCCTGCACATCGTCGCGCGTTTCTACGGCGTGGAGGCCGCGGAGAAGACCGCTCAGCGCATGGAGCATGACGGTGACGGCTGGCGGTCTGGCGTGCGGGTACACACGGCCTGACCGTTCAGGTCACGGCGTTGGTCCGCTGTGAGTACACGGCATGCCAGGCCCCGCCGAGGTAGGTGAGGATGTCGCTGGAGATGATCACCTCAGCGGCGTCCGGCTGGGTCGCGACGAAGGTCAGGATGGCGGTGTCGCCTACGAGGGTCGCCACGGTGCGACGCGGGTGAGCGGCGCGCCACGTCTCGACCTGCCGTACGGCTTCAGCTCGCGCGACCGGATCTTGATTTTTCCGCGCGTGCTCGACGATGGCCGACTTGGGCGTCACCTTGCCGGTCGCGCTCACGGATCGATACTCCGGAGCTAACATCCTCTCCAGGAAGACGGTGTCGCCCTGGGTCTCCGCCACGCTCCAAGCCGTGTCGACAGCCTCCGCGGCTTTGAGCGTGCGCGGCTCGGCAGCCAGCGCGACGTGAGGAACGGTCAGCGCGGCGAGAAGCGCGATGACTCCGCAAGTGGCGGGGTGAGGCATGTCGCAATGACCTTCTTCTGCAACCGCCAAGCGACAAAGCGAGTCACGTTATACAAGAAGTTTGCTTGGCCAGGACCCACAGTGGAAGGCTTGATTGCAGCCTGAAAGTGACCTCAGGCCCACGCGTTCGTGATCGTCAGATCGCGGTCTGCTATGAGCGACTTACGTTTGTTGCAAGGGCGCCCGTCGCGACGCGCATTGGTCGTCCAACTCGCGCGTAGGTTGGCGGGCTGATCAGGTCAAAGCCTTATGTGACCGCAACGCGACGCTATTGGACAGCTGCGGAAGGGAAGGCTTGGGTGGTTGCGGCGCGCCGTGGCGCCATCCCCCCCCTCATTATGCTCCTACTCACATTCAGGTCATGATCATCGCTCTCGCGCTCGCTGCGGCCCTAGCTGTCCCGACCGATCTCGCAGCCGCGGTCGCCGCTTGGGACGGGGCGCAGCTTCGAGGCGACGCCCGGGTGATCGATCGCCTGCTGGCCGACGACTACCTCCTCGCTTCCGGCTCGGGCGCCCTGGAGACGAAGGCGCAGTTCAAGGCCGAGCTGACCGACCCCGCTTACAAGCTCGACCCGTTCATCATCGAACAGCCGGTGACGCGTTCTTGGCCGGGAGGAGCCGTTTACGGGGGCGTCGTACGTGAGAGAGGCGTCGATCATGGCAAGCCCTTCGATGCGCGGATCAGGTTCGCGGACGTGTGGGCCCGGCGCGGCGGCCGCTGGCGGCTGATCTACACTCACGTAAGCCGCCCCTGAGCTCCCCCTCGCCGCGGACCGTTGCATCGGAAGCGAAGCTTCTGCTTACGGGATACGACGACAAGGCGGCGTGCACCTGAGCGACCCTCACCTCCCTGACCGTCGACGTCTGTTCGGGGCGATGGTGTCGGTCGGCGCGGTCGCGAGCCTGGGCGACGCCGCCTTGGCGCCCCCTTCCGAAGAGGTTCGGCACGTGAAGATGACCTGCTTCATCCGCTACCAGATCGACCCGACGCAGAAGGACGCATTCGAAGCTTACGCAACCGCGTGGGGACGGATCATTCCGCGCTGCGGCGGCGAACTCGTGGGCTACTTCCTTCCCTGGGAAGGAACGAACGACGTGGCGTGGGGTCTGATCACCTTCGAGAGCCTGGCCTCCTATGAGGCCTACCGCAACAGATTGAAGGCCGACCCGGAAGCGAGAACGAATTTTGAGGCTGCGGCCGCCCACAAGTTCATCCTGCGGGAGGAGCGCACTTTCCTGGAAGTGGTCGAAGGCGCGTACGGCTTGGAGGCGGAGGCGGAGGCGTGAACGATCGCGCGACGGCGGCGGCGCGGCGGCGCGGATCTCTAGAAAGCTTCGCCGGTCGGGCGGCTCGGCTGTGCGTCGGAACACGAGGAGATCCCGAAACGCTCCCGGAAGCCTCGGCGTCCCGTCGCCGTGACCTCCAACGACCGCGCGCCGTCACGGCGGCGAAGCCAGCCGGACTCCAGGCTGTGATCGAGGATGGCCGCTCCCACCGCTCCCGCTAGGTGCGGCCGCCGCTCGCTCCAATCGAGGCAGTAACGGCAGAACACGCGTCGGACGCTTCGCAGGGCCGCAAGGTCGAGCCCCCATTCGACGAGCGTCGCCTCGCCCGCCGGCACGAGCCGGATCTGGCCATCGGCGTCGCAAGCGGTCACCGCTTCGGCGATCTGCACAGCCAATCGGCCGGCGAGGTGGTCGTAGCAAGTGCGGACCTCGCGCAAGCGGGTGTCGGACGGCCCCGACCGTCTAGTGGCGGGAGCCCTGGCGTCGGCGGCGATGTGCATCGTCTCCAGCAGGTGGGCGACCTCGACCGACGCGAGGCGATGATAGCGGTGACGCCCCTGCGGCTCCATGCGCAGCAGCCCGGCCGCGAGCAGCTTCGCCAGATGGCGGCTGGCGGTCTGCGGCGTGACGCCGGCCTGATCGGCGAGTTCGCGGGCGGTGAGCGCGCGGCCGTCGAGCAACGAGAGCAGCATGGCCGCCCGGCCTGGATCGCCGATCAGCGCGCCAAATTCCGCGATCCTGTTCAAGGCCACCATTGTCCGAGGATCCCGGCTGATGTCGAAAGTCTGCGCGCAAGCCTGACTCCGTCAGGCGTCGGCGTGCTTCGCCGGACAGCTTACCGTGACCGGCCGCAGAGGAGCGGGCGTTGAACGCGCAGGTGTCGCATGCTGAGCGCAGAGAACGGTTTCGCGCTCTTCATCAACGCCCGGAGGGCTTCCTGATCCCGAACGCTTGGGACGCGGGCGGCGCCCGGCTCCTGCAGCAGCTCGGCTTCGAGGCGGTCGCGACGACCAGCGCGGGGCTGGCGTGGAGCTTGGGCCGTCACGACGGCGCGGCGGGTCGCGAGCAGGCGCTGGCGAACGCACGCGACTTGATCGAGGCCACCTCACTTCCGGTGAGCGCGGATATGGAGAACGGGTTCGGGCCCGACGCTGGAGCCGTCGCCGACACACTCCACCAAGCGGCTGACGCCGGGCTGGCGGGCGTATCCATCGAGGACGCGAGTGGTGAAGCGGAGGCGCCCATCTACGACTTCGCGTACGCCGTGGAGCGGATTGCGGCGGCCGCGGAGGCGAACTTGAGACTGGCGGCGCCGCTGGTGCTGACGGCGCGCACGGAGAACTTCCTCCACGGCCGTCCCGACCTCGACGACACGATCCGGCGCTTAGTCGCCTTCGAGGCGGCGGGAGCCGACGCACTCTACGCACCGGGCCTGCCAAACCTCGAAGCCGTCAGACTCGTCTGCTCGGCGGTGAGCCGGCCGGTGAACGTGCTGGCCGGCGGAGGATCGCCCCCCTGGAGCGCGGCGGACATGTTCACCGCGGGCGCGAGGCGGATCAGCGTCGGCTCCGCCCTCGCCCGCATCGCCTGGAGCGGCTTCATCGACGCCGCCCGCTCGATGCGCGATCGCGGCGACTTCATCTTCACCGCGTGCGAGCCCGACTTCGCCGGGCTCAACGCGGCCATGCGCGCCGAAGTGCAAGCCGGCTGACGCATCCGCTATTGCGGTCTCAGAGCGCGGCCGACGCCTGTCCCCTGCGCCACTGGGTCATGAACTCGGCCGCGAGGCTGTGGGCGGCGAGCGGCATGTGGGCGAGGGCGACCATCCACTTGGGCGGCGTCGAGCCCTCAGGGAATGCACGGTAGGCGACTCCCTCCACGCTGACCTTGCGCGCCATCGGGCCGACCACCACCGAGGCGCCGACCCCCGCGGCGACCAGGGCCAGGGTGGTCAGCATGCGAGGCGACTCCTGTACGACCTTGGGGCGAAGCCCGAAGGAAGCGAACAGCGCGAGCGCATCGTCGTAGAAGTCCGGGCCGTAGCTGCGCGGCGGCAGGATCAGCCGCTCGGCGCAGTACTCCAGGACACGCGGCGTCTCCCACTGGGCCGCCACGCTCGGCACGGCGGCCACCACACGGTCCTCCGAGACCGGTGTCTTGGTCATGCGCGGAGGCGCCTCGAGCCGGGGCGCCACGAAGCTCAAATCAAGATCGCCGTTCGCCAAGGCGGCTGCGAGCTCCGGTGTCGTACCTTCCGCGAGCTGCAAACGTATATTCAGGCGGTCGGCGATCCGCACGGCGTCGCCGAGGGCGCTCCAGAGCGCCGGGGTGATGACGCCGAGACGCAGCCTGCGGTCGGGCGACGCCGCGGCGGCGGCGAGCTTGGCCGCGCGCTCGGAGGCCGCAATCGCCACCAGCGCCTCCGGTAGGAAGGCTTCACCGGAGGGCGTCAAGCTCACGCCCCGGCCCGTGCGATCGAGGAGGGTCACCCCGAGCCGCCGCTCCAGCCGCTGGATGGATTGCGACAGGGCCGGCTGCGCCACCCCCAAGCGTGCGGCGGCGCGTCCGAACGAGCCTTCCTCGGCCACCGCGGCGAAGTGCTGGTAGGAGCGGCTGGTCATAGCGCCTTGTTATGGACAAACGGACGAACGATCACCAGCTGCGTGCCCTTAGGCTCGGTTCAGGCGGACAAGCCGACGTCGCCGTCCAGCATCGTACGTCGCAGGCGTGGGGTCTCGCCTGCCCTCCACAGGTCGGCGGCATGGGTGACGCGATAACGGAGCGGGCCACCGTCGGGCGCGCCGGAGTCGCCTATCGGGCGCGGGATGCACACGAACTCGGTCGAGATCCGCTCCGCAGTGGCGGTGACCACGGCGTAGCCGTGGCCTCCCATATCGACGAACTCGACGTGCGGCGCCGATCGTGGATCGGACAAGGCCTTGGCCCGGACAAGGTCGCCGTTCGCCGCGTAGTCCAGGCAGCTGCGCACGCCATGCTTGAGCAGCAGGTTGACGGAGGGCTCAGGCTTTGCGGCGTTCGGCCGATCAATCAGGTACAGCGCCCGCAACGGGTGCGTCTTGGGCAGCGTGTGCTCGAAGGCTTCCACCATGCCCGGCGACGAGATCGAGCCGACGACGAAGCTGAGACCGACGGGCTGGAAGGGCTCAGGAGGCAAGGCCTTGGCGGCGAGGCCGGCCCAGAAGCTGTGGCGGTCGCCCGACAAAGTCACGAAGCCCGCGATGCCGCGATCCGCCACCAGATCGTAGATCTCGCCGCGCTCGGCGTAGGCGGTGCTATGGTCCGTGCGCGCGTACCCTGCGTAGCCAGCCCCCGGCCAAGGGTCGGCCAGCCCTGGCGGCAGGTGCTGCGGGTCGGCGCGCATGTCGAGCGTGGCCACCGTGTCGCCCCAGATTTTCCATGTGGCGGTGGCGTGCGACAGGCGGTCGAGGAACCAGGCTTTCTGCTCGGCGCCGAGCAGGGTGCGGGGCGCGAGATCCTTCCGGAAGTTCGGCGTCTCATGCTCGGCGAAGCGCAGCGTCTCGGACGGGTGGCCGCCGTTCCAGGTCCGGCCCGCATCGATCGCCTGCAGGCTCTCGAAGGGAACCATTTGCGGGAATTTGGCGCTGGCCATGGCTTTGGCCTCGGGCGCTGCGGTGTAGTCGTTCGAACGGTAGCTGCGCTGGTCGGTCAGGATCAGTTCGACGTGACACCCCCAACGCAGGGTGCGGTACCCCCGCAGGCTCCCGATCGCCGCCAGGTTGTTCGGCTCGCGCCCCAAGCCGGCCTCATCGAATCGCGCCACTTCGGCGTCTGCCACCTTGGGCGCCTTGAAGTGTACGAGCGACCGGTCGACCGTCACGGCGCGCGAGGGCACGTACTCAAACCAGGCCTGGTTGGCGGCCACCTTGCGGGTCTGAGCCGGACGAGTGACGTCGCCGAAACGTTGCATCCCCTGCCAGCCCTTGTCGCTGAACTCGCCGTTGTCCCATATCGCCACGAAGGGCCAGCGCGCCCGGGCCGCCTGCAGGTCCGGATCCTCGAGATAGGCGCAGTAGAGCGCGCGGTAGTCGGCGAGCGACGCCGGCACTACGACGTCCCCCTGCGCCTCTCCGTCTGGATAGACGACGACATCTCGGATGGTTCGGTCGAGGTAGCCGCGCGGATGGTCTGCCGACCGCCAAACGGTGTCGTAGACGAAGTCACCGAGATGCAGCACGAACTCCACCCCTTCCTGCGCCTCGCGGTCCTCGAACATCATGCGGCGCCACGCTGTGAGCGGCCCGAGGTTGACGTTCTGGCAGGAGACAAAGGCGAAGCGCACCGGGCGGGCGTCGTCCTGGGCCGGCGCCGTCCGCGTGCGCCCGACGCGGCTGCCGTTCCCATGGACGTCCGTGAAGCGATACCAGTATGTGCGCGAAGGCTGGAGCCCTCCGGCCAGCACGCGGCAGGTCCAATCCGCCGCCGCCGAGATCCCCACCGTGCGTCGCACCACCACACGCTCGAACCGGTCGTCTTCGGCGAGCTCGACGATCAGACGGTCGCTGGACTCATCGGCGCTCGGAGGTCGGCGGGTCCAGAGCAGAACGGAGCCGGGTGTCGGATCGCCCGAGGCGACGCCCTGCGGGAAACGCGCCACCGTCTCACGCTGAACCTCGCGCGATCGTGACGGCGATCGCGCGAAAGCCGGAACAGCGCCGTGGCTCAGGGCGGCGGCGATCAGAGCTCGACGTGACAGGCTACGCATGAATTGGTCGCGCGAAACTCAAGAAGGGCTGGCGATCGCGCCGCCAAGCCCGCGTGTTGCAGTCCTAGCTGGATCCCCGTCCAATATCGAACCCTTCGTGCCTCATAGGCAGGTGTGATGTCGGCTTTGCGGCGGGACGCGCCTAACATCGAGACTTCGCCGAAGCTGCGAGATCAGCGTGCACGTCATTCTCCTCGCAACCAGCGCCATCTTAGCTGCCTCGTCCACGCCCACATCCGACACGGGGGCGTGCGCCTGGCTCAAAGCGCGGACGCAGGCCTTCTCCGACGCCGGCCTGCACAACGACGGGGCTGCAATGGCTTCGATGCTGGACGAGAACGTGATCTTCTTCAACGAGGGTGGCGATCAGGCCACGCGGGCGGACATGGCTGCGAACACGCCGACGCCGGGCCCCTCGCCCAAGGTCACGACGACCGTCACCGACTGGAGTTGCCACCGTTTCGGCGACACCGCCGTCGCCGGCTTCATCGACGTGCGAGCCGCCGATGGTCCGGATGGGCCGATCACCGCCCGGTTCCGCTCCGTCGAGACCTGGCACCTCGCCTCGGCCGGCTGGAAGCTGATCGGAAGCCAGACGCTCGCGCTTTGGGACGATCCGACGCCGGTGACGCTCGGGGCGGACGAGCTTGAGGCCTACGTGGGGGAGTACCGCTCCTCCGACGGACGACGCTTCCTCTTCGCACGCGAGGGTGATCACCTCGTCGCGTCGCTTTCGGGCGGTCCCGTCACCCCCCAGGCCGCCGAGGTGCGCGACGTATTCTTCACGCCCGGCCGCTCACGATTTCGCAAGGTCTTCACCCGCGACGCCAAAGGTCGCGTGAACGGTTTCTTGTATCGAAGCGAAGGGCGCGACCTACGATTTCAAAAAGTCGGATGACCTGGTCCGTTTTCCACAAAAACTCGCTCGAGTTGCAGACTACTATCACCTCGGTCAAGGCAGGTCGTTGCACTAAATGCAAGCATCTATGTATGAGGGCTACGGCAGGTTAGCGCCCATCTCATTCGCCGCTAAGGTCGCGACCCAATCGAGCTGTCCTTTCCAGCTGAGCGGTGGCTCTTCAGCCATGAGCTTGGCGAGAGTCAGCCCTACTGGCTGTCGGCCTCGCGCGATGTCGCGCTGCAGCTCGGGGGAGAGGAAGGCGAGGCGGCGCAGGTTGCGTTCGTAGAAGGTGCGCTTGCGAGGCTCGTCGTCGACAGCCAACGCCTGGGCGCGCCGGAGCGCATCCACCAGCACGGGATCGGGCCGGGGCGCGGCGGGCGTGACCGCGCCGGCCGTGATCCAGGTTCGGCCCCCTCGCAGCTGCATGCGACGCGGCAGGGCGACGCGCAGGGCTTTCCCACCCGGCTCGAGAACGAGGCGCTCACCGGCGCCCAGACGCGCGCGCAGGTCCTCCAACGCCAGCTCGGGATGGTCGGCGCCGACCAGGGCCCCGCGATCGAGCACGAGGTGCGTGTCGGCGCGACGGAGCTCCAGGCGTTTGAGCAGAGCGTGCACGTCGTCCGCTCCGAGCGCGGGTCGGTCGGCGAGGCAGCGCAGGTCCGCTAAGACGAAGGTCTCAAGACCGTCAGCCCCGACGCGGCGGATGGCGCCCTCGCGTCGCTCGCCCTCGCGCCCGAGCTGCAAGTCGGTCAGGACGTAGTAGCGGTGGTTCGCCCCGAGCGGCCGGTCGAGACGCCCGCGAAGTCGAACTGCTCGACGATCCTGGCGAAGTCGCCGAGCGAGCGGGTGAGCCGGTCTACCTTGTAGACCACCACGTCGATCAGCCCCGCGGCGATATCGGCCAGAGCGCCTTCAGCTCGGGCCGCTCCATGCTGCCGCCGGAGAAGCCGCCGTGGTCGTAAGCCCGGGGCAGGGCGGTCCAGCCCTCACCGACCTGGCTGCGCACATACGCCTCGCAGGCGTCACGCTGCGCGTGGAGGCTGTTGAAGGACTGCTCCAGCCCCTCGTCGGAGCTCTTGCGCGTGTAGACGGCGCAACGGAGCGGGGAGGGCCCGACCGCGGCGAGCTTGGCTCTCATGCAGCGCCCCGCAGACCGAAGAAAGCGCGGGCCGTTCCAGCGTACGCCGGTGATGGTGCGCGCCACCTCCGACAGGCTGGCGTAGCACTCGCCTCGATAGAGGACGCCGGCGTCCGTCACCTTGGCCTCGTGTCGCTCGCCCTTCCACTCGCGCACCAGCCGCACGCCCGTCTGCGCCATCGATCCGCGGGCTTCACCGCGCCCCTGGTCAGAAGCTTGCGCGTATCCGCGTCCACGCCGCCGTACGCCTCGGCTTGCAGTCGCCACGCGAGGGTGCGGCGGAGAAGGTCCTGCGACTTGAGCCGTGGCCGCGGGCCGAAGCGAGCCGGCCAAGCCTCACGCAGCCCGTGCAGGTCCAGGCCTGCGATGCGCTCCACCTCCGCTTCCGTTTCAGCATCGTGCCCGACCCTCACGACGGCTCTCCGGCGCGGGTCAGAAGCACCATCATCGCTCGCGCGAGCAGGCTGAGGTCTCGGCCGAGCCCGTCCATGCGCTCCGCCCTGTCCAGACCCCGCCCTCGGCCGGCGACGGTCGAGACCATCTCGTCCACACCGTCCTCAGCATCTCGCCCATGGCGGTGGAGAGCAGCTGCGCGGCGCTGAGCGCAGTCTGCGGCTCGATCACGACCCCACCTCGTCGAGAGGCGCGATCGGGAGGCGGTACACGCGCGCGCCGTCCACCTTGGATGAGGCGACCACGTGACCTCGCGCCTTGAGCGCACCCGCGAGCGCGCCACGCACGGCCTGCGGCTTCCAGCCACCGCGACGGCCAGCTGGGCCAGTGTGGCGCCCGCCTTCCGTCGCACGAGGACGATCAGGGTCTTAAGCTTGCCGGTCGGCCCGGCTCCCCGCGGCTCTGGGGCTCACGGCTCGGGAGGCGGTGGGGCGGCGACGGCGACTTTGGTGCGCTTGGGCAGGTGTCGAGCTCTTGGGCCGCGTTGATCGCGGCTGCACGAGCCCAAGGCCGCGAAGAGCGAGGCTCCCCCGGCGTCCATCCGCGCCGGCTCAGGTCCGTGCGGGTGCACGCTGTTGACGCTCGATCGCGCGCAGCAGTCCAGTCGGAACAACGTGGCGAGCTGTCGGGCTGGAGGAGGTCGCCGAGGCGGTCGAGGCCAAGCTCGCAGAGGATTGTTGACCCATGACGGACGCCCCGAGCGGGACGGAGGAGACACTGGCCAAGCTGCGGGAGCTTCGAGCCGCGCAGCTCGCAATGATCTGGCCCGCGGCGGAGCAGGCGGCGGCGAGCTCCGACCACGCGCCCCTGATCGAGCTGATCAAGGTGTACACCGCCGTCCAGGCGATCGACTTCGCCGTCGCCAATCGGCCGGACCCCAACGCCGCTACGCGAGTGCCTCTCGGCTTCGGCCGCGGTTGACGCCGTTCGCACCCGCGAGGCGGCTGTAGGCGTTAGCTGCAGGAAGCAGAACAGAGGCTCCACATGTCCGACATCCCGCAGCAGCCTGAAGAAGTCCCGCCGATAGACACGCCGGCGCCCACGCCCACCTCGCCGTCCGCCTGACACCCGAGCGAGGCGGCGTCGTCAGGCTCATGCTGCCGATCGTGCTGGCGGCGGCGGTGTTCGCACCACCTGTAGCGGCGATGACGGGGATGCAGTTCATGGCGACGTTCAATGGCGCGTGGACGGCGCAGGGTGAGCCCGCCTTCACGCGCCTGGGCCGGCCAAGGGCCGCAAGCTGGGAAGCACTGTCCGCTACCTCGGCATCGAGGTCGACGACGCGCTCGCCCTTTCCGAGCAGGTCATCTGTGAGCGCCGCCCGTGATTGCGCGCAAGCGGTTGCGTGCAACGTCGCTTAGAGTGGAGAGCGGCCCGGTCGTCGGCCGCGCCTCGACACTGCGGGAAGCCGGATTGGTGGTGACGAGCGCGCAGGCTAAGGGAGTTCGCTGGTTGGGGTGACGACATGGCCATCGAAGCGAGCGGGGCGGCCTTGGCCTCCCTGGTGCAGGAGCGACGGACGGAGGTCCTCGCGCGCTGGCGCGAGCTGTTGATGGCCACCGGGGGCGGCGGAGGTCGGATCAAGGACGCGGAGCTTCAGAAGCAGTGCCGCGACTTCCTCGACGCCCTCGCGAAGGTGCTCGGGGCGGAGGGGTCGACGGCCGCCGACGAAGGGCTAGCCGCCGCTCGCGACCTGCTCGCGGAGGTTTCGCGCTCTCGGGCGAACCAGGGCTTCACGCCGTCGGAGACTGCGACCTTTGTCTTCTCGCTCAAGGAGCCGCTGTTCGAGCAGCTGCGCGCGCAGCATCCGGAGGACGCCGCCCTGGTCGCCGACGCCGGCTGGCGCATGACGCAGCTGCTCGACCAGCTCGGCCTGCACACGATGGAGGTCTACCAGCGCAGCCGCGAGGAGGTCGTCCGCCGTCAGCAGGACGAGATCGCCGAGCTGTCCACCCCGGTGGTCAAGCTGTGGGACGGCATCCTGGCCCTGCCGCTGATCGGGACGCTGGATTCGGCGCGCACGCAGGTGGTCATGGAGAACCTTCTGCAGGCCATCGTCGACCAGAGCGCAGACCTCGCGATCATCGACATCACCGGGGTGCCCACGGTGGACACGCTTGTGGCCCAACACCTGCTCAAGACGATCGCCGCTGCCCGGCTGATGGGGGCGGACTGCATCATCTCCGGCATCCGGCCGCAGATCGCGCAGACCATGGTGCACCTGGGCGTCGAGTTGGACGTGGTGTCCAAGGCGACGCTGGCGGACGCCCTGGCTCTCGCCTTCCAGCGCACGGGGCGCTCGGTGGGCCGCAAGGCCGCGGTCAAGGCCTGAGCCGGTGGACCGCATCCCCATCCTGAAGCTCGGCCGGGCGCTCCTGGTCAGCATCCAGGTCGACATTCACGACCGCCTCGCCACGGCGCTGGAGACCGACCTCTCCGAGCGCATCGTCGCCACCGGCGCGCGCGGCGTGATGATCGATATCTCCGGCCTGGAGATCGTCGACAGCTTCATGGGCCGCATGCTTGACAACATCGCCGCCGTCTCGCGCCTCTTGGACGCGGACACGGTTGTGGTGGGCATGCGCCCGGCGGTGGCGATCACGCTGGTCGAGCTCGGCCTGTCGCTCACGGGCGTGAAGACCGCGCTCAACGTCGAGCGGGGCATGGCCCTGATCGGCGACGCCCGTTTCGCCGACACGGAGAGCGAACTCGCCGCGGAGGGCGGCGATGACACCCTCCAGGGATGAGGTGCTCCCGATCCGCGACTCCGACGACGTGGTGCGGGTGCGGCAGGCGGTGCGGGTGCAGGCGGTGGCGGCGGGCCTCGGCCTGGTCGACCAGACTAAGATCGTGACGGCCGCCAGCGAGCTGGCGCGCAACACGCTGGACTACGGCGGCGGCGGGACGGCGCGGGTGGAGACCTTCACCGACGTCCGGCGCGGCGTGCGCCTGACCTTCGAAGATCAGGGGCCGGGCATCCCCGACATCGAGCGGGCGCTGACGGACGGCTTCACCACGGGCGGCGGCCTCGGCCTGGGGCTCAGCGGCGCTCGCCGGCTCTGCAACGAGTTCGACATCCGATCCGCGGTGGGCGAAGGGACCCGGGTCACCATCGCGCGTTGGCGTTGAATGCTGTGCATCGCCGTCCGTGACGCCTCGCAGGTGGCGGAGGCCCGCCGCGCGGCGGTGGGTGTCGCCCAGGCGCACGGCTTCGACGAGGCGGCGGCGGGCCGCGTCGCCATAGTCGCCACCGAGCTGGCCACCAACATGCTCAAGCATGGCGAGGGCGGCGTGCTGCTGGTCGGCGCGTATGACGACGCCACGGGCGCTGGCGTGGAATGCGTGGCGCTCGACCGAGGCGAGGGCATGGCCGACGTCGGCGCCTCCATGCGCGACGGCCACTCCACCGCGGGCAGCCCCGGCACTGGTCTGGGCGCGGTGGCGCGCGGCTCTCAGGTCATGGACGTCTACTCTGCGCCGGGGCTCGGCACGGCTATCCTGGCCCGCCTGGAGGCCGAGCGGCCGACGGAGTCGCGGCGGGACGTGCGCAGCGACTACGGCGGCGTGAGCGTGCCCATGAAGGGCGAGGAGGCCTGCGGCGACGTCTGGTGCCGTCGGCAGGGGGCGGAGAGCTTCACCGTGATGGTGGCGGACGGCCTGGGCCACGGGCCCTCTGCGTCGGAGGCGGCCCACGCGGCGGCTCGCGCCTTCCGGGCGGCGCAGGAGGCGGCGACGCCCAGCACCATGGTCACGGACATGCACGCCGCTCTGCGGTCCACGCGCGGCGCGGCGGTGGGGGTGGCCAAGGTGGAAGGCAGCCGTGTGACCTTCTGCGGGGTGGGAAACATCGCCGCCACCCTCGTCGATCCCGGGGCGGAGATGCGGCGCATGGTCTCCCACAACGGCACGGCGGGCCATATCGCCCGGACCATCCGCGACTTCACATACCCCGTGGCGGCGGGGGCGCTGCTGGTGCTGGCTTCGGACGGGATCGGAACGAGCTGGCGGCTAGACGCCTACCCCGGCCTGTCCCTGCGCCACCCGACGCTGATCGCGGGCGTGCTGCTGCGCGACTTCAGCCGCGGGCGCGACGACGCCACCGTGCTCGTCGCCCGGATCGGCGCGGCGTGACCGCGGCGGCCATCCTCACCGTCGCCCTGCTGGAGGAGGGCGACATCATCGTCGCGCGCCAGCGCGCCCGTCAGATCGCCGGACTCCTCGGCTTCGAGGCGCAGGACCAGACCCGCATCGCCACCGCCGTGTCGGAGATCGCGCGCAACGCGGCCACCTACGGCGGCGGTGGGCGGGTCGGCTTCTCCGTGGAGCACGGCGATCCCGCGAGCCTCGTGATCCGCATCCGCGACTCGGGGCCGGGCATCGCCGACGTGGACGCGATCCTGGAGGGCCGCTTCAAGAGCGTCGGCGGCCTGGGCGTCGGCATCACCGGCACGCGGCGGCTGATGGACCGCTTCGAGCTGGAGAGCCGGCCCGGCGCGGGCGTCCAGGTGGTGCTCGGCAAGCGCCTGCCGCGCGGGAGCCGCCCCGTGACGTCCGCGCGCCTGGCCTTGATCGGCAAGACCCTGGCCGCCACGGGCGCGGCCGACCCGCTCGCCGAGGCGCGCACGCAGAACCAGGAGCTGATGCAGGCCCTGGCCGAGCTGAACGCCCGCCAGGCCGAGGCCGAACGCCTCAACCTCGAGCTGGAGAACACCAACCGCGGCGTGCTCGCCCTCTACGCCGAGCTGGACGAGAAGGCCGACCAGCTCACGCGGCTCAACGGCGAGCTGGAGGCGCGGGTCGCCGCCGCCGTGCTCGAGTGCCAGGCGGCGAACGACGCGCTTCGCCAGTCGCAGAAGATGGAGGCCATCGGCCAGCTGACCGGCGGCGTCGCCCATGACTTCAACAACCTGCTCCAGGTCGTCACCGGCAACCTGGAGGTGCTGCTTCGTCGCCTGCCCGCCGAGGATCCCCGCCTGCGCCGGGCGGCCGACAACGCCATGTCGGGCGCGCAGCGCGCGGCGACCCTGACGCAGCGGCTGCTGGCCTTCGCCCGCCGCCAGCCGCTCGCGCCCAGGCCGCTCCTTCCCAACCAGCTGGTGGAGGGCATGAGCGACCTCATGCACCGCTCCCTGGGCGAGCCGGTCAGCGTCAAGCTGAACCTAGCCGAGGACCTCTGGCGCGTGGAGGCCGACGCCCATCAGCTGGAGAACGCGCTCCTCAACCTCGCGGTGAACGCGCGCGACGCCATGGAGGCCGGCGGCGTTCTCACCATCTCGACCGCCAACGCCGTGGTGGCGGAGGCCGACGCCGACGAGGACGCCTCTCCGGGCCAGTACGTCTCTCTGGCCGTGTGCGACACCGGCTCCGGCATGTCGGAGACCACGCTGGCGCGCGTGCTGGAGCCCTTCTTCACTACTAAGGAGGTGGGCCGGGGCACCGGCCTCGGGCTCTCCATGGCCTATGGCTTCGCGCGCCAGTCCGGCGGCCACCTGCGCATCGAGAGCAGCCTCGGCCGCGGCACCACCGTCACCGTCTACCTGCCCCGCTACACGGGCGAGGGCGCCGTCGAGGTGACGGCCGAGTGCCGCGACACCCCTCCGGCGCGCGCAGGCGAGACCGTCCTCGTGGTGGAGGACGACGCCGACGTGCGGGCGCACACCTGCGAGGCGCTGGGCGAACTGGGCTACGCGGTCAGCGCGGTGGCGGACGGGCCCGCGGCCGTGGAGGTGCTGGCGGGAGGCGCCCGGCTGGACTTGGTCTTCACCGACGTCGTCCTCGCCGGCCCGATGAACGGCCGAGACATCGCGCAACATGCGCTGCGCCTGCGTCCCTCGTTGCCGGTGCTCTTCACCTCCGGCTATGCACGGGACACGATCGTGGCCCAGGGCCGCCTTGAGGAGGGCGTCGAGTTGCTCGCCAAGCCCTTCAGCATGCCGATGCTCGCCTGCCGCCTACGAGACCTGATAGATCGCAAGCGGCTGGCCCCGCCGGACTAGTGATGCCGAAGCCGTTCTTTGCCCTGGGAACTGGCCTTCCTGAACCGTTTAGCAAGAGGTGCCATCATCGTTCGAGTAAGTCCGCGTCAGTCGACTCTCCCCTTCGCGCGGAACCGCTGTCCGGACGTTCGCTCGCTTGACTGAATGTTTCCGGAGCGAGCTCAAGGTCCGCAGATGGTGCCAGGCTGTTCTTCGTCGAGTTGCGGCCCCAGCCAGCTCTGACGTCCTCGGCTTCGAAGTAGTCGGCGATTGTGCTCGGGTACGCGGTAGGAGCAGCCCGAGCGCCTCGTCCGCTCGCTAGGGACTGTCCCGTCAGCCATTTGTGGGCCGCCTCAACGTGCGGGTCCTTGACAGAGGCAGCGACACTCGTCGGCGACGCGGACCGAGGTTCGCGACTAAACTCGCGCTCTCAAACGACACGGCATGAGGGCTGCGACATGTCTCAAACGGTGCTGATCGAGCAGCGCGAGCGCGTGACGGTCGTCACGATAAATCGACCGGAGAGCCGCAACGCCGTTGACCGGGACACCGGCGTGAAGCTGCGGGAGGCTTTCGAAGCGATCGAGGCGGATGAGCAAGCCAGAGTGGCCGTGCTGACAGGCTCCGACGGCGTCTTCTGCGCCGGCGCCGACCTGAAGACCGTGGCCCTCTCCTCCCAGCCTCACGAGGGTGAGGGGCCCGGGTTCATGGGCCCGACCCGCATGCTGCTCTCTAAGCCCGTGGTGGCCGCGGTAGAGGGCTACGCAGTCGCGGGCGGGCTGGAATTAGCCTTGTGGGCCGATCTCCGAGTGGCGGGTCAGAGCGCCACGTTCGGAGTTTACTGCCGCCGCTGGGGCGTTCCTCTCATTGACGGTGGCACGGTCCGCCTGCCGCGGCTCATCGGGCACAGCCGGGCTTTGGACATGATTCTGACTGGGCGCGCCGTCGACGCCTCCGAGGCGCTGGCGATCGGCTTGGCCAACAGGGTCGTGCCGGAGGGGCAGGCGCTCGAGACCGCGATCGAGTTGGCTGAGCAGATCGCCGGCTTCCCGCAGGCGTGCATGAAGCTCGACCGCGCTTCCTCCTACGCGCAATGGGGCCTGGCGCTCGCGGAAGCTGTGCGGCGGGAGGGAGCGGCCGCCGACGCGGAGATCATGGCGGCGGCCAGGGCGGGGGCGGCCCGCTTCGCTGAAGGGCGAGGCCGGGGCGGCGACTTCACCGAAATCTGAAACGGCCGGAGCCAGCGGCATGTCGTGTTTCTGGGAGCCGAGCGAAGGTCCGCAGTTGGCGCTAGTTGGCCGCTGCGGGCCACCGCTGTAATCGCGTTGCGCTGGCGCACCGGCTAGTGTGGCGGCCATGGCGGCTAGCTACCAGTTCGGCATTAGGAGGAGCTGTTCCTCGCTGACGCTCGCACGCGGAACACGCCCAGACGCGAGAGGCCGTTTCACGCCGACGTCCAAGCCCGCATACCCGAGGTCGAGCGCGAGCTGCTCGACTCGCAGGTCGAGATCATGACGGCCCCGTGCACCGACTTCGCCGCCGCCCGCGCGTCACTCTCCCGTCTCCGTTCAGGTCTGGCGGCGATCGGACGCGAGCACGGCGTGCTGGTGTTGGCTGGCGGAACCCGTCCCGCCGCCAAGTGGCTGCGCCAGCGCCGCACCCGCAAGTCACGCTACGACGAGATCGCCGACGACATGCAGATGCTGGCGCGCCGCGACGTCGTCTGCGGCATGCCTGTCCACGTCGAAACGCCGCATCCGGAGCGACGGGTGGACCTGATGCGGCGGATGCTCCCCTACACGCCGCTGCTGATGGCGCTCTAGACCTCGTCGCCGTTTTGGGAGGGGCGCGAGACTAGGCTTGACGGCTACCAGCTGTCCGTCTGGGGCGAGATGCCCCGCACGGGGCTGCCGGAGCTGTTCGCCGACCAGGCCGACTATGACCCCTACGTGGCCGCAATGGTTCGGTCCGGCGCGATCGCGGACGCCAGCTTCCTGTGGTGGACGCTGCGTCCGCCGACCCGCTTCCCGACGCTCGAACTCAGGGTCGCCGACAGCTGCACGCGACTCGAGGACACGCTCACGATCGCCGCCCTTTACCGCTGCCTCATTCGAGGGCTGGACCGCGATCCTCGGATCAACCGTGACCTGACGAGCGCCTCCCGCGCGATCGCGTCGGAGAACATGTGGCGCTCCCAGCGTCGAGGCGTGCACGCGAGCTTCATCGACCAGACGGGATCCGTGGTCCCCTTCGTCGACCATCTCGAGCGCATCCTCGCGGACGTCGCAGAGGCTCTGGGGTGTGCTGCGGAGGTGTCCCGTGCGCGCCAGATCGTGAGCGACGGCACGAGCGCCGACATCCAACGTTCCGTTTACGCAAGGAAGCGAGCGAGTGGACGCACCTCGCCCGGTTTCTGGCGCTGACACGCAATTAGGGAGCCGGCGAAGGCTTTTGACCATGCATCTCGCACGAACGTCGGTTTTCCGGCGACGTGCTAAGGGCCGCTCCTGGCGCATAACGGGCGTCGCGCAAATGAGCGTCGGTTAACGCTTTGTAGGTCCTGCTCGTCTCTGGCGCGCTCGGCCCGGCCAGCGTTCCTCGCCTGTGCTCATCAGATGCGGATACGGTCCGCGGGAGCGGTGTAGAGCGGCTCGCCGGGCTTGACGTTGAAGGCGGGGTACCAGGCGTCCACGTTCCGGACGACGCCGTTGACCCGTCGCTGACCACCTGTCGGCGAAGCGCGTCGTCGCGGACCTTGCCACGCCAAGCCTGGGCCCAGCCCAACATCACGCGCTGATCGCCGGTTAGGCCGTCGATCACCGGCGCGGGCCGGCCGCCGAGCGAGGCGTGATAGGCGTCCAGCGCCACGGTGAGTCCGCCTACGTCGGCGATGTTCTCGCCCATGGTCAGGGCGCCGTTGACGTGCACGCCGGGTAGGGGCTCGAAGGCCGAGTATTGGGCGCCCAGCCGCTTGGCGCGTGTCTCAAACTTCGCCGCGTCCTCGGGTGTCCACCAGTCCCTCAGCCGGCCCTCGGCGTCGATCTTGCGGCCCTGGTCGTCGAAGCCGTGCGTGATCTCGTGACCGATGACGCCCCCCACGGCGCCGTAGTTGACGGCCGGGTCGGCGTCGGCGTCGAAGATCGGCGGTTGCAGGATGCCGGCCGGGAACACGATGTCGCGTAGCGAGCCGTTGTAGGCGTCGTTGGTCTGTGGCGTCATCGACCAGTCCGCCCGGTCCACTGGCCCGTTGAGGCGCGCCACGTAGAAGGTCCAGTCGGCGGCCGCAACGCGGCGGACGTCGCCCACCAGATCGTCGTCGCGGGTCACCACGTCGCGTTAGTCGCGTGGGGTGTCGGGATAGCCGACCTTGACCGTGTAGGTGTCCAGCTTGCGGATGGCCTCCGCCTTGGTGGCCGGGCTCATCCAATCCAGGTTCTGCAGGCGTACGCGGCAGGCGGCCTTCAGGTTGGCCACCAGATCCTGCACCTTGCGCTTCGACTCGGGCGGGAACGCTGCGAAGGACCGCCTTCAGTCGAATTGCTGGTCGCCAGAGAGGCCGGCGCGGGCCCTTCCCATCCTGCCCGACAGCGGACCTTCCAGATGGCGGATATGAGTCATCCCTGCGCAATGGCGCAGGTGGTTGGGACAGCACGCAGTTGCGGCGGTTCGGCGGACACGCATTGCGATCGCCGCTTAGTCAGGCGATCACTGCTCCGTCGATGGCACGGCTGCAAAGGGGCACTGCCTCGTTTTGAGGCGGAGAATACCGTCGTCCATTCCGAGGTTGCGCCGCCCAGTTCGGGTCCGGAGAGACCGCGTCATGCCGACGAAGGGCGACGTAAGTCACGGCAATCGCGGAGCCTTTCGGCCGGGCCGACTTCGACCATGCCGATCTCGGCTTATGGGTGGCGGAGAGGGTGGGATTCGAACCCACGGTGCCCTTGCGAGCACGCCGCATTTCGAGTGCGGTGCTTTCGACCACTCAGCCACCTCTCCGTAGAGGTCGAGAACCCCGGCGACGGGCGCGGGGCGGCGGGCGAAGGCGGGCCTTCTATGGCGCCCACCCCCGACCCGCAAGGGCGGGCGCGGGGCGCCGCGCGTCTCAGGCCAGGGCGCGCCAGTCCACGGCCGCCAGGCGCTCCATCACGCCGTCCAGCGCGGCGCGGAGGCGGCCGAAGCCCGCGTGCGGCGTGAGCGTCGCCTCGTCCAGGTAGAGGTCGCGCCGCAGTTCGACCTGCACGGCGTGGCGTCGGGCGGCGGGGCGGCCGTGGCGCTCCACCACGTGGCCGCCGGCGTAGGGGCGGTTGCGCGCCACGCGCCAGCCGGCGCGCACGAACTCCGCCTCCACGCGCCGCGCCACGGCGGGCGAGGCGGAGGCGCCATGGCGGTCGCCCAGCACCACCTGCGGACCGTCCCGGCCGCCCGCCACGGCGGCGGCGGGCATGGAGTGCCAGTCCAGCAGCACCGCGCAGCCGGATCGCGCCACCGCCGCATCCATCAGGCGCGCCAGCTCGCCGTGAAAGGGGGCGTGCACGCGCTCCAGCCGCGCTTCGGCCTCGGTGAAGGCCAGCGGCTCGCGGTAGATCTCGCAGCCCTCGCCGACCACGCGCGCCACCGAGCCGAGGCCCGCGGCGGCGCGGGCCGTGCGCGTGCACGGCGTGCGGGCGGGGCCTGCGAACATCTGCGGGTCGAGCTCATAGGGGGCGCGGTTCAGGTCGACGTAGGCGCGGGCGTGCCGCGCCAGCAGCAGCGGGGCGCCGTGCGTCGGCGCGCCCTCGACCAGGCCGTCGACGTAGGCGTCCTCCGAGCGGCGGATCTGCAGGCGATCCAGCGCGGACAGCGCCATCATCTCCGCGGGATAGAGCCGGCCCGAATGCGGCGAGCAGCACACCAGCGGCGTGTCCCCGGCGAGGGAGGCGCGAAGCTCGAACGCCGGCCCGCGGTCCGCGTCGGCCGGGAACAGGGCCGGCCCTAGATCAGACGGGGGAACGGAGGTGACGGACGTCGGCCGGCGGGTCGCGGCGGCGGGCGGCGTGCGGCCGGCGGCCGTCGCGCGGGGGAGGGTGCGCGCCGTCATCGGCTGGCACCATGCGGGGGCCAGCCGGTCGGGTCAACGCGGGCGAGGCCGCGCCTTCAGCCGCCCTTCACCCTTTCCGTTCAGGGTGCCGCGCCTATGGACGCCTCGCCCGCCGCCGACCGCATGACGCGCATCCTCCTGGCCGAAGACGACGACTCGCTCCGGGCGTTCCTGGCGCGGGCGCTGGAGCGCGCGGGTCACGAGGTGGTCTCCTGCCCCGACGGTGAAGCCGCGCTCGAGGCGCTGGAGGCCGGCCGCTTCGACCTGCTCCTGACCGACATCGTCATGCCGGGCGTGGACGGCATCGAGGTGGCGCGCGCGGCCGCGGCGAAGGACTCCGCCATGCGGATCATGTTCATCACCGGCTTCGCCGCCGTGGCGCTCGCGGCGGGATCGCGCGCGCCCGCCGGGGCCAAGGTGCTGGCCAAGCCCGTGCACCTGCGCGAGATCGTCGCGGAGGTGGAGCGCATGGTCGCGGTGGCCTGACCCCCGCCGGCCCGCGCCGCCTTGCGGACGCGGCCCCCCGCCGCTATCACCCCGGCTCCCCGAGCGTGGATGCGTAGCTCAGCGGGAGAGCACCTCGTTGACATCGAGGGGGTCGCTGGTTCGATCCCAGCCGCGTCCACCACTCGCCTTCCCCGACGTCCGGCTCAGCCCGTGGCCCGCCAAGCCGCCAGCCGGGCGAACTGCAGCAGCAGCGCCTTGCGTCGCGCGGGGGCCAGCGGGTGCGCCGGCGCCTCGCGCAGCACGGCGCCGCCGAAGCCGTCGGCCACGATCAGCCCGGGCTCCACGGGGAGCACCGTGCGCGGGAACTCGGGAGCGACGGCGAAGAAGAAGCGGTCGCAGAACGGGGCGTACTGCGGCCACTTGGCGTCGGCGCGGAAGTCCTCGATCCCGCTCTTCACCTCCGCGATCACGAACTCGCCCTTGGGCCCGAGCGCCAAGAGGTCCGCGCGGCGGCCGTTGGGCAGCGCCACCTCCGCCAGCGGCGCGTAGCCCAGCCCGACCAGGAGCCGCGCCGCACCGCGCGTGACCGTGTCGGTGATCGCGGGCCGGCGCGGCGCGTGGACGAAGGCGCCCCCGGGCTCCTCCACGCCGAACACAGGCTGCGGCTCGGGATCGATGTCGGGCAGGGCGGCGAGCGCGCTCATGGCCGGCACTCTGTTCGCACTCCGTTCCGCACGCAAGCGGGGCGGCGACGCTTGCGGGCCGGCGCGTGAGGCTTATGGCTTTCCGACGATCACGGAGCTCTCATGGCTGAAGCCTTCATCTGCGACGCCGTCCGCACGCCCATCGGTCGCTACGGCGGCGGGCTCGCCACCGTGCGGCCGGACGACCTCCTGGCGCACGTCCTGCGCGTGCTGAAGGAGCGCAACCCCGGCGTCGACTGGGCGGCGCTGGACGATGTGATCGCGGGCGGGGCCAACCAGTCGGGCGAGGACAACCGCAACGTGGCGCGCATGGCCGCGCTCCTCGCCGGCCTCGGCGAGGAAGTGGCGGGCGTCACGGTGAACCGGCTGTGCGGCTCGGGGCTGGAGGCGGTGGGCCAGGCGGCGCGCGCCATCCGGGCGGGCGATGCGGACATCATCGTCGCCGGCGGGGTGGAGAGCATGACGCGTGCGCCGTTCGTCATGGGCAAGGCCGAGGGCGCCTTCGCGCGCGGGCCGGAGATCTTCGACACCACGCTCGGCTGGCGCTTCGTCAACCCGGCGCTCAAGGCGCGCTTCGGGGCCGAGACCATGCCGGAGACGGCCGAGAACCTCGCCCGCGAACACCAGATCAGCCGCGCCGACCAGGACGCCTACGCTCTCCGCAGCCAGGAGCGCGCGTTGCGGGCGCAGGCGTCCGGCCGCTTCGACGCGGAGATCGCGCCCGTGAGCGTGCCGCAGAAGAAGGGCGACTCCGTCGTCGTGAGCCGCGACGAGCATCCCCGCTCCACCTCGCTGGAGGCCCTGGCCAAGCTGAAGGGGGTTGTGACGGCGGACGGCAGCGTCACGGCGGGCAACGCCAGCGGGCTCAACGACGGCGCCGCGGCCATGATCGTGGCCTCGGAGGCGGCGGTGACGAAGTACGGGCTGACGCCGCGGGCGCGGGTGGTCGCCGGCGCGAGCGCGGGGGTGCCGCCGCGGGTGATGGGCATCGGCCCGGCTCCGGCCACGCGCAAGGTGCTGGAGCGCGCCGGCCGAAAGCTCGGCGAGATCGACCTGATCGAGCTGAACGAGGCCTTCGCCAGCCAGGCGCTGGCCGTGCTGCGCGATCTCGGGCTGCCCGACGACAGCGATCACGTGAACCCCAACGGCGGCGCGATCGCGCTGGGTCATCCTCTCGGCATGAGCGGCGCGCGCCTGGCGATGACGGCGGTGGAGGACCTGCAGCGCACGGGCGCGAAGACCGCGGTGTGCACCATGTGCATCGGCGTGGGGCAGGGGATCGCGGCGGTGCTCGAGCGGGTCTGACCCGCGGGACCGGTCGGCGCGCGGCTAGCCGAACAGGCCGCGCGCCCGCCCGGGCGCGGCGCCGTGGGCGGCGAAGAAGGCCTGGAGGCACGACCAGCCGTCCTTGGCGTCCGCCTCGTTGTAGGAGCTGCGGTAGTCGGCGTGGAAGCCGTGCTGCGCGTCGGGGTAGAAGATCAGGTCGCCCGGCTTGCCCGCCCGCTTCAGGGCCGCGCGCATGGCGTCCACGTCCTCGCGCGGAATGCCCTTGTCCAGGCCGCCGTAGAGGCCGAGCACGGGCGCCTTGAGCTCGGCGACCTGCTGCAGGGGCCAGGCGCGCGGGTCGTCGCTCATGAACTCGCCGGGCTTGGGCGGGGCGAGGCGGCCGTACCAGGCCACGCCCGCCTTGATCTCCGGGAAGCGCGCGCAGGCCGTCCACACCACCGCGCCGCCCCAGCAGAAACCGGTGATGGCGATGCGCTTGCGGTCGAGGAAGGGCTGCTCGCCCGCCCAGGCGAGCGTGCTGCTCACGTCGCCCATCACCTGCTCGTTGCGGGCGGCGCCCACCAGCGTCTGGATGCGCTTGAAGTCCTCCGTCGTGGCGAGCGTGTTGCCCGGGTCGTTGCGGAAGAAGAACTGCGGGGCGGCGGCGACGTAGCCCAGCTTGGCGAAGCGGCGGCAGACGTCCTTGATGTACGCGTGGACGCCGAACACCTCGTTGACCACGATCACTAGGGGGTAGCGGCCCTTGCCCGCCGGACGGGCCACGTACAGGGGCAGCCCCTCGGCCCCGGTGCGCAGTTCGTCGACGACCAGGCCGGCCTCGTCGGTGTGGATCGGCTCGGCCTCCGCCGACAGGGCGTAGGCGGCGTAGCCCGTGGCGAACAGCCCCGCGAGGCCGCGCCGCGACAGGTGGAAGTCGGCGGGCTGCGATCCCTCCGGACGGGTCAGTCGGGGCGCGGACGCGGGCATGAGGACCTCCGGCGGCCACGGCGGGCCTCGACCGCGACACTCCCTCCGGCCGCGGCGCCTGTCAAAGCGGAACGGCCGAGCCCCCGCCAGGCTTGTCGTCGCACACCGCAGGAGCTGACCATGCCCGAGAAGAACGACGCTGAATCGGCCGACCCCCACAAAATCGCCATGCCCAGGGGCGGGAACCCCGAAGCCGACGCCGCGGGGGCCCTGAAGGGCGGCGAGGCGCAGCGGGGCGACCCGGCCACCGCGCCGCGTCCGCTCGGCCGCAAGGATCCGACCACCACGGGCGAGTCCGCGCCGGACAAGGACAACGTGCGGATCCGCGACTGAGCGTCAGGCCGCCGCGACCGATCGCGCGGTCTCCAGCAACGGCGGTTCGGCCGCGTGACGTGCGGCGGTGATCTCGGCCAGCACCGAGACGCCGATCTCCCACGGAGCCTTGCCGCCCAGGTCCAGGCCGATCGGCGCGTGCATCCTCGCCAGCGCCTCCGGCGTCACGCCGCGCGCCAGCAGGCGGGCGCGGCGCTCGGGCAGGCGACGGCGCGCGCCGAGCACGCCCACGTAGGCGGCGGGCGAGGCGAGGGCGGTCGTCAGCGCCGCCTCGTCCGTCTCCAGGTCATGGGTGGCCACGGCGATGTAGGTCCAGGCGTCCAGAGGCACGGGGTCGAGCGCCCGCTCCGGTTCGCCGCGGTGATACGCGACACCCGGAAGCGGCGGCGGCGTCTCCGGCCCGCGCGGGCGCACGAGGTGCGTCTCGAAATCCAGGGTGGCGGAAAGCGCCGCGATGGCCAGGGCGGTCGGGTCGCCCCCGACCACCACCAGCCGCGGGCGGGGCTCGAAACGACGCCCGAGGGCGGCGAAGGCGGGGGGCGGCTCGCCCGGACCCCGCACCTCGCGGCGCTCGCCGTCGCTCCACCACACGGCGGGGCGGCGGGCGGCGGTCAGCTCCAGCAGGCGCTCCACGGCCGGGTCGTCGGGCGCGAGGCGCTCCACCAGGAGCTCGATGCGCGCGCCGCAGAGCAGGCGGATGTCCGGCCAGGGCCCGCCCTCGCCGTACACCAGCCGTCGGGGGCGGCCGTCCGACAGGGCCGCGCGGGCGTGGCCGGCGACGTCGCTCTCCACGCAGCCGCCCGAGAGGAAGCCGGCCGCCTCCGTCTCGGTGACCACCATCTGCGAGCCGGGCGGGCGCGGCGCGCCGCCCACCGCGGCGGTGAGCGTCACCAGCGCCGCGGCTCCGCCCGCCGCGCGCGCCCGCGCCAGCGCGGGGCGCACGTCGTCGGCGAGGCCGAAAACGGGCCAGTCGGGGACGGTCCATTCGGGCACGGTCCGTTCGGGCGCGCTCATGCGTTGGGGAGCGCGGGCGTCCCCGGCCGGTTCCCGCAGGGTCAGACTCGCGGGCCGCCGCGGGCCAGCAGGTCGCGGATCTCGGTCAGCAGCGTCTCGGACGGGGTGGGCGCCGCGGGCGCCGCGGGCGCCTCCGCCTCCCTGCGCCGGAGCATGCTGACCAGCCGCACGAGCATGAAGATGACGAAGGCGATGATCAGGAACTGGATCACCGTGTTCAGGAAGGCGCCGTAGCTGATGGCCACCTCCGCCTTCTTCGCGGCGGCGTCGGCCGGCTTCAGCACGAACTTGAGGGAGGAGAAGTCGACGCCGCCCGTCAGCACGCCGATGGGCGGCATGATCACCTGGTCGACGAGGCTGGTGACGATCTTGCCGAACGCCCCGCCGATGATCACGCCGACGGCGAGGTCGACCACGTTGCCTCGCGCGATGAAGGCGCGGAACTCGGAGGCGAGCGACATGAGGTCTCCAGCGGACGACGGCGGCTGAAGCGAGCTTGACGGTTCCGCGCCGGCTTGACCAGCCGCGGCCCGGAAAGAACCGCGTCCGCCGCTTCGCCTGCACCGCCAGAAGAGAGGGCGGGAGAGCGAAGCGGCGGGCGCGAGGACCTTTGGACCTCCATCCAAGGTCCGCACCATGGACCGCCGCCGCCGGGGCGCCTAATCACCTGTGCGTGAGAAGCGGCTGAGGAGCCCCTGGGCGTGAAGAGCTTCGAACCCCCCGTCCGCGTGCTCCTGGGTCCCGGTCCGTCCGAGGTGCCCGCGCGCGTGCTGCAGGCCATGGCGCGCCCGACCCTGGGCCACCTCGACCCCGCCTTCACCGCGCTCATGGACGATACGCGCGCCGGCCTCTCCCGCCTGTTCCACGCGCCGGACCACGCCTGCCTGCCGCTCTCCGGTCCCGGCACGGCGGCCATGGAGGCGGCCATGGCCAACCTCCTGGAGCCGGGTGAGACGGCGGTGGTGGCGGTCAACGGCGTATTCGGCGAGCGGTTGGCGCAGATGGCCGAGCGATGTGGGGCCGAGGTCGTGCGCGTCGACCATCCCTGGGGCGAGCCCGTCGATCCGCGCCGTGTCGAGGCGGCGCTGTGGGCGCGCGGCGCCAAGCTCCTGGCCTTCGTCCACGCCGAGACCTCCACGGGGGTGAGGAGCGACCCCGCCCCGCTGTGCGCGCTCGCCCGCGAGCACGGGGCCCTGACGGTGGTCGACTGCGTGACCTCGCTGGGCGGGATCCCGGTCGAGGCGCAGGGCTGGGGGGCCGACGTGCTCTACTCGGGCGCGCAGAAGTGCCTGTCGGCCCCTCCCGGCCTGGCGCCCTTCGCGCTGGGGCCGCGCGCGCAGGAGGCGGTGAAGGCGCGCAAGAGCCCGCCGCGGACGTGGCTGAACGACTTCGGCCTGCTCATGGAGTACTGGGACGGCGCAGGCGGCGGCGGCCGCGCCTATCATCACACCGCGCCGGTGAACGCGGTCTACGGCCTGCACGAGGCGATGGTCGCGGTGTTCGAGGAGGGGCTGGAGGCTCGCTTCGCCCGCCACGCCCGCGTCCACACGGCGCTCGTCGCCGGGCTGGAGGCCTTGGACCTGAAGCTCCCCGTCGCGGCCGAGCACCGCCTGCCGCAGCTGAACCTGGTGACCGCGCCCGAGGGCGTGGACGAGGCGCGGGTGCGCGCGGCGATGCTGGACCGCTTCGGCGTGGAGATCGGCGGCGGGCTGGGGTCCTTCAAAGGGCGCGCCTGGAGGATCGGCCTGATGGGCGCCTCGGCCACGCCGCGTCACGTGCGCCTGGTGCTGGCGGCTCTGGCCGACGCCCTGGCGCAGCAGCAGCCCGACAGCCGCGTGCAGGACGCGCTGGACGCGGCGGACGCCGTGCTGGGCTAGTCCTCGAGATCGGCGAAGTGGAAGGCCGAGCGCTTCAGGATGGCCCGCACGCGGTAGTCCTGCGTCTCGCTGACCCACAGCAGGGCCGCGCCGACCAGCAGCCCCACGACGCCCGCCACCGCGACGGGCGCCCACGCCGGCAAGGCCTCCAGGCTCCCCCGGCCGACGTAGCCCCAGTCCTGGATCTCGCGCTCGGTCGGGGAGACCTTGTGCTTGAGGCGGCCGCCCGGGCGGCCCCACACCCGCTCCGCATCCTCCAGCGTCATCGCCATACGGTGTCGCGCTCCCGATCCTCACGCGGGAAACCCCCGCCCCGGCCCCTCGTTCCTGCCGCCCGCCGCCGCGGCTCCGCTTCACCCAGGACCGCCCCGCCCTTATGAGCGCCCCAACGACAAGGGAGAGCGCCGTGCGTCAGGTCAGTCACTTCGTGAACGGAGCCGCCGTGGAGGGCGCGTCCGGCCGCTTCGGCGACATCTTCGATCCGAACACCGGCCGGGTGCAAGCCCGCGTGGCGCTCGCTTCGCGCGCCGAGGTCGACGCCGCCGTGGCCGTGGCCCTCGCCGCCCAGCCCGCTTGGGCCGCGGTGAACCCGCAGCGACGGGCGCGCGTGATGTTCGACTTCAAGCGCCTGGTCGAGCGCGAGATGCAGCCCCTCGCAGAGCTCCTCGCCAGCGAGCACGGAAAGGTGGTCGCCGACGCCAAGGGCGACATCCAGCGCGGGCTGGAGGTGATCGAGTTCTGCTGCGGCATCCCCCACGCCCTCAAGGGCGAGTACACGGAAGGCGCGGGACCGGGGATCGACGTCTACTCCATGCGCCAGCCGCTGGGCGTCGGCGCGGGCATCACCCCGTTCAACTTTCCGGCCATGATCCCGATGTGGATGTTCGGCGTGGCCATCGCTGTCGGCAACACCTTCGTGCTCAAGCCCGCCGAGCGCGATCCCTCCGTGCCCGTGCGCCTGGCCGAGCTGATGATGGAGGCGGGCGCGCCCGCCGGCGTGCTCAACG
>CAXTBN010000021.1:0-43399 GCA_964242895.1 uncultured Caulobacteraceae bacterium | reverse complement strand
CCTCACCTACGGCGCACCCGTCAACCTCGTCGGACTCACACCCACGCCAGACCCCGCGGTGATGGGGTGAGCGGACATCGAAGCTTCGCCGGCCGCACCGCCGCCGCGGTGCTCCTGGCCGGTGCGGCGCTGTCGACGCCGGCGCGCGCGCAGCTCGTCACGACCATGGTCGGCCGCGACGGGATGAGCCTGCCGTGCGTGACCGTGGGCCCGCTCGCGCCGATCGCGCAGGAGTACTGCGTGCGCCGCACGGAGGCGCAGGGCGCGGTGCGCAAGAGCGAGCTCGGCTGGAGCGGGGTGACGATGGGGGAGGGCCGGCGCGTCGGCGCGGTGGCGTCCGGCTCGCCGGCCGCCCAGGCGGGGCTCGCGGCCGGCGACCTGATCGTCTCGGTGGACGGCCGCCCGTCCCAGCCCTCCGCGGGCGAGACCGCGCGGCGCATGATGTGGGGTCCGCGCGGCGGGGAGCTGACGCTCGTCGTGGCCCGCCGCGGCGAGCCGCTGGAGCGGCGCTTCAAGCGCGGCCCCGCGCCCGAGCCGGCGGACGCGCCGCACTCGCCCAACCCGCTGGTGGGGGTGCATCCGCTGATGAACGCGCACGGCGTCTTCGTGCCCTGTATGGGCGCGGGCCCGCTCGGCCCCGTCGTGATCTCCGCCTGCGCGTCGATGGCGCAGCGCAAGGGTTACGTGAAGACCGACGCTCTGGGAGAGACCGGCCTCAGCTTCGACCCCGTCCGAACGGACGCGGCGATCGTCACCTCGGTCGCGGCGGACTCGCCGGCGTCCCAGGCCGACGTGCGGCCGGGCGACCAGGTGATGTCCGTCGACGGCCGGCCGGTGAGGCCGGACCTGGCCAGCGACGCCGCCCGCATGCTGTTCGGCCGGCGAGGCGAGGCGAGGCGGGTGGTCGCCGATCGCGACGGGCGCAGGGTCGTCGCCGACCTCGTGCTCGCCGCGCCTCCGGGCTGACGGGGCAGACGGTCGCACGGCGACGGCCTCGCCCCCCTCCCGGCACCCCGTTGAGCCGGGTGGCGGTCTCGCGCGTTTGGTCTTCGCACAACCGGCGCCTCCGCCGGAAGCCGTTCAGCAGAGAGGAAACGATGCGAGCCACCATGCTAATCCTGGCCGGCGCGGGCGCGGCCCTGGCGCTGGCTTCGACGGCGCAAGCCGCCGGCGGCTGCGGCCCCGCCTACCACCGAGGTCCCTACGGCGGCTGCCGACCCAACCTGGGGCCGGGACCGGTGGTCGTGGGTCCGAGCGTGGGCGTCTTCTACCCTGGCCGCGGCTACTGGGACGGCAACCGCTACTGGCAGAACCGCTACCGCTTCCACGGCGGCTGGCGCTACCGCTGAGCCGAGGGGGCGGGAGGTGCGCCTTCCGCCCCGAACCGCCCGCCTCCGGCGCCGGCACGACCGGCGCCGAGGCGGACTTGAGACTACTTCTTGCCCTTGATGGCGTCGGCTACGCCGCCCACCGCGTTCTTAACCGCACCGCCCGCCTTGTCCGCCTTGCCTTCGGCCTGCAGCTTGCTGTCGCCCGTGACCTTGCCGGCGGCCTCCTTGACGGAGCCCTTGGCCTTGTCACCGGCGCCCTCGACCCTGTTCTTGTCCACCATGACGGTCTCCTCTCCAGCTGTGAAAGCTAAGCTCCGGACCTGATGCTCCGGTTCCGCGACGGCGGACGTGGCCACCCTGGCCCGCTAGGCGAGCCAGGAATGCGACGACAGCAGGTCGGTCCCGAGCTTTGAGACGTCCGCGCCGGCCAGGGCCACCAGGAGGGCGTCGTCCGCTTGCGCATAGCCGCCGAGGTCGCTCGCCTCGGCCTGCGACAGCAGCCACCCGACCGCGGCGGCCTTCGTGCCGAGATCGGTCAGGCCGTAGGAGGCGAAGTACTGCGCCCGGGTCTCCGTTCCACCCAGCCCGTTTGGCACGGCGTCGCCGACGATGGCGGCCACCTTGTCGGCCGAGGGCGCCGAGCCGAAAATCTCCGTGTAGGCGTCGGTCACCACTTGAGAGAGCGTGAGCGGACCCGCCGCCGTCGCGAAGGCCGTCGCACCCGCCCCCACAGCGCCCAGGTTGACGGCGAAGTTGATGAAGCGGTTCTCGGTGTTGAACTTGGCGTAGTAGGTCGAGTTCAGGTTGGTCGCGTCCGAGCCCTCGGGCGAGACTAGGAAGTCGAGCCCCGCCAGCGTCGGCGTCTGCTGCGTGAAGAACTCATAGGACAGCGTGGCCACCGCCGTGGTCGACGCCGCCAGCGGCGACAGCGAGGCGGTGGCCGAGGCGAGGGTCGCGGTCGCGCCGTCCACCTGCAGGGCGAGCGCCGCCACGGTGGACGACGTCGCCGCGGTGAAGTCCGAGAAGCTCTTCAGCCGCAGCAGCGTCGCCGCCTCCAGGTCCAGCGATCCCGTCGAGGACAGGGGCGTGCCGATGTCGTCCATAGTGGCGACGTCCAGCGGACTGATGCTGCGCACCACCGCCGTCGGCAGCCCCGTGCCGGACATCAGGTCGTTGGAGGCGGCGTCGCGCGTGCTGTTGGCGAAATGGTAGTACGCCTCGCCGGTGTCGTAGGTGGTCGTGACCGGGACGGCCGCGCCGTAGAGCGCGACGGCGTGCGCGCCCGTGAAGGTCGCCGTCTTGCCGTTCACCACGACCAGCTGGTCCCAGGTGGACTCGCTGTCGGCGGGCAGCACGCCCGAATCGTCGCGGAAGCCGTCGATCCCGAAGATGTGGCCGAGTTCGTGCTCCAGGATGCTCAGGCCGTCGTACTGTCCGCGCGGCGGCGCCGCGGTCCCGGGCGTGGCGGAGAAGTAGATCTTCGACAGTTCTGTGGAGCTGAGGTCGATGCTTCCGTCGTCGGTCGCGCCGTTCGGGTCGACGCCGGTGGCCAGCTCGCTGGCCGCGCCGCTCTGGTAGACGGTGCGCGCGCCGTCCGCGCCGACGCCGACGGCGATCTCCGAGCCGCCTTCGCCCAGCTCGCCGCTGGCCGCCGAGGTGGTGATCCCGAGCTGGACGTCGATCACGCCCGAGCCGGCGAGGTACTGGCCCCAGGCGTCCAGCGCGGCCTTGAGGTTGGTGGTCAGCAGCGCGTCGTTCGCGGCCTGCGTCGGATCGGCGATCGTGATCGTATAGGCGAAGGTCACCAGACGTCGCTCCGTGCACCCCCGCCTCATGGGGCTGGGGGATAGCGGCGAATGTGGGGCTCGCGCGTCTCACGACCGTCCGCGGGGCCCCGGAACGGCGGTCTTGTCGCAGGCTCGTCAAATCAACGTTAACCGTGTCGGTGGCTCCTGGCCTTCGCCTTCTAGAGGCGGCGCGAGGGGGACGGTTTGGACGAGGGGCTCGCCGAGTTCGTGGCGGAGACGCGGGAGGCCATCGAGGCCCTCGACGGCGGCCTCGTGCGCTTCGAGCAGACGCCCGACGACCCCGCGCTCCTCGGCGAGATCTTCCGCCTCGTCCACACGCTCAAGGGCGCGTGCGGCTTCATCGGCCTGCCGCGCCTGCAGGCGGTGGCGCACGCCGCTGAGACGGTGCTCGGCGGATTCCGCGACGAGACCACGCCCGTGACCGGCGAGGCGGTGTCCGCCGTGCTGGAGGCCGTGGACGTGATCCGCGCCATCGTCGAGGGTCTCGCCCGCGACGGGACGGAGATCGTCGGCGACGACTCGGCCCTGATCGCTCGGCTCTGGCACGCAGGCCAGGACGGCGGCGCTTCGGCGCCGGCGCCCGGCGACGCGACGGCCGGCGAGACGCCCGGCGCGCCCGCGCGCCCGCTGATCGACCGCCTGGGCGGCGACGCCACCATCGACGCCGCCTGCGAGATGGCGCTCGGGGACGAGACGCCCGCCGGCTGCGACCCCGACCTGCTGCAGGGCGCCCTGCGCGACGGCCTGTGCACCCTGGCGCGCGGCTTCGGAGACCCGGAGCGCGCCGCGGCCGACGGCGCGGCGATGGGCGCCTCCGCCGCCGTCTGGCCCGAGCTGGTCGCACGGGCCTGCGCCAAGCTGCGCCTGCTCGACGTCGCCTCCGAGGATGCGGACGCGCTGCTGGCCCTGGCGCTCGCTCCGCCCACGCCGCAGGCCGCGCCTGCTCCGGCCGCCAAGCCTCCCGCTCTCGACGCTCCGCCCGCCTCCGCTTCGCCCGCCGCCGCGACCGAGGCCGACACGGCCGCGCAGACCATCCGCGTGGGCGTGGACGCGCTCGAGCACCTGATGACGGTGGCCAGCGAGCTGGTGCTGATCCGCAACCAGCTCATGCAGATTCTGCGGCTGGACCCGGAGAGCGCCTTCGCCGCCCCGCTGAACCGGCTGAACCAGGTCACCAGCGAGCTGCAGGAAGGCGTGATGACCACGCGCATGCAGCCGATCAACGGCGCCTGGGCCAAGCTGCCGCGCCTGGTCCGCGACCTCGCCCGCGACCTGGGCAAGGAGATCGAGCTCGTCATGGACGGGCAGGAGACCGAGCTCGACCGGCAGGTGCTGGAGCTGATCAAGGATCCGCTCACCCACATGATCCGCAACGCCGTGGACCACGGCGTCGAGCACCCCGCCGACCGGCGCGCCGTGGGCAAGAACCCCGCCGGCCGCATCCAGCTGTCCGCGCGTCACGAGGGCGGGGCCATCGTCATCGAGATGAGCGACGACGGGCGCGGCCTCAGCGCGGCCAAGATCCGCGCCAAGGCGCTGTCGCAGGGCCTGATCGCGTCGGCGCAGGCGGAGGCCATGTCGGACGCCGAGGTGCGTCGGCTGATCTTCCGCGCCGGCTTCTCCACAGCGCAGGAGGTGACCAACGTCTCCGGCCGCGGCGTCGGCATGGACGTGGTGCGCACCAACATCGAGAAGATCGGCGGCGTCATCGAGCTGGCGTCCTCCGAGGGCGCGGGCACCCGCTTCACCATCCGTATTCCCCTGACGCTGACCATCGTCTCGGCGCTGATCGTGGAGTGCTGCGGCGAGCGGTTCGCCATGCCGCAGTCGAGCCTGGTGGAGCTGGTGGGCGCCAACGACGCCTCGGGCCGGCGCATCGAACACATCAACGGAGTGGCCGTGCTGCGCCTGCGCGACCGGCTGCTGCCGCTGGTGTCGCTGCAGGAGATCCTGAAGCTTCCGGCGGAGAAGGCGCAGCGCGCCGAGACCTGCATCGTGGTGGCGCGCGTGGGCGCCTTCAGCTTCGGCGTGATCGTCGACCGCGTGTTCGACACCGAGGAGATCGTGGTCAAGCCGGTGGCCAGCGTGCTGCGCCACCTGAAGCTGTTCTCCGGCGCGACGATCCTGGGCGACGGCTCGGTGATCATGATCCTGGACTTCAAGAGCATGTCCGCCGCCGCAGGCGCGGAGGAGGCCGCGGCGCGCGAGGCCGAGACCCCCGAGGTCGCCGCGCCGCCAGTCCCCACCGAGGCCATCCTGGTGTTCCGCACCGAGGCCGACGACCTCAAGGCGGCGCGCCTGACGCAGGTGGCGCGCATCGAGGAGCTGGACCCGGCCACGGTGGAGCGCGTCGACGGCCGCACGGTGATCCAGTACCGCGGCCGCCTCATGGCCCTCCTGGGCGTGCAGGGCCGCGCCGCGGAGGTGACGGTCGTCGCGGGCGTCAAACCCATGCTCGTGTTCACCCACGGGGACGCCTCGGTCGGCCTGCCGGTGGGCGAGATCGTCGACATCGTCGAGTGCGCGGTGGGCGTCGACCTCAAGCCCGGCGGCCCCGGCTCGCTGGGCAGCCTGATCATCGCCGGGCGCGCCGCCGAGCTGATCGACGTCGACTGGTACCATCGCTGCGCGGAGCAGGGGCCTCCGTCTGCGACCCCGTCCGCCCCGACGGCGTCCCCGTTCCCCGCGCCGCCGCCCGGCCCGCGCAAGCGGCTGCTGGTGGTGGACCGCAGCCCGTTCTCGCGCCTGTTCCTCGGTCCGTTCCTGGGACAGGCGGGGTTCGAGGTCACGGTGGCGGGATCGCCGGCCGAGGCCATGGCGCTCTACGCACGGAGCGAGATGTTCGACCTGATCCTGGCCGACACGGGCGGGGAGGACGCGCGCGCCACGGCCGCCACCCTCGCGGCGGCCACCCGCTGGCACGCCACCCCGCTGCTGGGCCTCGGCTCCCACGGCCCGGTGGAGGGCCGGCTGGACGAGGGGGCGGTCATGGCCGCCCTGACCGGCGGCGCTCCCGCCGAGCCGATGCGAGGTGCGGCGTGATCGGGACGGCGGGCGGCGGGACGCAGGGGCTGGTCTCCGTGCGCGTGGGCCCGCAGCTGTTCGGCGTGCCCGTGCTGCAGGTGCAGGACGTCATCAACCAGACGCGCATCGACCTCGTGCCCCTGGCCCCGCCCGAGGTGGCCGGCTCGCTCAACCTGCGCGGCCGCATCGTCACCGCCGTGGACCTGCGCCCGCGCCTGCGCCTGCCCGCCCGCGCCGAGGGCGAGGCGTTCATGTGCGTGATCGTGGAGCACGGGGGCGAGCTTTACGCGCTCCTGGTCGACGACGTGGGCGACGTGCTGTGGCTCTCCGCGGACGTTTGGGAGCCCGTGCCCGTGACCCTGCCGGCCGCCTGGGGCGGCCTGTGCTCCGGCCTCTACCGCCTGCAGGACGAGCTCCTGCTCGCGCTCACCATCCCCGAGGTGCTGACGCTCGGCCCCTCGCAACTCGCCGCCTGACCGGGCCCACGAGTCCGGCGAACAAAGGATCACCCCATGACGCGCGCCGCCGCCGCCGCCCGCAACGCTCCCGAGCCGCCGGCCTTCGACCTGGACGCCGCCATGGCCGCCGCCGTGGCCGACGCCTCGACGGCGATCACCATGGTCGACCGCGATCTGACGATCGTCGAGATCAACGAGGCGGCCCGCAAGCTGTTCGCCGACCACCGCGAGGCCTTCGGCCGCGCCTTCCCCGCCGTCGACTTCCGCCAGATGGTCGGCCAGTCGCTGGAGGACTTCGACGTCGACGGGATCCGCCGCAGCCGCCTCCTGGCGTATCCGCTGCGCGAGCCTGACGTGTCGGAGATCGCGGCGGGCGACGAGCGCTTCGGCCTGCGCATCTCGTCGGTGATGACGCCCGCCGGCGAATACGTCGGCAACGTCATCGAGTGGAGCGAGGCCACGGAGGCCCGCAAGCATCGCGGAATGCTCGGCGCCATCAACAAGGCCCAGGCCGTGATCGAGTTCTCGCTGAGCGGCGACATCATCTCCGCCAATGAGAACTTCCTGGGTGCGATGGGCTATCAGCTGCCGGAGATCCAGGGCCGCCACCATGGGCTGTTCGTCGATCCGAACGAGCGCGCCTCCCCCGAGTACAAGGCGTTCTGGGAGAAGCTGGGTCGCGGCGAGCACGACGCGGGCGTCTACAAGCGTTTCGGCAAGGGTGGCCGCGAGGTCTGGATCCAGGCCAGCTACAACCCGGTGATGGACGCCGCCGGCCGGCCGTTCATGGTGGTCAAGTACGCCACCGACATCACCGAGCAGAAGAAGGCCACCGCCAACTTCGAGGGCCAGATCGCCTCGATCGGCAAGTCGCAGGCGGTGATCGAGTTCAACCTCGACGGCACGATCATCACCGCCAACCAGAACTTCCAGTCGGCCCTGGGCTACAGCCTGGCCGAGATCGCCGGCCAGCACCACGGCATGTTCGTGGAGCCGGGCCACCGCGCCAGCCTCGAATACCGGATGTTCTGGGAGAAGCTCGGGCGCGGCGAGTACGACGCGGGACAGTACAAGCGCATCGGCAAGGGCGGTCGGGAGATCTGGATCCAGGCGAGCTACAACCCGATCCTCGACCTCAACGGCAAGCCGTTCAAGGTCGTCAAGTACGCCACCGACATCACCGCCCAGCGCGAGGTGGCCGAGCGGGTCAAGCAGATCTCCACCTTCGTCTCGGGCGCGGCGGTGCAGATGCAGATGACTGCGGGCGCCATGGCGCAGGCGGCGGACTCGGCGACGCAGCAGGCCTCCTCGGTGACTCTGGCGGCGCAGGCGGCGTCCATGAACGTGCAGACGGTGGCGTCGGCGGGCGAGGAGCTCTCGGCCTCCATCCACGAGATCGCACGCCAGGTGACGCAGTCCACGGCCATCAGCCAGCAGGCCGTGGCCGAGACCGACCGCACCGGCGCCTCGATCCGCACGCTGGCGGACGCGGCGCAGAAGATCGGCAACGTGGTCACCCTGATCAACAACATCGCCAGCCAGACCAAGCTCCTGGCGCTGAACGCCACCATCGAGGCGGCGAGGGCGGGCGACGCCGGCAAGGGCTTCGCGGTGGTGGCCTCGGAGGTGAAGAGCCTCTCGGACCAGACCGCCAAGGCCACGCACGAGATCTCCTCGCAGGTCTCGGCCATGCAGTCGGCCACCGAGACCAGCGTGGGCGCCATCGCCGGCATCGCCGACACCATCCGCAAGGTGGCCGAGATCGCCTCGGCCATCGCCAGCGCGGTGGAGGAGCAGTCGGCGGCCACGCGCGAGATCAGCGCCAACGTCGCCCAGGCCGCGGACGGGACGCAGCAGGTGTCGTCCAGCATCGACGGCGTCAGCGAGGCCGCGCGCCAGACGCACCAGGCCTCCGGCGAACTTCTCGACGCCTCGGGCAGCCTGGCGGACCAGGCCTCGGCCCTCAGCTCCGAGATGGAACGCCTGTTGGTGGCGTGACGACCGACGCCGCGGGCGCGCTCCGGCGCGTCCGCGGCGTCGGAGTCGCTCAGCTCGCGCGGGCGAGGGCCTGCGTGGAGCGCGGGCGATAGGCGGCGCGCGTGTTGGGCGTCGCCTCCAGCGAGTCCGTCAGGGCGACGGGAGTCTCGGCGCTGCCCAGGAAGAGCACGCCGTCCGGGGCCAGCGCGCGTGCGATCTGGTCCAGCACCCGCACTTTGCGCTCGAGATCGAAGTAGATCAGCACGTTGCGGCAGAACACGACGTCGAACGGGCCACCCGCGATCGCGCCGTCGAGCAGGTTCTGCCGCCGGAAGGTCACCGCCGACCTGATCTCGGGGGAGACCTCGTAGGGGCCGCCGCCCTGCGGTCTGAACCAGCGGTCGCGGCGCTCCGGCGACAAGCCCCGCTGGACCTCGAACGCCGAGTAGACGCCGGCGCGCGCCTTGGCGAGCACGCCCTCGCTCATGTCGGTCGCCGTGATCTCCAGACGGCGGCCGCCGAAGAGGTGGGAGAGTTCGCGGGCCAGGATGGCCAGCGAGTAGGGCTCCTGCCCGCTGGAGCAGGCCGCGCACCAGGCGCGCAGGGGCGCTCCCGGCGGGCGCGCGGCGGCGATGGCCGGCAGCAGGGTCTTGAGCTGGTCGAAGGGCGTGCCGTCGCGGAAGAACAGCGACTCGTGGGTGGCCATGGCGTCGACGCAGCGGCCCACGAGGTCGGCGCCGGCGGTGCGCAGGGCGGCCAGGAGCGCGGGCACGCCGCTCAGGCCCAACTCGCGCGCGATCGGCTCCAGCCGGCTCTGCACGAGGTAGGTCTTCGAGGGGCCCAGCACGAGGCCCGAACGGGCCGCGACGACCTCGCAGAACCGGTCGTAGTCGAGGCCGGTCACGCGCGGCCGTCCACGGCGCGGCCGATGTAGCCGGCGACCTCCGACAGGGGCAGGACGCGGTCGGAGAGGCCCGTGCGGTGCGCCGCTCCGGGCATCCCCCAGATCACGCTGGTGGCCTCGTCCTGCACGGCGAAGCGGCCGCCCGCCTCCGCCACGGCGCGACAGCCGGCGGCGCCGTCGGCCCCCAGGCCGGAGAGGATCACGGCGAGCACGCCGGAGCCGTAGGCCGACGCCAGGCTGCGGAGCATCGGGTCGACGGCGGGGCGGCAGAAGTTCTCGGGCGGATCGTCCGTCACGCGGAGCACCCTCCGGCCGGCCACGGTCTCCACCAGCATGTGCTTGGCGCCGGGTGCGACGTAGGCGCGGCCCGGCTCCACGGGCTCGCCGTCGCGGCCCTCGGCGATGGGGCGCTCGCCGGCTCGGGCGAGCTGCTCAGCCAAGAGCGCGGTGAAGGTGGGCGGCATGTGCTGCGTCACGAAGATCGGCACGCCCGCCAACCTCCCCCTCAGGGCGCGGAAGATCTCCTGCAGCATGGGCGGCGCGCCGGTGGAGCCGCCGATGGCCACCGCCGTCACCCGCGCCGCCGCCGGGCCCGCGATCCGGGGCTGCGGGGTCGGCGCGCCCTGGACCGCGCCGCGCCGGGCGCCCAGCGCGCGCACCTTGGCGAGGAGCTCGCGCTTGAAGTCGTCGGCCGAGAACAAGGCCGAGCCCGCCTCCGGCTTGGGGATGTAGTCGGCCGCGCCCAGGGCCAGCGCCTTGAGGCTGATCTCCGCGTTGCGCCGCGACAGGGTGGAGGCGATCACCACCTTCACCCCCGGCCGCAGCGCCAGGAGCTTGGGCAGCGCCGTCAGGCCGTCCATCACGGGCATCTCGATGTCGAGCACGATCACGTCGACCGGGTGGCGCGCGAGCGCGTCCACCGCCATCGCCCCGTCCGACGCCTGGGCGGCGACGACCATGTCGGACTCGCCCTGGATCAGCCGGACCATGAAGCCGCGCACCACGGCCGAATCGTCGACCACCATCACGGAGACGGGGCGCGACGTGAGGGGAGGGGTGACGGCGAGGGCGTTGTTCACACCGTCACGCTGGCGCCCAGGACTGAACATCCCGTTGCCCTGCACCGTCGTGCGATGCGGGACGTTTCGCCGCGCGCTTCGGCGTTCACCTTAGCGAATTTCTCAATCTCTTCGCGCAGCATGACCCGAAGCCCGCCATATCCACCAACCCCAAGCGTCAATCCGGAGGACATCCGCGAGTGCCCGTCGATAAGAACATGAACGTGCTCGTCGTCGACGACTACAAGGCGATGACGCGGATCATCCGCAACCTGATGCTCGACCTCAACTTCAAGAACGTGGACGAGGCGACCTGCGGGCCTTCCGCCTTGGAGCTGCTGCGCAGCAAGACCTATGGTCTGGTGCTGTCCGACTGGAACATGCAGCCTATGAACGGTCTGGAGCTGCTGCGGCACGTGCGCGCCGACGAGCGCACCCGCACCCTGCCGTTCGTGATGGTCACGGCCGAGGCCAAGGCCGACAACGTGGTGCTCGCGCGCAAGGCCGGCGCGAACAACTACATCATCAAGCCCTTCACCCTCGCCGTGCTGCGCCAGAAGCTCACCGGCGTCCTGGGCGAGGTCTGAGCGCGTGGACGCGCAAGCCGTCGAGATCGAAGCGCAGGTCCTGGCGCACGAGATCGCCGAGGCGGTCCAGCGCATGCTCGACGCCGCCGAGGCCGCACTGCGGCTGACCGACGACGCGGGTGTGAGGGCGCAGCTTCAGCAGGTGATGGAGGCGTGCGCCGTCGGCGACATCGCCAACCAGCGCCTGGGCCGGATCGGCCGCTTGGCGCGCGGCGAGGCCGCCGACGCGAGCGGGCTGCTCGACGGCCCGGCCTCCCCCGGCGCGGGCCTGGACCAAGCGGCCGTCGACGCGCTGATGGGCTTCGACTGACCCCACCCGTCCCGCGTCGCGAAGTTCCGGCTCAGCCGCGCGGCGAAGGCGCCGTGGCCGCCGAGGGATTGGTGGTCTGCGCGCCGGGAGGCGGGGAGGCGGCGGTGGGCTGGCCGGGCGCGGGCGGCCGCGCGGGGCCGGCGCCCACGGGCACGGCCTTGTCCGCCGGGTCGGCGGCGGCGGGATGGGGCGAGCGGACCACCAGCGTCCAGGCCTTGTCGTCGGTCAGGTAGCGCTGCGCCACGCGCTGGACGTCGGCGGCGGTGACGGCCTCGATCCCGCTCACGGCGGTGCGCACGGCGTCGAGCTGGCGCGGCTCCACGCGCACGCGGCCCAGCACGGCCAGCCACCAGGTGTTGGTCTCCATCTGCTTGCGCCGCGTCTCGACGCGCGGCCGCTTGGAGCGCTCCAGCTCGTCGTCGCCCACGGGCGCGGCGCGCAGGTCGGCGACGATCTTGCGCGCGTTGGCGAAAAAGCGGTCGGTCTTGAACGGCGGCGTCTCGACCTCCGCGGCCACGTAGCCGTAGCCGGGGAACACGTCGGACGGGTCGGCCTCAGCGCCGGGCGAGTAGCTGGCGCCCTCCGCCACGCGCACCTGGGCGATCAGGCGGTTCTCGAACACGTCGGTGGCCACGCCCATGGCGCGCGCCTCCGTGGGATCGGTGAAGAAGTCGGCGGCGGGCCAGCCGACGAAGGCCACCGCCTGGTCGGCGCGGCCGGCGTGCGTCTCGACCCGCGTCGGAGCCCCTCCGGCCGGGAAGCGCACGGCCAGCGCCGCGGCGGACGGCTTTGGAGCGGCGGCCCGGGCGGGCAGGGCGCCGAGCGTCGAGGCCACGGCCGCGATCGCCTGCTCGGGCGTGACGTCGCCGACCACCGTCACGTCCAGCGGCCCTTGCGCCAGCTCGGGGCCGAGCCGCGCGGCCCATTCGGCGGGCGACGAGGCCGCGAGCTCGGCGGCGGTGGGCAGGGTGCGCCAGCGCACGTCGCCGCCGTGCTCCAACGCCGCCAAGTCGCGCGCCAACACGCCGGAGGGCGTCGAGTCCACCTGCGGCAGCACGGTCGCGATCTGCGCGCGGGTGCGGTCGAACGCCTCCGGACGGAAGCCGGGCCGCGTCAGGTAGGCGGTGGCGAGCTGCATCTCGAAGGCGAGATCCTTCGGGCGGGTCGCGCCTTGCAACGCGTAGGCGTCGTCGTCCAGCGACAGGCCGACGCCCGCGACCTTGTCGGCGGCGATGCGGTCGATGTCCTCGAAGGCGAGCTCGCGCGTGCCGCCCTGCACGAAGGCGCCGGTCGCCCACACGGGCGTGGCCCGGTCGCGCGGCAGGCCCACGCGCCCGTCGCCCACGCGCACGGAGACGAGGATCTGATCCTGCGTGAAGCGCGTCGGCTTGACCGTGAGCCGCACCCCGTTGGCGAAGGTCACGAGCGTAAGGCCCAGGTCGGGCAGCGCCTGCCGCGCCGTGACGCGCCCGGGCGCGCCGAAGCTCGTGTAGGGCCAGGCGGCCGAGGCCTGGGCCGCAGCCGCCGTGAGCGGTGCGGCCAGCGCCCCGTCCAGCGCCGTCTTGAGCGCCTCGCGGCCTCCCGCGACCTCCTGCGGGCTGGCCATCGTCAGGAGCGGGCCGGAGCCGGCGAAGGCCGCCCTCAGCGCCGCATCCACCTGCGCGGGGGTGAGAGCCGCGACGAAGCGCTCGAAGTTGGCGGCGTTCTGCACGGGGCCGGTGAACACCTCGTCGTCGTTGACCGTCTCCGCCAGGCTCTGCGCGATCGCGGGGGAGGTGCGCGTGTCGGCGGCGGTCGCCTCGGCGCCCAGCCGGGTGCGATACTCGGTGATCTCGCGCGCCAGCTCGTCGGGCCGCACGCCGAACTGCAGCAGACGGCGCTGCTCCTCCACCGCCGCTCGCAGGCCGCGCGACCAGGCCTGGGGCGTGGTGCGGACGAACAGGGTGGTGACCTTGGCGGAGCGGATCAGGTTGTCGCGCCCGGCGCTGGCCGACAGGAACGGCGGATCGCCCGCGTGCGACAGGCGCTCCAGCCTGCGGTTCAGCACCGCGAGGCCCAGCTGCTCGATCGTGTCGCGCCGCTCGCGGGCGAAGGTGTCGGCGGTGGCGTCGTACGGCTGCGCCCAGGCGACCTGCAGCTGCTGGGGACCGCCCGCCTCGACGTAGAGGCTGGTCGACTCGAGCCGCCGCTCCACCTGTCCGATGTCGGGGTAGGCGGGCATCGTCCCCTTGCCGCGCCAATCGGCGAAGCGCTGCCTGATCAGCCCCTCCATGTAGTCGAGGTCGAAGTCTCCCACCGCCACGAGGGTGGCGTTCTCGGGCCGGTACCAGGCCTCGTAGAAGTCGCGGATGCGCGACACGGGCGCGGTCTTCAGGATGTCGACCTGGCCGATCGGCCAGCGTGTGGGCGCGCGCTGACCCTCCAGCAGGAACCCGTACTGCGCCTTGGTGGCGCGATAGCCGGGGCTGTCGGAGACGCGCTCCTCGCTCAGCACCACGCCGCGCTCGGGGTCCATGGCGTCCTGCCGCAGCAGCAACTCCCCGCCGATCTCGCGCAGCAGGCCGACGCCGGTCTCCAGGCTGGCCGGGTCGCCGTGCGGCAGGTCGAACTGGAACACGGTCTCGTCGAAGCTCGTCGCCGCGTTGGTGTCGGCGCCGAACGACAGGCCGAGGCGCTGCAGCCGCTGGATCAGGTCGCCCGCGGGCACGTGCGTCGAGCCCTTGAAGGCCATGTGCTCGAGGAAGTGCGCCAGGCCCTGCTGGTCGTCGCGCTCCTCCAGCGAGCCCGCGCCGATGCGCAGGCGCAGCGAGGCCTGCCCGCTGGGCGTTGAGTTGTGCTTGATCACGTAGCGCATGCCGTTGGGCAGGCGGCCGAAGCGCAGGCCGGCCTCCGGCTTCAGGTCGCTGACCGCCTGTCCCCACTCGCCGGGGCGCTTCTGCGGCTCGCCGGCGGGCGCCTGGGCCAGGGCGGACGGGGCGACCAGGACGGCGGCGACGCCGGCCAGGAGGGCGGCTCGGAGGGCGATGCGCATGAACCTGCGTTGAGGCGGCGAACGTGGCGGCGTCAAGGCCGGGCGCGCCGCCGCTTCCCCCGTGTCTGCGCCGGGCTTACATCACGGTGGGCGTCCGCAGAGGCGCCGGGACACGGGAGCGGACAGCATGGGCGTCGACCGGATCGCGCGCGAGGGCGCCGCCGCGCTGGCCCCGTTCGGGCCCGCGGAGGCCGGCTACATGTCCGGCTTCGGCGGCCAGTTCGAGACGGAGGCCGTTCCCGGCGCCCTGCCGCGCGGGAGGAATTCGCCCCAGCGGCCCGCCTTCGGCCTGTTCGCCGAGCAGCTGAGCGGCACGGCCTTCACCGCGCCGCGGCACGAGAACCGCCGCTCCTGGCTCTACCGGCTGCGGCCCACCGCCCAGCACGGGGCCTACCGCGAGGTCGACTGTGGGCTGCTCCGTTCCGCGCCCTTCGACGAGGTCCCTCCCTCGCCCAACCGCATGCGCTGGGACCCGCTGGAGGTCTCCTCGGAGCCGACCGACTTCGTGCAGGGACTGACCACGCTGGTCGGCGCGGGCGAGACGGGGCAGTCGGGCATGGCCGCGCACATCTACCGGGCCAACCGCTCGATGACGGACACGGTGTTCTACACGGCGGACGGCGAGCTCCTGATCCTGCCGCAGCACGGCCGGCTGACGCTCGCCACCGAACTCGGCGTGCTGGAGCTCGCCCCCGGCGAGTTCGGCGTCGTGCCGCGGGGCGTGCGCTTCCGCGCCGAGCTGCCGGACGGCGAGGGCCGCGGCTACGTGCTGGAGAACTACGGCGCCCTGCTGCGACTGCCCGAGCTCGGGCCCATCGGCGCCAACGGCTTAGCCAACCCGCGCGACTTCCTGACGCCCGTCGCCGCCTTCGAGGACGTGGACCGCCCCACCCGGGTGATCCAGAAGTTCTGCGGCCGGCTGTGGGAGACCGAGCTCGACCACTCGCCGCTCGACGTGGTCGCCTGGCACGGCAACAACGCGCCGTACAAGTACGACACCGCCCGCTTCAACGCGATCGGCACGGTCAGCTTCGATCACCCCGACCCGTCGATCTTCACGGTGCTGACCTCGTCGTCGGACACGCCCGGGACGGCCAACATCGACTTCGTGATCTTCCCGCCGCGTTGGATGGTGGCGGAGGACACGTTCCGTCCCCCCTACTTCCACCGCAACGTCATGAACGAGTTCATGGGGCTGGTGACCGGGGCCTACGACGCCAAGGTCGGCGGCTTCGCCCCGGGCGGGGCGAGCCTGCACAACTGCATGGCCGGCCACGGCCCGGACCAGGCGAGCTTCGAGGGCGCGTCCAACGCCGAGCTGAAGCCGCACAAGCTCTCCGGCACGCTCGCCTTCATGTGGGAGAGCCGCCAAGTGCTGCGCCCCACGCGCTTTGCGACGGAGACGCCGGCCATGCAGCTGGACTACGACGATGTGTGGAGCGGGTTCACCAAGGCCAAGGTCGGCTGAGGCCCGGCGCGGGCGGGCGGCCCGCGCCGGCGTCCCACCTCAGGCGAGGCCGGCCGGGACCTTGCCGCCGTTCTCGGCCAGCTTGGCCCACACGGCCTTGATCAGCGCCTCGTTCTCCTCCGCGCTGCCGTCGGCGGCGACGTGGACGTTCAGCTCGCCCGCCAGCTCCTTGCGGGACTGCAGGCTGGAGTCGAGGTCCAGGAGCTTCAGCAGGTCGACGATGGAGGTGCGCCAGTTGCCGCCGCCGCCCTTCTGCGCGGCCATGCCTTCGAGCACCTGCTCCACGTCGACCGGCTGCGCCGGGGCCTGTGGCGCGGGCGCGGGCGCGGCCTGGGGGGCGGAGGCGGGCGCCGCCTGAGCGGGCGCTGCGGCGTCGGGTTGGCCGTGATGGAAGATCTTGTTCATGATCGAGCCGAAGAAGCTCATGGGCGGTCTCCTCGTGTGGGGCCGGCGTAACGGCCGGCGGGCCGGAGAGGTCCGTGGTCAGGTGTTGCCCTGCTCCTCCTCGGGCACGTCGTCGTCCGGGCCGTAGTACAGCTTGGCGCATTCCGCCCGCAGCACGCCGCCCTCGACGCTGATGTCGTCGCGGTAGGCGTCGCCGATGAAGGCCAGCGTGTCGACGTGGCGCGCCTCGAAGTACATGCGGTGCACGTCCTCGCGGCCCGCGCCGTAGACCACCCGGCCGACCTTGGACCAGATCGAAGCCATGGTGCACATGCCGCACGGCTGCAGCGTGGAGTAGAGCACCGCCCCGCGCAGCTCGCCGTTCTCGAAGCCGCGGCCGGCGGCGCGGATGGCCTCCATCTCGGCGTGGGCGGTCGCGTCGTGGTGCTCGTCGACGTGGTTGCGTTCGCGGGCGATCACGGCGCCGTCGCGCACGATCACGCAGCCGATGGGCGAGGTCGCCGGGTCGGTCCCGCGCTCGCAGGCGACCGCCAGGGCCTCGCGCATCCAGCGCTCGTCCTCGGGGGCGCTCACGCGGCCGCCTGCAGGGCGTAGCGGCGGCAGTGCTCGAGGTAGCCGGCCTCGTGGCGGGCGGCCAGCGCGACCACGCTGTCCCAGAGCCAGCTCGGCGCGTCGAGGTCGCCGTCGTGGCCGCGCTTCAGCTCGCCGCGCCAGGCGGAGCGGGTCGCCTCGTCCATCTGCCGCGCGTGGGCGCGCCCGACCACGTAGGCGAGGTAGCGCGCCGCCTGCACGGCCTCTGCGCCGGAGAACTGATCCACCTCCAGCTTCAGGTCCTGCGGCGCCAGCTCGCGCAGCACCACGGGCCGGCCGAGCACGTGTGCGGCCGTCATGCGGTCGCCGAGGTTGGGCGAGAGCGCACGGGCGCCGGCCACCACCCGCTCCGCGGGGTCGGCCGGCATCTCCGCGTCGGGCGCCGACGGCGCCATGGAGGGCGACGCCTCCTTCAGGTCGACCAGGGCCAGCTTGGTCCGCTTGCCTCCGCCGAGCTCCAGCAGCGCCGCATAGCGCAGCTTGCCGAGCGACGAGCAGCCCTTCATCCAATAGGCGGCGTCGACCATCTCGACGTCGCCCTCGTCCCGCGCGTTAAGCGCCAGGACGAGCTCGCGCACCTGCGGCGCGGTGAACACTTCGCGCAGCGCCTCACGCTCCTCGTCGCTCAAGGCCCAGAAGCGGGAGCCCAGGGGGATCGAGGGGCGCACGTCCTCCAGCCGCTCCTGCGCCAGGTGCCGCCAGCGGCGCCCGAGCGCGCGACGGCGCACGCTGCGGACCACGGCGGGCTCGAGCACGTCGCCGCCCTCGTGGTCCTCGGGGCGGCGCAGCGCCAGGCTGTAGCCGTCGACCATCTCCTCCAGCATGCGCGCGGTGGTGACGCCCGGCAGATCCGATCCGCGCGCGGCCGAGGCGAGCGACAGGCCGAGCCGGACGAGGTCGTGCGCCGGATTGCCCACCGTCGTCTGGTCCAGGTCGCGGATCTGGACGTCGACGCGGCCGTCGGCGTCGGCGAGCGGGCCGAGGTTGCCGAGGTGGCAGTCGCCGCAGATCCACACGGCGGGGCCGGCGGGCAGGCGTCCTCCGCCGAGGTCGGCGAGCCACTCGTAGAACAGCTCGGTCGCGCCGCGGACGTAGGCGTGGGCCGACGCCGCCATCTTGCGCACCCGGCGCTGCTCCAGCACCTGCGCGCGCTGCTCCACGTCCACGGTCTCGCTCACCCGGGTCCCCCGTCGTCGGCCCTGGCGGCCGCGCGCGAGTCAGAAGCCGTGGAGCCGTCGCGGGTTGCGCCGCGTCCGCGCGTCCGCCGCTGTCGCCCGCCCGCGATCAGGCGTAGGGCGGGTTCATGCAGATTCTCCTCGCCCTCCTGGCCGTGTTCCTGACGGGAGTGGGCGTGGCGATCGAGACGCCGACCAACGCGCTCCTGACCAAGTCGGCGGGCTCGGTGCTGTGGGCGTCGCTGATCTCCTTCCTGGTGGGCGCGGCGGTGCTGGCGGTCTCGCTCCTCGTGCTGCGGCCGAAGCTTCCGGGCGGCTGGGTGGCGGCCACGCCCTGGTACGCCTGGATCGGCGGGCTCTACGGCGCGGCGGTGGTGGCGCTCTCGGCGTGGGCCACGCCCAAGCTCGGCGCGGGCACGACGCTGGTGGTGATCATCGCCTCGCAGTGCGTGCTGGGCGTGCTGCTCGACAATTTCGGCCTCCTGGGCCTTCAGCACCACCCGGCGGGGTGGCTGCGGGTGGCGGGCGTGGGCGTGGTGGCCCTCGGCGCGGTGTTGATCGCGCGGGGATGAGCCGCGGGATTGAGGCGGTCTTCGGCGCCGGTCCAAGCTGCGTCATGCGGCCCGGCGCCGTCCAGAGCTGGGCGGAGAGGATGGCGAGGCTTGCGTCTCCGCTCCCGCAGCCGGGTCTCGGCCTCCGCCAGGACGAGCGGGGCGAGGCGGCCGATCCCGTCAGACCCTAGAAGTGGGCGGAGTAGCCGCCGTCCACCGCCAGCACCTGCCCCGTGACGTAGGAGGCCGCGTCCGACGCCAGGAACACCGCCGCCCCGCCGATCTCCTCCGGCCGTCCCCACCGGCCCAGCGAGGTGCGGCGGCGCAGGTGCGCGGCGACCTCCGGGTCGGCGACCATGTCCGCGTTCGCCTCGGTGGCGAAGTAGCCCGGGGCGATGGCGTTGGCGGTGATCCCGTGGGGCCCGAGCTCGGCGGCCAGGGCGCGCGTCAGGGCCGCGAGCCCGCCCTTGGCCGCGGTGTAGGCCGCGTCTCCCGGACGGGCGAACGGGCCGGCGAGCGAGGTGATGTTCAGGATGCGGCCCCACCCGGCCGCCGTCATCGGCTTGGCGGCCTCGCGGCTCAGGTGGAATGGCGCCACCAGGTCGGCCTCGAGCAGGGCGCGCACGTCGGCCAGAGCGAAGTCGGCGAGCTGCCGCCGGTCGCGCCGGCCGACGTTGTTCACCATGATGTCGAGGCGGCCGTGACGCCTCGCGAGGTCCGCCACGGCCGCCGTCACGCCCGGCTCGTCGGTGATGTCGAGCGGCAGCGGCTCGGCGCGGCCGCCCTCGCGTGCGATCTCGTCGACAGCGCGCTCCAGCGCGTCGCGTCCGCGGCCGACCAGCGCCACGGTGGCGCCGGCTCGGGCGAACGCGCCGGCGATCGCTCGGCCCAGTCCGCGCCCGGCGCCGGTGACCAGGGCGACGCGATGGTCGAGGCGCAGGTCGGTCACGGAGGCGGCGGCGCGAGCGTGACGTTGTCGATCAGCCGCACGGGGCCGAGGCGCGCCGCCAGCGAGAGCAGGGCGGCGCGGTCCAGCCGCTCCAGCTCCGCCAGGCTCTCGGGATCGGCCACGCTGACGTAGTCGAGCACCACGGCGGGCTCCGCCGCGACCGCCTCGCGCACCCGGCCGCGCAGCCGTTCCGTGTCGCGCTCCCCGGCCGCGGCGAGCGCCTGCGCCGCTGCGAGCGCCCGGTGGAGGACGGGAGCGGCCGCGCGCTCGGCGGGGGAGAGGCGGACGTTGCGGCTCGACATGGCCAGTCCGTCCGGCTCGCGCACCGTGGGGCAGGCGATCACCTCCACGGACATGTCGAGATCGCGCACGAGGCGCCGGATCACGGCCACCTGCTGGGCGTCCTTCTCGCCGAAGTAGGCGCGGGTGGGCGCGACGATGTTGAACAGCTTGGCCACCACCGTCGCCACCCCCGCGAAGTGGCCGGGCCGCGAGGCGCCCTCCAGCACATCGGCGAGCGGGCCGACCTCCACGCGCGTGGCGGCGCCGGGAGTGTACATCTCGGCGGGGGACGGGGCGAACACAAGGTCCACGCCCGCGCGCTCCAGCTTGGCGAGGTCGCCCGGCATGTCGCGCGGATAGCGCTGGAGGTCGGCGGGGTCGCCGAACTGGGTGGGGTTCACGAACAGGCTGGCGGCGACGGCCCCGTTCTCCGCACGGGCGCGGGCGACCAGCGCCAGGTGGCCGTCGTGCAGGAAGCCCATGGTCGGCACGAGGCCCAGTTCGCCAAGCGGCCGCCGCGCTTCGCGGAAGGCCGCTACGGTCTCAAGCAGCCGCACCGGTCAGAGCCCCTCGAGTGCGCGCGCCAGCTCGCCGGGATCCATGCGCGCGCTCTGGGCGTCCGTCGGGAACGCGCCGGCCTCGACCTCCTCGCGATAGGTGGTGACGGCCCTGAGGATCGCCTCGCCCACGTCGGCGTAGCGCTTGGCGTGGCGCGGGGCCTTGCCGGCGTTCAGGCCCAGGATGTCGTGCCAGACCTGCACCTGCCCGTCGCAGCCCGCGCCCGCGCCGATGCCGATGGTCGGTATGGTCAGGCGCCGGGTCACCTCGCCGGCGAGGGGCGCGGGCACCAGCTCCAGCACCACCGCGAAGGCGCCCGCCGCCTGCAGCAGCAGCGCGTCCTCGACCAGCCGCCGCGCCTCGGCCGCGGCCTTGGCCTGCACGCGCAGGCCGAGAGTGTGCTGGGACTGCGGGGTGAAGCCGAGGTGACCCATCACCGGCACGCCCAGCTCCACGAGCCGCCGCACCACGGGCGCGACCGCCGCCCCGCCCTCCAGCTTGACAGCGCCGACGCCCGCCTCGCGCATCAGCCGCCCGGCGGAGGCGACGGCGGCCGCCTCGTCCGCGTAGGTGAGGAACGGCAGGTCGCCCACGATCAGCGCCCGCTCGCTCCCGCGCACGGCGGCGGCCGAGTGGCGCACCATGTCGCCGAGCGTGACGGGCAGAGTGGTGTCGTGGCCGTGGACCACCATCCCCAGGCTGTCGCCCACCAGCAGCAACGGCACGCCCGCCGCGTCCGCCAGCCGAGCGGAGGGATGGTCGTAGGCGGTGAGCATGGCGATGCGGCGGCCGTCCGCCTTCATTCGCTGCAGGTCGGCGATCGTGGTGCGCATCGGCTCCTGAGCGGGGCGGGGTCCGCCCGGAAGCGGCGGCAGCGCGGGACTTAGCCGAGCGGGCGCCCCGGCCCAAGCGCCGCCGCGGCTGGAGCGGCGGCCGACCCGCGTGATCCTCGGGCGTGAAGCGGCGTCCGGAGCGCGGCCGCAGACCGCCGCCACCACCGCGCGACGGACGCGCAAGCGCGACCTTGCGTCAGCTCGGGACGCAGGTCGCCGGCCCCAACGTGCGGCGACGCGATTGTCTAAGAGAACGGATTGCGAACGAGAACGAAAGGTGCACAGATGGGCGGGTCCGGCCCGTCCGCCCGAGCGACCCCGCTCCGGCCCGCGCTCCCGGACGGTGGCGGGAATCGTGGCAAAGGGAGGCTCTCCGGTGAACCAGGCGGTGTTGCGGCTCGTGGGCAAGGAAGACGGCGACAAGGCGCGCGCGCTGGAGGCGGCGATCGCGCAGATCGACCGGGCCTTCGGCAAGGGCTCGGTGATGAAGCTGGGCAAGGCCGGCAAGGTGGCGGAGATCGAGTCGATCTCCACCGGCTCGCTCGGGCTCGACCTGGCGCTGGGCATCGGCGGTCTGCCGCGCGGACGGGTGATCGAGATCTTCGGGCCGGAGAGCTCAGGCAAGACCACGCTGGCCCTGCACGTGGTGGCCGAGGCGCAGAAACGAGGCGGGTCCGCCGCCTTCGTCGACGCCGAGCACGCGCTGGATCCGGGCTATGCGCAGAAGCTGGGCGTGAACCTCGACGACCTCCTGGTGTCGCAGCCCGACACGGGCGAGCAGGCGCTCGAGATCACCGACACCCTGGTGCGCTCGGGCGCGGTGGACGTGATCGTGATCGACTCGGTGGCGGCGCTGACGCCCAAGGCCGAGATCGAGGGCGAGATGGGCGACAGCCTGCCCGGCCTGCAGGCAAGGTTGATGAGCCAGGCGTTGCGCAAGCTGACCGGCTCCATCTCCAAGTCCAAGACCATCGTGATCTTCATCAACCAGATCCGTCACAAGATCGGCGTGATGTACGGCAGCCCGGAGACCACCACGGGCGGCAACGCCCTGAAGTTCTACGCCTCCTGCCGACTCGACATCCGTCGTACGGGTTCGATCAAGAACCGTGATGAGGTGGTCGGCAACAACGTGCGCGTGAAGGTGGTCAAGAACAAGGTGGCCCCGCCGTTCCGCGAGGTCGAGTTCGACATCATGTACGGGCAGGGCATCTCCAAGCTGGGCGAGGTCATCGACCTCGGCGTCAAGGGCGGCATCGTCGAGAAGTCGGGCTCGTGGTTCTCCTACAACTCCACGCGGATCGGCCAGGGCCGCGAGAACGCGCGCGAGTTCCTGAAGGCGAATCCCGACATGGCGGCCGAGATCGAGGCCGCCGTGCGCAAGAACTCCGGCATGATCGCTGAAGAGCTGCTGGGCGCGCCCGAGCCCGACGACGAGGACTAACCTCCGGTCGCGGTTCCGGGGCGAACGGCGCGTCCGGCTTGCGGGGGAGTGGCGGGCGTGCTGAACGGCGGTCCCTCGTTCCGCCGGAGCCTGCGTGGCCGTCGTCGACCCCCCTGCCGCGGCCCTCGCCGCCTCCGCGCCGCGACCCTCCGCCGGGCGCGAGCTCACCTGGCGCGGGATGGCGCTGGGCGTGGCGATCTGCGCGGTGTTCACCGCCGCCAACGTCTACTTCGGGCTGAAGGCGGGGCTGACCTTCGCCTCGTCGATCCCGGCGGCGGTGATCTCCATGGCGGTGCTGCGCGCGCTCGGCGGCGGCTCGATCGGCGAGAACAACATCGTCCAGACGGTGGCCTCCGCCGCCGGCACCCTCGCGTCGATCATCTTCGTCCTGCCGGGGCTGGTGATGACCGGCTGGTGGACGGGCTTCCCGTTCTGGACCTCGTTCCTGATCTGCGCCCTGGGGGGCGTGTTGGGCGTGATGTACTCGATCCCGCTCCGGCGGGCGCTGGTGACGCGCTCGACCCTGCCCTATCCGGAGGGCGTGGCCTGCGCCGAGGTGCTGCGCGTGGGCGCCGGCGAGGAGGGCGACGCGCGGGGCGCGGCCGAGACGCGCGCCGGCCTCGCCGCCGTGGTCTGGGGCGCGGGGCTGTCGGCCGGCTGGGCGCTGCTGCAGGCCTCGCGCCTGGCGGCCGAGGCGGTGACGCGCACCTTCCGTCTGGGCGGCGGACCGGCGGCGAGCGGCGTCGACGTCGGCGTGCTGATGGCGCTCTACGGTGTCGGCCACCTCGTCGGCCTGTCCGTCGGGGTGGCCATGCTGTCCGGCCTGCTGATCGCCTGGGCGGGCGCCGTGCCGATACTTACGGCCGTGCACGCACCCACGGCCGACACGGCGGCCCTGGTGAGCGGCGTCTGGCGCACGCAGGTGCGCTTCTTCGGCGCGGGCGCGATCGGCGTGGCGGCCATCTGGGCGCTGCTGCGCCTCGCCCGGCCGGTGCTGGGCGGCCTCGCCTCCGCCGTCGCGGCCAGCCGGACGCGCAACGCCGGCGGCGGCGGGAGCCTGCCCGTCGAGGAGCGCGACATCCCCATCGGCTGGGTCGCCGCCGCGACGGCCGCCGCGCTCGCCGCCATCGCCGTCCTGACCGGCCGCTTCGCCGCGGGCGCGGGGCTCGGCGCGGTGCTGCCGACGCTGGTGGCGGGCGGGGTGGTCTACGTCATGCTGATGGGCTTCTTCGTGGCCGCGGTGTGCGGCTACATGGCCGGGCTGATCGGCTCGTCCAACAGCCCCGTGTCGGGCGTGGGCATCCTGGCGGTGCTGGTGGCCGCGATGCTGCTCGCCGCGGGTGTGCGGAGCACGGTCGGCCCGGCCCTCGGGCCCGCGCTGGTGGCCTTCGCCCTGTTCGCGACCGCCCTGGTGTTCACCGCCGCCACCATCTCCAACGACAACCTGCAGGATCTGAAGACGGGCCAGTTGGTCGGGGCCACGCCGTGGCGGCAGCAGGTCGCGCTGCTGGTGGGCGTGGCGGCGGGATCCCTGGTGATCCCGCCGGTGCTAAACCTCCTCAACACCGCCTACGGCTTCGCCGGAGCGCCTGGGGCCGGGGCGCAGGCCCTGCCCGCGCCGCAGGCGGCGCTGATCTCGTCGCTGGCCAAAGGGGTGCTGGGCGGCGAGCTCGACTGGGGCGTCATCGGCGCGGGCGCCGTGCTGGGGGTCGTGCTGATCGCACTGGACGAGGCGCTGGGCCGCGCCGGCCGGCTGCGTGTGCCGCCGCTGGCGGTGGGGCTCGGCGTCTACCTCCCCATGTCGGTCACCCTGATGGTGGTCGTCGGCGCGGTGGCCGGCCATCTGTGGGAAGAGCGGCAGGGACCGGCGGGACGGCGCATGGGCGTGCTCGCCGCCTCCGGCCTGATCGTCGGCGAGAGCTTGATGGGCGTGGCGTTGGCGGCGGTGAAGGTGGCGTCCGGCAAGGACTATCCGCTGGGCCTCGTCGGCGACGCCTTCGCGCCCGTGGCGCAGTTGGGCGGACTGGCGGCGTTCGCGGCGGCGATCTGGGTGCTGTTCGCCTGGACGGCGCGGCGCGGCCGGGCGGTCGAGGCCTGAGCCGCTCCGCCGCCGCTCACCCGGGCGGCGAAGGCTCGGCGCCGCGGAACGGGTCGCGGCCCGTCGAGGCGACCAGCGCCACGGGCCGGCGGGTGCGTGCGCTCTCGTAGATCGCGGCCATGATCCGCTGGTCCTGCAGCCCCTCCTCGCCCGGAGTGCGCGGGGTGCGGTTGGCGCGCACGCACTCGGCGAAGTGGTCGATCTCCAGCGCGAACTGGTCGTGGTTCGCGAGCGACACCTGCGTGCGGGCCTCCGCGTCGCCTTCCTTATGGCCGGCGAACAGCTGCTGGCCCTCGTAGGCGAAGGCGTTCTCCAGCACGAGCGAGCCCTTGGGCCCCAGCACCGTCAGACGTCGGTGCTCGTGGCTGGCGTAGCTGGCGAGCCCGGTCGCCAGCACGCCGGAGGGGAAGCGCAGGGTGAAGGCGACGTCGGCCTCCACCTCGGCGAAGCGGGGGTCGCCGGCGGGCGAGCTCACGTGGGCGGTGACCTCGTCGGGCTCCTCGCCGAGGGTCGCGCGGATCGAGTTCAGGCAGTAGAGGCCGATGTCGGGCAGGGAGCCGCCGCCGGCCAGCGCCTTCTTCTGGCGCCACTGCGCCGGGTCGCCCTGGTTCTGCGTGTTGACCGCGTCGATCATCCGCACCGCGCCCAGCGAACCCGAGCGCACGCGGGCGATCAGCTCGCGGTTGTAGACCTCGAACTGGCAGCGGTAGGCGATCATCAGCAGCTTCTGCGCGTCGCGGCAGGCCTGCACCATGGCTTGCGCGTCGGCCACGCTGGTCGACATCGGCTTCTCGCAAAGCACGTGCTTCCCGGCCTTGGCGGCGCGCACCGTCCACTCGCGGTGCAGCGCGTTGGGCGTGACCACGTAGACGATCTGCACCGTCGCGTCGGACTTGATCTTGTCGAAGGTCTCGTAGCTGTAGCAGTGCTCGGCCGAAATCCCGTACTGGGCGGCGATGCTGGCGAGCTTCCCCGGATCGCCGCTGACGAGCGCCGCCAGCTTTGCGTGCTTGCACTGCGCGAGGGCGGGGATGATCTGCTGCAGCGCCAGCCGGCCCAGTCCGAGCACGGCGACGCCCACGCGGCCGCCCAGCGTGTCAGGACTGGGCGGCTGGCCCTCGGGCCGCTCCGTCTGAGGGTCGTGAAGGGGCGCGAAGACCACCTTGTTCACGTCCACCGTCCCCTCGTCGACCGGCGCGGGCGGCGTGGGGCGGGGCGCGGCGGAGGCGGGCAGGGCGGCGAGCGACAGGCCGCCCGCCAAGCCGCCGCCGGCGGCCAGCAGGGTGCGGCGGACGGGATCGGCGGCGTCGGGATCGTTCATGTCGGGAAAAGCCGCGCAGGCGACGGGCGTTCCGCGCTGCGGCGCTACGCCGCCTCGTCCACGTCGTCGTCGTCGACCGGGTCATGGTCGGCCTCGAGCGCCGCCTCCTCGGCCTCCAGCTTCGCCGCGTCCCTGGGGAAAACGCCGAAGCGCGCCGCCACGTCGGGAGCGTAGCGCAGCAGGTCGGGGCGCAGCTTGAGGAGCGAGATGTCCTTCGATTTGCCCTCCATCATGACGTCGAACTCCAGCCCCTCGGCGTCGCGCATGAAGCGGGCGAACTCGAACGGGTTGGTGAAGTCGGCGTGGCCGGTCCAGATCGGCGGCAGCAGCACGGTCTTCTTACGCGCTTTCTCCTTCACGGCCGCCTTGGTGATCTCGCCCTTGGCCGGCTTCGCCTTCGCCGAGCGCACCACCTCGCGCAGCTCCGTACGGGGCGAGGAGAAGTGGATCTTCGGCCGCACGCCCGGCGGCCAGGTGGCGAGGAACGCGCGCAGCGCCTCCACCATGTCCAGCCGCTCGGGGTTGAGGCACCAGTGGTGCTGGTAGTCGAACACGCAGCGCACGCCGGTGCGCTCGTGAATCCAGAGGACGTCGGACGCGGAGAAGCGGATGTCGTCGTTCTCCAGCACGAGGCGGCGGCGGACGTCGTCGGGCAGCGTCTCCCAAGTCGTGACCCAGCGGGCGCGGCTGGCCTCGGGGTCGCCGTAGACGCCGCCCACGTGGGTGACGAGCACGGCGGTGTCGTCCATCCCCATGCGGTCCAGCATTTCGCCCTGGCTGGCGAGGTCCCACACCGACCGCGCGGTGAGCTTGGGGTCGGGACTGTTCAGCAGCACGTACTGGCTGGGGTGGAACGACAGGCGGATGTCGAGCCGGCGCGCCTTGTCGCCGAAGGCGCGCAGCTCCGCGTCGCTCTCGGCGACCATGCCGTGGAACTGCGGCATGTCGGGGTGCGTGGCGTAGGGGGCGATGTCGCTCGACATCCGGTACATGTCGAGCTTGTGCCGGGCGAGGTGGTCGAGGACCTTGTCCAGGTGCTCCAGGCTGCACTTCAGATGCGGGTTCTTGCGCCAGCCGCGGGTGTCGTTGGACTTCAGGTCGGGCCGCTGCATCACCTTGACGGGGAAGCCCAGGCGCAGCGGGCGCGACGGGAGCGGGGCGGCGGCGGGCGCGCTCATGCGGCGATCCTCTCCTCGGGGAAGCCCAGTCGGTCGACGAAGGCGTTCCAGTCGGGCGTGCGGAGCGCGCCGCCGGTGGCCTGCCTGTGGCCGGAGCCGTAGGCTTCGTCCGCGCCGGGCGGTCGGCGGTCGGCGAGCCAGGCGATCAGGTCCAGGTCGCGCGCGGTGCGCACGGCGAAGTGCACCCAGCCCGGCCGGTAGCCGGTGTTCGCCGCCAGCACGACGTCGCCCTTCAGCCGCCCGCGCCATTGCTGCGCCACCAGCGGGTGGATCTGCGTGGCGGAGTGGAAGCGGATCAGCGCCACGCCCTCGCGGACCTTGGGCGCGACCCGGCGCGCGGCGTCCAGCTCGCCCTTCACCTCCGCCTTGGCGGCGAGGAGCGCGGCCGTCTGCGGGCGTGAGCCGTCCGTCACCTCGCGCGGGCCGTCCGCCTGCATTAAGAGTTCCAGCGCGGGCCCGGCGTCGCCCGAAGCGGAGCGGCGTGGCGCGTTGAGGAGGCTCACGGCGTCGCGCAGCGCGGTGATCCCGTAGCGGCGTGCGGCGGCCATCTCCGGAAAGCCTGCGCCGTCGGCCATGTCGCCGATCAGCCCCACGGCGGCGAGCCACAGCCACGGCTCGGGATCGGCCAGAGCGCCCGCGCACCAGAAGGCCAGCAGCGATGAGGTCGGGATCGGGTCGAGACCGTAGCCGGTGATCACCTCCGCGTCGGGGGCGCCGGTCGGCACGTGGTGGTCGACGACCACCGTCGGGACGCCCGGCTTCGGCGCGCCGTCGCGCACGCCCAGGTCCGTCACCACGATCCCGCCGGCGTCGACGCCCGCGAGCTCCTCGCGCATCTCGGCGGACCAGGGGCTCTCGCCGCGGCCGACGATGCGGGTGCGCACGCTCCAGCCCGCGGCGGTGAAGGCGCGGGTGAACAGGGCGGTCGCGGAGAGGCCGTCGGCGTCGTTGTGGCCGAGCACCCAGACCGGGCGCGTCCGGTCGAACCGTGAGACGACCGCCGCGAAGCGCGCCCGCACCACTGTCGACGCATCCGACAGGACGAGAGGCTGGTCGGGAACGGCGGCGCGCGCGGGCATGCCGCATCAACTCGCGAACCGCCCCGGTGTTCTCCCCGGCGGCGGCCGAGGCTCAGGCCGCGTGTCGGCCCGCGTCCTCCGCCGTGAGTTCGTCCACCGTGGCCAACAGGTCGGCGGCGCGGATGGGCTTGGAGAGGTGGCGGTCGGCCCCGGCGCGCAGGCTCTCCTGCGCGTGGTCCTCCAGCGCGTGCGCCGTCAGCATCACGATGGGCGTGCGCCGCAGGTGCAGCAGCTGCTCGCGCTCGCGCCAGAGCCGCGTCGCGGACAGGCCGTCCATCTCCGGCATCTGCATGTCCATGAGCACGAGGTCGAAGGCCGAGGTGGAGAGCGCGTCCAGCGCCTCGCGCCCGTTCTCCACCGTGACGAGCTCCACGCCCGCAGACTCCAGGATCAGCTCCACCACCTTCTGGTTGGTCGGGTGATCCTCCGCGAGCAGCACGCGCACGCCTGCGAGCACCGCCTCCTCCGCGCTCGACGGCGGCCCCGCGTCGTCCAGACCGGCGGCCGCGCGGTGAAGCGGCAGCTCCACGACGAAGGTCGAGCCGAGGCCGGGCGTGGAGACCGCGCGGATGCGGCCGCCCATGGCCTCCACCAGCGACCGGCAGATCGCCAGGCCCAGGCCCGTGCCGCCGAAACGTCGGCGGATGGAGAGGTCCGCCTGTTCGAAGCGCTGGAACAGGCGCGCGCGCACGTCGGCGTCGAAGCCGATGCCCGTGTCGGAGACCGACACGGTCACGCCCCCGTCCGCTTCGGCGGCGCGCAGGGTCACGCGGCCGGCCTCGGTGAACTTGACGGCGTTGGAGAGCAGGTTCGAGACCACCTGCGTCAGGCGGATGCCGTCGCCCATCCATCGGCCGTGCAGCCCGGGCGCGATCTCGACGGCGAGGCCGAGCTTCTTCGACTCCGCCACCGCGCGGTGCAGCTCGGCCACGTGCTCCAGCGCCTGCTGCAGGTCGAACGGCTCGGCGGCGAGCCGCACGTCGCCCGCCTCCAGGCGAGAGAAGTCCAGGATGTCCGACAGCACGTGCTCCAGCAGGCGGCTGGAGCTCACGATCAACCGCGCCATCTCGCGCGCCCGCGCCGAGCGCTGCAGCCCGGCGAGCGTCTCGGACACCGCGATCACCCCGTTCAGCGGCGTGCGCAGTTCGTGGCTCATGTTGGCCAGGAAGCGGTCCTTCTCGGTGGAGGCGCGCTCGAGGTCCGCCGTGCGCGCCGCGACCCGCTCCTCCAGCGAGGCCAGTGCGGCCTGCGCCTTGGCGCGTTCGCCGGCCAGGGCGCGGCCGAGCACACCGATCTCGTCGTCGCGCTGCTGCAGGTCGCCGGTGGGCGCGTCGGTGTCGCAGCTCGCCGCCAGCCGCTGCAGCGGGCGCGCCAGCGTCCGGCGGGCGAAGGCGACGATCAGCGCCGTCTGCACCAGGGAGGCGAGGAGGCCGAGGCTCAGGATGAGGGAGGCCGGCCGCATGGCCGCGGCCTGCAGCTCGGCTTCGGGATAGGCGATCAGGAGCCACCAGTCGGGGCCGGGAATGCGCGCGTAGCCGACGATGGAGCGTCCGTTCGGGCTGCGCACCACGCCGCTCGCGCGTCCGTCGGCCCTGACCGTCGCCAGCAGCCGCTTGACGTCGAAATCGTGGTCGATGCGCGCCAGGAGCTCGGGCGAGGGCGTCGCGGTCTCGGCCACGGACCGCCCGGACATGGCGACGACGTCGCCCTGCGCGCGCACCAGCAGGCTGGTGTCCTGGTCGGACTCCGATTTGACGGCGCTGGCGAGGTAGTCGCTCAGCTCGAGCGAGGAGCCGAAGGCGCCGACGTAGCGGCCGCGGTAGCGGAAGGGCGTCAGGCACGCCGTCGCCAGCCGCTTGCCCTCCGTGTCCTGGATCAGGCGCTGGAGCGAGGTGCAGCGCGTGCGGCCGGAGGGGTCGGCCGCGGGCGCCACCATGCGCATCATCTCCTCGCCGCTGAAGTCGAGGTTCGCCGGCGCGTCGTGGCGGTAGAACATCAGTCGGTCGGGCCGGCGGGGCGCGTACATGACCACCCGGTTGTTCGGGGTGGCGAAGTAGAAGTTGTCGTAACTGGAGGTGATGCTCTCGCCGAAGCGGCTCACCACGTTGAAGCCCGACGCCAGGGCGGCGGCTTCGAGCGGGTCGAGGTCTGCTCCACGGGCGACGAAAGCCCCCATGCCGGCGATCCGATCGCCGCTCTCGTCGATCACGCCGTCGAACGTCTCCGGGCGGCTGCGCCGGGTGCCATCGGCCTGCAGGGGCAGGCGCCGGTCGAGCAGCGATCGGACCTGCCCGGCGGACAGGGTGTCCATGCGCGAGGTGAGCTGGGCGGCGGCCTGCGCGTGGATGCCGGACAGGGCGACGAACTTGCGGCCGACGTTCTGGCCCCGTTGTTGCGTGTACTCCTGCACGTGCTCCAGCTGGCGCCGGGTCAGGTCGTCGCGGAACACGAAGAAGGCGGCCACCGACGCCAGCAGCGTCGTCGTCACGGCGGTGACGCCGACGCCGAGGAGCAGGCTGCGGGACAGGGAGCGTATGGGCATGCGCGGGCGAGTCTCCGCCGCTGTTCTGGACCGTCAAATGTTGCAATCGGCTTGACGCTTCCCCGCAGCCCGCGCCTGCGCTAGCTCGACGCACCACAGCGGAGCCGTTCGCCATGCCCGGTCGTCACCTGCGCGCCCTCTTCTGCGCGCTGCTGCTCGCCGGCCCGGGCGTAGCCCGCGCGCAGCCCGCGGCGGGACCCGCGCCGGGGGCGGTCGGGCCGCAGCGCAGCTTCGCGCCGCGCGATCTGTTCGCCCTGCAACAGGCGGGCGACGTGGAGATCAGCCCGGACGGACGCCGCATCGCGTACGTGCGCACCGGCTACGACATCATGACCGACCGTGCGCGCCGCTCCGTGTGGCTGGTCGACGTGGCCACGGGCGCGCAGACGCCGCTGGCCGCCGGGGCGGGCTCCAGCCCGCGCTGGTCGCCCGATGGCGAGCGCGTCGCCTACGTGGCGAGCGAGGAGGGCGGTCGCCCGCAGCTGTTCGTGCGCTGGCTGGCCACGGGCGTCTCCGCGCGCATCACCGACCTGCCGGAGAGCCCCAGCGCGATGACGTGGTCGCCCGACGGCCGCACCATCGCCTTCTCCATGTTCACGCCCGACGATCCGACGAGCCTGGGCGCGCCCATGAAGAAGCCGGAAGGCGCGAAGTGGGCCGACGCGCTTAAGGTGATCGACCGCGTGCACTACCGCGAGGACGGCGAGGGCTACCTGCGGCCCGGCTACGACCACGTGTTCGTGGTCAGCGCCGACGGCGGGGCGCCGCGCCAGCTCACCTTCGGCGCCTTCGACGAGGGCGGGCGGGTCTCGTGGACGCCGGACGGCCGCTCCGTCCTGTTCTCCTCCGACCACGGCCCGAACCGCGACCGCGAGGGCGATTCGGAGGTGTTCGAGGTCTCGGTCGCCGACGGCGCGCTGAAGCAGCTCACCCATCGCTTCGGGCCGGACACCTCGCCCGCCGTCTCACCCGACGGAAAGCTGGTCGCCTACACCGGCTACGACGACAAGTTCATGGGCTACACCAACGCGCGCCTGTCGGTGATGAACCGCGACGGCTCGGGCTCGCGCGTGCTCACGGCCGATCTCGACCGCTCGGTGTCGGAGCCCCGATGGGCGGCGGACGGGCGCTCGATCTACGTGCTCTACGCGGACCGGGGCGACACCAAGGTGGCGCGCGTCGGCCTGGACGGGTCCGTGACCACGGTCGCCTCCGGCCTGACCGGCGGCGCGCTGGACCGGCCGTACTCGGGCGGCGGCTTCTCCGTCTCGCGCACGGGCGTGGTGGCGGTCACCGTCGGCGATGGCGAGCACCCGGCCGACGTGGCGGTGGCCGGCCCCGGCGGCCGCGTGCGCAAGCTCACAGACCTCAACGCCGGCCTGTTCGATGGCAAGACGCTCGGCCACGTGACCGCGCACGCGGTGAAGAGCTCGGCCGACGGGCTCGGCATCGACTACTGGATGGTGACGCCCCCCGGCTATGACCCGCAGAAGAAATACCCGACCATCCTGGAGATCCACGGCGGCCCGTTCTCTTCCTACGGGCCGGCGTGGTCGGACGACGACCAGCTGTACGCCTCGCACGGCTACGTCGTGCTCTACGCCAACCCGCGGGGCTCGACCTCGTACGGCGACAGCTTCGCCAACCAGATCCACCACAACTACCCCAGCCACGACTACGACGACCTGATGAGCGTGGTCGACGACGCGGTCGCACACGGCCCGGTCGACCCGGGCGCGCTGTTCGTCACCGGCGGCTCGGGCGGCGGCCTGCTCACGGCCTGGATCGTCGGGAAGACCGACCGCTTCAAGGCCGCCGCCGCGCAGAAGCCGGTGATCAACTGGACCAGCGAAGTGCTCGCCACCGACGGCTACACATTCATGGGCAAATACTGGTTCGGCAAGCCGCCTTGGGAGGATCCGGAGCAGTATTGGCGCCGCTCACCCCTGTCGCTGGTCGGAAACGTGAAAACGCCTACCCTGGTGATCGTGGGCGAGGACGACCACCGCACGCCTCCGGCCGAAGCCGAGCAGCTCTACGACGCGCTGCAGATCAGGAACGTGCCGACCAGCCTGATCTACGTGCCGGGCGCGAGCCACGAGACCATCGCATCGCGCCCCTCGCAGTCCGCGGCGAAGACGGCGGCCATCCTCGCTTGGTTCGACCGCTACCGCGCGGGCGGGCCGGCGGCGGCGGTGAAGGCGGAGTAGCAACCGCCCTCCCTCTCCTGAGAACGGGAGAAGGGCTACGCGTTCCTGACCACCTGCAGCACGGCTTCGCCGTAGCGGTCGAGCTTGGCCTCTCCCACGCCCGCCACCGGCGCCAAAGCCGCCATGTTCCCCGGGCGGGTGCGGGCGATCTCGGCGAGGGTGCGGTCGGGGAAGATGACGTAGGCGGGTACCTGCTGAGCTTGCGCCTCCTCCTTGCGCCAGGTTCGCAGCGCCTCGAACGTCGGGCGGTCCTGCACCGCGATCTCGGTCGCCTGCCCGAGCGAACCCGGCCCGCGCGGCGGCCGCGGCGCGCGCTTCTCCGCCCGGGCGGCGAGGTCGTCGCGCACCTCCACCCGACGTTCGCCGCGGTAGACGGCGCGTACGGCGTCGGGCTCGCCCAGGCCGACGAGAGGGCGGCCGTCGTTGGGGTCCTCGCGCAGCAGGCCGTCGAACAGGAGCTGGTCCAGCACGCCACGCCACGCCGCCTGGGGCAGGTCGCCCCCGACGCCCCAGGTGGAGAGCTGCGTCTCGGCCGCGTGCGGCTCCTTGGTGCGCGCCATCAGGTGGTCGACCACGCGGCCGCGCCCGAAGCGGCCGCCCAGCCGGTGCACGGCGGCGAGCAGCTTCTGCGCCGCGGTGGTCATGTCGCGCAGGCGCGGCGGGGCGGCGCAGAGGTCGCACACGCCGCAGGGCTCCACCGCCTCCTCGCCGAAGTAGCGGCGCACCGCGGCCGGGCGGCAGCCGCCGCCGTCGAGCATGGCGTAGAGACGGCGCGCCTTGGCCGTCTGCACCGCCTTCTGCTCAGCCTCCATCTCTCGCTCGTCGATCCGTCGCAGCGCCCAGGCGAGGTCGGAGGCGCCGTAAAGGGTGACGCCCTCTGCCGGGTCGCCGTCGCGGCCCGCGCGGCCGATCTCTTGCCAGTAGGCCTCGATGGAGGAGGGCGGGTCGGCGTGGATGACGAAGCGCACGTCCGGCTTGTCCACCCCCATGCCGAAGGCGATGGTCGCCACCATCACCGCCTCGTCGGCGTCGAGGAAGTGGGTGAGCCGCTTCTCGCGCACGGCCTTGTCGAGCCCGGCGTGGTAGGCGACCGCCGGCGCGCCCGTCTCCCGCAGCTTGGCGGCCAGGGCGTCGGCCCCGTCGCGCGAGCCGGTGTATATGACGCCCGCGCGCTTGGGCCGGGCGCGCACCAGCTCGATCACCCGCTCGTGCGTGCTCTTGGGGCCGCCCGTCTTGCGCTCGGCGGACAGCGCCAGGTTCGGGCGGGCGAAGCTGTCGACGAACTCGCGCGCGTCAGCCAGGTGGAGCGCCTGGCGGATATCCGCGCGCGTGCGGGCGTCGGCGGTCGCGGTGACCGCCAGGCGCGGGACGTCGGGGAACACCTCGGCGAGCCGGCCGAGGGTGCGGTACTCGGGGCGGAAGTCGTGGCCCCACTGGCTGACGCAGTGCGCCTCGTCGATGGCCACCAGCGCCAGCTCGCGCTGCGCCAGGCGCTCCAGCATGGAGCCGGCCATCAGCCCCTCCGGGCTCATGTACAGGAGGTCGAGCGCGCCCTCGCCGAGCCTGCGCCAAGTGTCGGAGCGCTCGTCGGGCGAGGTGTTCGAATCGAGCCGCGCGGCCGCCACACCCGCCTGCCGCAGCCCCGCCACCTGGTCGGCCATCAGCGCGATCAGCGGCGAGACCACCAGCGCCACCCCGGGCCGGAGCATGGCCGGGATCTGGTAGCACAGGCTCTTGCCGCCCCCGGTCGGCAGCACGGCCACGGCGTTGCGCCCGGCCAGCACCTCGGTGATGACCGGGGCCTGCAGTCCGCGGAACTCGGCGTGGCCGAAGGTGGTGCGTAGGGTCTCGCGCGCGTCGTCGAGCGTGGGGGCGGGCACGGGGCCTATATGCGACGCGCCGGTCCGCTTGTCAGCCGCACGGCGACGCCGGGCGTGAGCACCCGGCGGGCCACCCACAGCATCAGCGGCACGTAGGCGACCACCACGCCGAGCACCGCCACGACAACGAGCTTCTGGAACGGCCGCGCGGCTCCGGCGCCGGGCTCCGGCTGGGCCAGCAGGGTCAGGCCCGCCAGCAGCGCGAGCCCTCCCAGCACCGCGGCCGTCACCGCCACGAAGCCCGCGACGCGCCCCGCCGCCGCCAACGGGCCCTCGAAGTCCTGGGAGCCGGTCGAGGCGCGCCTCCCGTACGGGTCGAGGTCTTCGGGCGTGTCCGCGTCGGCGAAGCGGGCGGGGTCCTCGAACAGCACCTCAACCGCGCCCAGCTGCGCCAGCACCTCGTGCAGGGAGGGCTCCGCCGCCCCGGCCAGGGCCGCCGCCACCTGCGCGCGACGGTCCACGCGCCACACCGCGCAGGCGGGCTGCAGCCCGTCCGCATCGCGCGCCACCGCCGCCCCGGCCTGCTGCGTGAGGGAGACCGCCAGCCGGGCCACCAAGTCCCGCGGCAGCTCGAGCGCGTCGCACGGGACCACGGCCAGCAGGGCGTACCCCTGCGACTCCGCCCAGGCGAGCCCCGCCAGCACGCCCGCGACCGGGCCCCGTCGCGCCCCGTCGGCGTCGGGCAGGGTGGGCAGGTTGACGAGGTCGGCCCATCCGGCGGCGCTGCTGTCCGGCGGCGCGTTCACCGCCATGGCGCCGCACCCGTTGGCCAGCACCTCGACCGCGCGCGAGATCAGCGGCGCGCCCTCGACCAGCGCGGTCGCCTTTTCCGCGCCGAAGCGGCTGGAGCGCCCGCCCGCCAGCACCACGCCCGCGATCATCACGCCTCCGCTCCCGGCGGCCACGCGATGCGCTCCTCGCCGCAGAACACCTCGAAGCCGTCCGCGCGGGCCACGGCGACCAGGGTCAGGCCCGCCCGCTCCGCCGTCTCCAGGGCGAGCGTGGTCGGGGCCGAGACGGCCACCAGCACCGGCGCGCCCGCCGCCGCCGCCTTCTGCACCATCTCCACCGAGACGCGGCTGGTCAGCAGCACCGCCCCCTCCGCCGCGGAGCGACCGGCCCGGGCGAGGGCGCCGACCAGCTTGTCGAGGGCGTTGTGGCGACCGACGTCCTCGCGCATGGCCACCAGTCCCTCGGCGGGCGTCCAGAAGCCCGCGGCGTGCACCGCGCGCGTCGCGGCGCCCAGCGCCTGCGCGTCGGAGAGCGCCGCCATGGCCGCCAGCACCTGGCCGGGCGAGAGGCGCAGGGCTCCGGCCGGGACCGGGGAGGGCGCGCGGGTGGCCTCCTCCAGGCTCTCGATCCCGCACAGGCCGCAGCCCGTGGGCCCCGCCAGCCGGCGGCGGCGGCCCGCCAGCGCGCGTGCGCGGTCGGGCGCGAGCCACAGGCGCGCCTCGCTGCCGAGGGCACCGTGCACGACCTCCGTGCGGACCAGCTCGGCGGGGGAGGCTACGACGCCCTCCGTCAGGGCGAAGCCGAGCGCGAAGTCCTCCAGGTCGGCGGGGGTGGCCATCATCACCGCGTAGGTCGAGCCGTCGTGCACCAGGGCGACGGGCGTCTCGGTGGGGACCTCGCGAGCGCCCTCGCGGCGCCCGCCGTCGCGCCAGGCGCTGCGCGGAGCCTGACGGAAGGGGAAAGGCTGGCCGGAGCTCACCGGCGCGCTTTACGCCGTGCGCCGTGTCGCGCCTATGCTGCGCGCCATGGCGGGAGGCGGACGATGAGGCGGACGGCGTTCCAGGGCGTGCCGGGCGCCTTCAGCCACGAGGCCTGTCTCGCGCTGCTGCCCGACCACGCACCGACGCCCTATCCCGACTTCGCCGCCGTCTTCGCCGCCGTGGAGCGCGGTGAGGTCGAGCGCGCCGTCACGCCCGCGGAGAACTCCATCGCCGGCCCGGTGCCGGAGGTGGCGGTCCTGCTCCCCGCCTCCCGGCTGGTGATCGAGGTGGAGGCCTGGCGTCCGATCCACTTGGCGCTGCTGGCGGTCCCCGGTGCGACCCTGTCCGACCTGCGCACTGCGCACAGCCATCCCATGGCGCTGAAGCAGTGCGTCCGCGCCCTCACCGACCTCGGCCTGGAGCCCGTGGAGGCGTTCGACACCGCCGGCGCCGCGGTGGATGTGGCCGCGTCCGGCGACCGCTCCCGCGCCGCGGTGGCCTCGCGCCTGGCCGGCGCGATCGCGGGGCTGCAGGTGCTGCTGGACGGCCTGGAGGACACGCCTGACAACCGCACGCGCTTCCTGGTGCTGCGCCGCGCTTGACTTCGCCGGCCGTCGCGGGCGTCCTCTGAGCCGCGGCCGCCGTCGGCCGCACGCTTGTCGGGAGCGGGTCCATGGGCGCGAAGGGAAGGCCGGCCGTCACCGCCGCCCATCCTCGCGCGCGCGCGTTTGCGGGCTATCGCCGCGCCGGCTGAAGGCGCGGCGCCTCTCTTCCTCCCGCGACCTCGGCCGGCGACCGCTCCCCAGACGGGGCGGCTCCCGATCCGGCTCCCCGCCGCCGCGCGCGGCCTTCCCCTTCCAGGTGACCCGTCCATGCCCGCCCCTCCCAGCGCCGCGCCCGCGGCGACGTCCGAACCCTCGCCCGACCGCCTGTCCGACCTGCGCGCGGAGATCGACGCGCTCGACGGCCAGCTCCTCGCCGTGCTGGAGCGGCGCATCGCGCTCGCCCGCGAAATCGGCCGCAACAAACCGCCGGTGGAGGGCCGCGCCACCGTCGGCTTCCGCCCAGACCGAGAGGCGGCGGTCGTCGGCGGGCTCCTGGCCCGCTCCGACTCGTCCATGCACGCCCTGGTCGCCGGAGTGTGGCGCGAGGTTATGAGCGCCGGCCTGGCGGCGCAGGGCGAGATGACCGTCCACGTCTGGCGTGGGCCTGAGCGCCGCGTGGGGGTGGACGCGGCGCGCCGCCGCTTCGGCGCCTCCGCCCGCTACGCCCGCCTGGGCTCGGCGGGGGAAGGGTTGGAGGCGGCGGCCCGCGGCGACGCCCTGGCGGTGCTGGCGCTCGAGACCGACCAGCCCTGGTGGCTGGAGTTCGCTAGGGGCCGCGACGACCTCTGGGTGTGCGAGGCCCTGTCGGCGACGGACGACGCGCGCGAGCCCGACGCGCTGGTGATCGGCCGCCTGCCCGCCGCCGCCCTGGTCGCCGGCCGCGAGGTGCGCGTCACCCGCGGCGGTGGGGACGGGGGGTGGAGCGGTCCGTCCGACCTGGTGCTCGCCACCGCGGACGGGTGGCGCCTGACGCTCGCCGGCCGCGCGACGGACGGCGCGCTGGACGCGGCGTCGCGCGACCGCGGCGTGATCGGCCGCGTCTAGGGCCTGCGCGCGCGGTTCACCGCCGCGTCCAGCGCCTGCAGGAAGCGGGAGCGGTCGGCCGGCGAGAATGGTTTTGCGCCGGTGGTGATCTCGCCGGTGGAGCGCAGGAACTCGCCCACCATGCGCCCCGCCAGGGCGCCGCCGATGTTGTCCGCCGTCCAGGGCCGCCCGGTGGGTCCCACGGCCTGCGCCCCCGCCTTCAGGCAGCGGTCGGCGAGCGGCATGTCGGCGGTGACCACCACGTCGCCGGGGCCGGCGTGCTCGGCGATCCAGTCGTCGGCCGCGTCCGGCCCGGCCTCCACCTGCACGAAGCGGATCAGCGGTGCGCCGTCCGGGCCGTGCACCTGCGGCGTGCGGATCCAGCTGTTGGCGACCACCGCCACCGACAGGCCCAGGCGACCCGCGACGCGGTAGACCTCGTCCTTCACCGGGCAGGCGTCGGCGTCGACGTAGATCACGGTCATGACAAGTCTCCGGTCACGATGATGAACGGCCGCCCACGGGCTGGCGCGTCGCGCCGTTCAGATGTCAGATGCGACACGGAAGGCCGCCGCAACGAGCGGCCCCGAAGGAGAGAGAACGAACATGAAGACCCTCGCCGCTTTCGCCGTGGTCGCCGCGCTGACGGCCGCCCCGGCCTTCGCCCAGACGACGTCGTCCACCACGACCACCCAGGCCACGCAGACCGACGCCAGCTCCAGCTCCACCACCACCGCGCCCGCCAAGAAGGCGCCCGTCAAGCGCAAGGTGAAGCACCATGTGGCGAAGAAGAAGCCGATGGCCAAGAGCACCTCGTCCAGCATGACCAACGCCGACGGCTCGACCACCGACACCACGACGACCACCGTCAAGAAGTGATCCGGCGGCCGCTCCCGGATCGGTCCGGGAGCGCCCGACCTTGACTTTCGCGAGGGCCGGGCGCATCTGCCAGCCACGGTCGTGCTTACCCGCGTCCGCACGCTTGGCGCTCCAGCCGCGTGAGGGACCCCCGATCATCACGGGGCGTTCCAGCCTGTAGAGCGCCGCAGAGAGCTTCCATAGATCGCCCAGGCACGCGGGGCGCTCCCCACTCCTCCCGGTTCGCGGAGGACGGAGCGCGCTCGCGAGACGAGCGGCCCGCGTCGCGAGCCTGCACGCGAAAGCGATCCTCCACAGTGACCACCTTCTCCGAACTGAACCTCGCCCCCGTGCTCCTGCGCGCGCTGGAGAGCGAGGGCTACACCAGCCCCACGCCGATCCAGGCGCAGGCCATCGCCCCCGTGATGGCGGGCAAGGACCTCCTGGGCATCGCCCAGACGGGCACCGGCAAGACCGCCGCCTTCGCCCTGCCGATCCTGCACCGGCTGATGGCGAACCACCGCATGGCGCCGAAGCGCGGCTGCCGCTGCCTGGTGCTCTCGCCCACGCGCGAGCTGGCCAGCCAGATCGCCGACAGCTTCAAGACCTACGGCCGCCACACCAACATCACCGTTGGCGTGATCTTCGGCGGCGTGAACATCCGTCCGCAGATGAAGATGCTGGAGCGCGGCGTCGACGTGCTCGTCGCCACCCCCGGCCGCCTGCTCGACCACCTGGGCCAGCACACCGCCAACCTCAGCGAGACCGAGATCTTCGTGCTCGACGAGGCCGACCAGATGCTCGACCTCGGCTTCATCCTGCCGATCCGCCGCATCATCAAGAACTTCAAGCACGCCCGCCAGAACCTGTTCTTCTCGGCCACCATGCCGAGCGAGATCGGCAAGCTGGCCGGCGAGCTGCTGCAGAACCCAGTGCAGGTGTCGGTCACGCCCGAGTCCACCACGGTGGAGCGCGTCGACCAGCGGCTGATCTTCGTGGAGGCCGAGCGCAAGCGCGAGCTCCTGGCCGAGCTGTTCGCCGACTCCAAGCTGACCCGCACCCTGGTCTTCACGCGCACCAAGCGCGGCGCCGACCGGGTGGCCAAGCACCTGGAGGCCTGCGGGGTGACCGCCGCCTCCATCCACGGCGACAAGAGCCAGCCCCAGCGCGAGAAGGCGCTCGCCGCCTTCAAGGCCGGGCAGGTCCGCGCCCTGGTCGCCACCGACATCGCCGCGCGCGGCATCGACGTGGAGGCCGTCAGCCACGTGGTGCAGTTCGAGCTGCCCAACGTGCCGGAGGCCTACGTCCACCGCATCGGCCGCACCGCGCGCGCGGGCGCGGACGGCATGGCCGTGGCCCTCTGCGCCGACGACGAGCGCAACCTGCTGCGCGACATCCAGCGCGTCACCCGCCAGACCATCCCTACCCAGGACCGCCGCCGCGACCCGGGCCTCGCCGTCATGGCCAAGGCCACCAAGGCGCAGGAGCTGGCCCGCGGGCCGGAGCCCCGCGCCGAGGCGCAGCCGGCGCGCAAGCGTCCGGACGGCGAACGCTCGCGCCAGCCGCACCGCCAGCGCCGCATGGGCGGCGGGAACGCGGGGCAGGGCGGTCGCCCGAACGGCTCGGCCCCGGCGCAAGCCCGCCCGGCGAACGGTCACGGTCACGGCGAGGGTCGCAAGGCGCACGACGGCGCCCGCCCGCTCGCCTCCACCACGCCGATCCGCCAACCCGCACCGCGTCCCCAGGCGCAGGCTCAATCCCAGGCCGGCGACGCATCGCCCAAGCGCTCGGGGGCCGCGCGCGAGGGCCGCTGGAACCCGGCGGACTGACGCCGGCCGCGGGGCGTAACCCGGGGCCGGTCGGCGCGTTGCGTCGTCGCGGAGGCGGCTTTAAGAGCACGCCGACGCGCGACGGGCCGCTCTCGAGCGGCGCAAAGATCGCCCCCGGGAGTGACGCTTTGAAGAACAGCCGGCCGCTCAGCCTGCACATCCCGGAACCGACCGGCCGCCCCGGCGACCAGCCGAGGTTCGATTTCCCCCTGCAGGCCGCCGGCGAGGCGCCGCGCCCGCCCATCGACGTGGACCCCCACGCCATCCGCGAGATGGCCTACGGCCTCGTGCGCGTGCTCGACGACGAGGGCCGGGCGGTCGGCCCGTGGGACCCGCGACTCGATCCCGACCTGCTGCGCCGGGGTCTGCGCGCCATGCAGCTGACCCGCGCCTTCGACGACCGGATGTACCGGGCCCAGCGCCAGGGCAAGACCAGCTTCTACATGAAGTGCACGGGCGAGGAGGCGGTGGCCTGCGCCCAGGCGCTGGTGCTCGACCGCGAGGACATGGGCTTTCCCACCTACCGCCAGCAGGGCCTGCTGATCACGCGCGGCTACCCGCTCGCGACCATGATGAACCAGATCTACAGCAACGCGGCGGACCCGATCAAAGGCCGACAGCTGCCGATCATGTACTCCTCCAAGGAGTTCGGCTTCTTCACCATCAGCGGCAACCTCGGCACGCAGTATCCCCAGGCGGTCGGCTGGGCCATGGCCTCGGCCTACAAGGGCGACGACAAGATCGCGATCACCTGGATCGGCGACGGGGCCACGGCGGAGGGCGACTTCCACTCGGCCATGACCTTCGCCAGCGTGTACCGCGCGCCGGTGATCCTGAACATCGTCAACAACCAGTGGGCCATCTCCAGCTTCCACGGCATCGCGGGGGGCCAGCGCACCACCTTCGCGGCGCGAGGCGTCGGCTACGGCCTGCCGGCGCTGCGGGTGGACGGCAACGACTTCCTGGCCGTGTACGCCGCCACCCAGTGGGCCGCCGACCGCGCCCGCGCCAACCTGGGCGCCACGGTGATCGAGCTGTTCACCTACCGCGCCCAGCAGCACTCCACCTCCGACGACCCGGCGCGCTACCGCCCGGCCGACGAGCACACCGCCTGGCCGCTGGGCGACCCCGTGCTGCGCCTGCGCCAGCACCTGACCGCCCTCGGCGAGTGGGACGACGCCCGCCACGCCGCGCTGGAGGCCGAGTGCGTGGAGGAGGTCAAGGCGGCCGCCCGGGAGAGCGAGGCCATCGGCACCCTCGGCCAGAGCCGCCCGTCCACCAAGGAGATGTTCCTCGACGTGTTCGCCCAGCCCGACTGGCGGCTCAAGGAGCAGCGCGGCCAGGTGGGGGTCTGACGCCATGCCCGGCATGAACATGATCCAGGCGCTTAACAGCGCTCTCGACGCCAAGATGGCCGCCGACCCCGACGTGCTCAGCTTCGGCGAGGACGCGGGCTACTTCGGCGGCGTGTTCCGCGTGACGGAGAACCTGCAGTCGAAGCACGGCCTCACCCGCAGCTTCGACGCGCCCATCAGCGAGGGCGGCATCATGGCCGCCGCCATCGGCATGGCGGTGTACGGCCTGAAGCCCGTCGTGGAGATGCAGTTCGCCGACTACATCTACCCGGCGTACGACCAGATCGTCAGCGAGGCGGCCAAGATCCGCTACCGCTCCGGCGGCGAGTTCTCCGTGCCGGTGGTGATCCGCTCCCCCTACGGCGGCGGCATCTTCGGCGGCCAGACGCACAGCCAGAGCCCCGAGGCGCTGTTCACCCACGTGGCCGGGATCAAGGTGGTGATCCCCTCCAACCCGTACGACGCCAAGGGCCTGCTGATCGCCGCCATCGACGACCCCGACCCGGTGGTGATCTTCGAGCCCAAGCGCATCTACAACGGCCCGTTCGACGGGTGGCACGACCGCCCGGTGAAGCCCTGGACCGGCCACGCCAAGGCCGAGGTGCCGGAGGGCCTCTACACCGTGCCGCTCGGCGTCGCCGAGACGGTGCGCGAGGGCGCCGAGGTGACGGTGCTGGCCTACGGCACCATGGTCCACGTGGCGGTGGCCGCCGCCGAGCACGCCGGCTGCGACGCGGAGGTGATCGACCTGCGCACCCTCGTCCCGGTCGACATCGACGCCATCGAGCGCAGCGTGAAGAAGACCGGCCGCTGCGTGATCGTGCACGAGGCCACCCGCACCTCCGGTTTCGGCGCGGAGCTCTCGGCGCTGGTGCAGGAGCGCTGCTTCCACCACCTGGAAGCGCCGATCCTGCGCGTCACCGGCTGGGACACGCCCTACCCCCACGCCTTCGAGTGGGACTACT
>CAXTBN010000020.1:0-44595 GCA_964242895.1 uncultured Caulobacteraceae bacterium | reverse complement strand
CCGCGGCCAAGGGCGGGGCCTTCCGCATCACGGAGCCCGAGCTGCCGCGCATCGGGGCCGAAGGCGTGCGCCGCTTCGACGTGCCGGCCAACACGCTGATCGTGGCCGACACCTCCGGCTTCCACGCCCGCGCGCCCAGTCCCCACGCCAGCGTCCGCGTGGAGATCTACGCTTCCAGCCGGCGGCGCCCGTTCTTCCCGTGGACGCGGCCGGGGCTGGAGGATCTGCCCTGGGTCGGCCCTCGGCTGGGCGAGCTGGCCGACGCGCTGGAGAGCCGCGGCCTGCGCCGCCGTCCGTTCGGCGCGCCCTCCCGCCGGCTCGCGCGGACGCGCGCCTACGCGCCGTTGGAGCCGTGGACGGAGTGACGGCGCGGGTGGTCAGTCCCGCCCGTTGAGCACCATGGACCGGGTGACGCCCAGCGCGCGGGCGTAAGCGTCCGCCGCCTCGGGCGTGATGGTCACCTCGCCGTTCTCGTGCGCGCGCACCGTATTCAGGATCACGCCGCAGAGCTCGGCGACCTGCCCGCGCGTCAGGCCGGCGCGCTCGCGCAGCAGCGTCAGGCGCTCGCCCACGCTGCCCGTGCGACCGGGCCGCGCTCCGTCGACGGGGGCGCCCAGGCGCTTGGCCGTGGCCGAGATGATGCGGATGGCCTTGCCGAGCGCCTCCTGCTCCTCGTCGAAGCCGTATTGGCCGAGGAGCAGCTGCGCCTGCCGGAGCGTCTCCATGTCCTTCATGGCGGGAAGGCTAGCGGAGTGCGCCGGGAGCGGGAAGCGCGTCGTCCGATGGACCGTCAGAAGGTGGCGGAGACGGTAAAGCGGGCGGAAAGCGGCTCCAGCGGGTGCACCTGGTAATCCGCCACGCCCGCCGCGGGCTCGCCCGGCAGGCGGCTCGTGTAGAAATAGGCCGCCGCGTCCGCATGACTGTCGAACAGGTTATAGACACCGAGCTGCAGCTTGAGCCGCGGCGTCACCCTGTAGCCCACCTCCAGGTTCACCTCGCTGTAGCCGCTGCTCCTCGGGTCGGCCGGCCCGTCCGTGAGCGGGTAGGCGCCCAGCACGCGCCATTGCAGCGCGCCCGACCACGGTCCCAGGTCGTCCACGCGCACGCCCAGCGAGCCTATGAAGCTCGGCGCGTTGGCGATGTGGAGGCCCTCGAAGCCGAACGGCAGGGTGTCGCCGAGATAGCGGGCGCGGGCGCCGGCGAGGTCGGTGTCGATCTCCAGCCACCGCAGCGGCTTGTACTGAGCGGACACCTCGATTCCGCGCCGCCGGCTGGGGGCGGAGGGCGTGTCCTCGCCGGCGTCGGCGTCGTAGGAGAGTTCGGACTCGAAGTCCTCCTGGAACAGGGCCAGCTGCACCGCCGTCTTCGGCACGAGGTTGGTGCGGAAGCCGACCTCGTAGCTCGTCGCCTTGGCCAGGAGCGGGGTCGGGCCGGCCGCGCCGGGAACGCCCTCCAAGGGCACGGTGCCGAACACGCCGCGCACGTCGTCGCTGTGGAAGCCGCGGCCGGCGCTGAAGTACAGCTCCGACTTCCACCAGGGGCCGAGGATCAGGCTGCCCTTGGGCTGGAACAGCTCCTGGTCGGCCGAGCCGCGGAAGCCGGTGGTCAGGCTGCGGTCCTGCGCCCGGTAGATCTCCTCGCGCAGGCCCAGCACCGTGCGCAGCCAGGGCGTCCAGTGGGTCGTGGCCTCCGCGTAGGGGCCGAGGTCCAGCAGGTGCGCGCGGTCGGCGTTGCAGGCCCCGTCCACGGCCGGCGTGGTCGCCCCGGCGGCGTCGCCGGGCGGAATGCAGTAGGGCAGCACGGTGCGCTGCAGGGTGTGGCGGCGATCGACGTAAACATCGTCGTAGCGGACCTGCGTCCCGAGCGTCAGCGCCGTGCGCACGCCCAGGAGGCCGAACTCCGACTTCAGCGCCGCCTGGCCCCCCGCGGTGGTGCGCGCCTCGGTCTGCTCCTCCTGGTCGCCGTTCACCGGGTCGTCGAGGAAGTGGGTGAAGTCGTTCCAGAGCGTCATGCGCGAGCGGATGACGTAGGCGCTGGCGTTGAAGCTCCAGTCGTCGCCGCTCCGGGCGAAGCGGCCGGAGAGGCTGGCGCGCTCCGAGCGGCTGCCGTCGCTGGGGTCGAGCGCGCCGAAGCGGTCGATCAGGCCCTCGTCGATGGCGCGCTGCGGCTGATCGGTCGTGAGGTTGCCGTGGCCGTGGTCGTAAAGCGCCGTCAGGTTCCAGCCGTCGCGCGCGTCGCCGTGGCTGTAGCGCAGCGCCAGGTTCAGCTTATGGAAGTTGTCGGGGTGATCCCACGGGCCGTCCAGGTGCGCGTACTCCACCGCGCCGAGCAGGCGGTCGTCCGGCCCGAACGCCTGAGTGCCCGTCAGCACCGCCCGCTGGTCGCCCAGCGTGCCCGCGCTGACCGTGATCGTGTTCGGAATCGTGTCCACCAGCCGCAGGTGCGCCGAGCCCACCGCGCCGAAGTCGCCCACCTCGGCGTGGAACGGCCCCTTGGTGAAGTCGAGGCCCTCCACCAGCTCGGGGATGAGGAAGTTCTGGTCGCTGTAGCCCTGGCCGTGCGTGTTGGTGGGGCGGTTCACCGGCATGCCGTCGACGAAGCTCGCGAAGTCGGTGCCGTGGTCGAGGTTGAAGCCGCGCAGCAGGTACTGGTTGGCCTTGCCCTCGCCCGAGTGGACGGTGACCGTCAGCCCCGGCACCGTCTCGAACAGCTGCCCGACGCGGAACACGGGCCTGAGCTGGATCTCCTCGCGCGTGACCGAGCCCTCGCTGGCGCTGTCGGCCTGGCCGAGCAGGTTCAGCCGCGTCCCGGTGACGACCACCTCGGCCGCGGATGACGGATCGGGCGCGGCGGCCGGCGGCGCTTCGGCCCGCGCGACGGTGGCCAGGGCGGCGGAGACCAGGACGGCCGTGCAGCCGACGACCGACGAGCGGGCGCGGCGCGCCTTGAAAGAGCGAGGGGGCAAGGCGTTTCCGGAAGATCGTGAGGTGACGTCGGCCACGTCCCTCGCACGGTTCCGCGTCGCGCGGGCGTCCCGAACCGTTGAGGAACGGCTACGCGCGGGCGCTCGCCGCGCCCGAACACGCCCAGACCGCGAAAGCGAAGCCCCGGGAAGCAGACCCATGTGTGTGGGTGGTGCCGTCGCCGGGGCTCGAACCCGGGACCTCAGCCTTACCAAGGATGCGCTCTACCACTGAGCTACGACGGCGACGCTTCCCGAGGGAGCGGGGTTCCTAGCGGAAGCTCTCCATCGTGGAAAGCCCCGGCCGCCGGGCGATCACCGCCGCGGCGGGCCGGCGGGTGCGCGCGTGGACGATGTCGTCGTCGTCGTGCTCGTCGACCTCGTCGCGGGGTGGGAGGCGGCGGCGTTGTCCGGGTTTGTCCCGCTTGTCGCAGCGGCCTCCGCGACGGCCTCGCCGGCGTGGGCGTCGGCCCAGGCGATCAGGCCGGCCGTCACCTGCTCCACCGCCCCGTCGTAGGCGTCGACGATGGCGGAGACACGGTCGGCGGCGGCCGGCGCGTCGGCGGCGAAGGTGCGCTCGGCGCTGAACGCGCCGTTGCGGTGCGCGAGCAGGGCGTGGACCGTCACCCGCACGGTGGGGACCGCGCCGGACGCGGCGTAGCTCACCTCGAACTGCGGCACCTCGATCCGTAGGAAAGCGCCACCGCCGGCCAGCTCGTTGCGGGTGAGGAGCCGCACGCGGGCGGAGCGGGAGGCGAAGGCGCGGCGCACGGCCTCGTCCCACAGCACCGCCGCGGGCGACACCCAGCGCGCGCCGCCGATGTAGGCCGCCTCCGACCCGGTCACCGCCAGCATCCGGTCTCCGGCGACCGCGGCGGCGACCGTCACGGGCGGTGCGACGACGGGCGCGCGAGACCCGTCGTCGACGGCCGGGGCCGGCGCAGGCGCCGCGCGGGCGTCGAAGCGGTAGAGCTGGGCGGGCGCCTGCTTGGGCAGGAGGCTGACGCAACCGCCCACGCCGAGGACGGCGGGGGCCAGGGAGGCCGACGCCAGGGCGGCGGCGAGGCGGCGGGCGCGGCTCATGGCTTGACGGCGAGCTCCTTGGCGGGGGCCTTGCCCACGAACTGCTGCGGGTTGCTCTCCACCTCGGCGATCAGCCGGTCGAGGCTCTCGGCGGCCTGCTGCAGGGTGACCACCGAGCGGGTGAGCTGCGGCAGGCCGGTGACGGCGAAGTCGTTGGCCGGGCCCGTGACCGTCTTGATCGAGCCGCGCAGGTCCACGGCCGTCGCCTTGAGTTCGGCGATGGTGTCGCTCGCCTGCGCCAGCACGCGCTTGGCGTCGCCGTTGACCAGGGCGTCGGCGTCGTCGGTGAGCTTGTTCACCCGCGCGCCCGTGCCGTCGAGGCTCCGCACCACCCGGTCCACGTCGGCGAACAGCGTCCTCTGCTCGGCCAGCGACGAGGTGATGCCGTGCACGTCGTCCAGTGTGCCGCTCAGGCTCTGGATGTTGTGGTCGGAGAGCAGGCGGTTGACGCGGTCCAGCGCGTCCACGGCGCGGGCCAGCACGGTGCCGCCGCCCTCCAGCAGGCTCTCCAGCTGGCTCTGCGTCGTGTGGATCAGCGGCACCGCGTTCGCAGGCGTGACGTCCTTGAGCAGCGGCTTGGTGAGCGTGCCCGCGCTGATCTGGATGTAGTTCACGCCCGTGATGCCCAGCGGCTCCAGCCCGGCGGTCGAGTCCACCCGCACCGGCGCGTCAGAGTTGACGCGCACCCGGGCGACCACGCGGTTGGGATTGGTGCGGTCGAGACTGAGCTTGGTGACCTCGCCCACCTTGATCCCGTTGAAGAACACCTCGCCGCCCGACGACAGGCCCCGCACCGGGCCTTTGAAATCGACGTCGTAAAGATCGTAAGCCTTCGAGAACTGCAGGCGCGCCAGCCAGACCACGAACACCACCAGCCCCACGAACAGGGCCATGGAGATCAGTCCCACCAGCGCGTAGTGCGCGTTGCGTTCCATTCAGGCGTCCTCGCGCAGGGCCGGGGCGGGCGTCGTCTGCTCGGCTTTCGCGCCCGCGGCGGCGCGCCCGCGCGGCCCCAGGAAGTACTCGCGGATCCAGGGGTGGTCGGACTTCTCGAGCTCCGGGATGGGAGCGGCGGCCACCACCTTCTTGTCGGCGATCACGCCCACCCGGTCGCAGACCGCATAGAGCGTGTCCAGGTCGTGGGTGATCAGGAACACGGTCAGGCCGAGCGCGTCGGAGAGCTGGCGGATCAGCTGGTCGAACTGCTCGGCGCTGATCGGGTCGAGGCCGGCGGTGGGCTCATCGAGGAACAGGAGCTCGGGATCCATGGCGATGGCGCGCGCCAGCCCGGCGCGCTTGCGCATGCCGCCGGAGAGCTCCGCGGGCCGCAGGTCCCCCGCAAAGGCGGGCAGGCCGGCGAGGGCGATCTTCAGGTCGGCCAGCTGGTCCACCAGGGGGCGCGGCAGCTTGGTGTGCTCGCACAGGGGCGCGCCCACGTTCTCGCGCACGGACAGGGAGGAGAACAGGGCGCCCGACTGGAACAGCACGCCCCAGCGCCGCTCCAGCGCCGCCCACGCCGCGTCGGAGGCGCTCTGCAGGTCGACGCCCAGCACCTGCACCGCGCCGCCGTCCGGCTCCTTGAGGCCGATCAGCGTGTTCAGGAGCACCGACTTGCCCGCGCCGGAGCCGCCGACGAGGCCGAACACCTCGCCCTTGCGCACCTCCAGGTCCAGCCCGTCGTGCACGAGATGGTCGTCGAACTGCGAGCGGAGGCCGCGCACGCGGATCACCACCTCCGCGTCGGCCCCTGGCGCGGCGCGGCGAGGCGAGGCGGCGGCCGCGGCGGGCGATGGCCCGGGCGGGCGGCCCGCGGCCTCCGCGTCGGCGAGGGCGGCTGCGTCGCTCACAGGTTCAGCTGCATGTAGAGAAGCGCGAAGGCCGCATCGATCAGGATGATGGAGAACAGCGCCTGCACCACCGCGCTGGTCACGCGGCGGCCGAGCTGCTCCACGTCGCCGCCCACCTCCAGCCCCTGCCGGCAGCCGATCGCGGCGATCACCACCGCGAGCACGGGCGCCTTCGACAGGCCGATCCAGAACTGGCTCGGCCCCACGTTGTCCAGGAGGCGCTGCAGGAAGAACAGCGGCGAGAGCTTCAGCACCGCCCAGATCACCACCAGCCCGCCGAACAGGCCGCTCATCATGGCCACGAAGGTCAACAGCGGCATCATGGTCAGGAGGGCGACGAAGCGCGGCAGGACCAGCGCCTCGAACGGATCCACGCCCATGGTCTGCATGGCGTCGATCTCCTGGTTCATCTTCATCGCGCCGAGCTCGGCGGCGAAGGACGACGCCGAGCGCCCCGCCAGGATGATGGCGGTCACCAGCACGCCAAACTCGCGCAATACGCCGATGCCCACGAGCTCGACCGAGAAGATCTGCGCGCCGAACTGGGCCAGGAGGTTGGCCCCCAGGAACGCAATGGTGGCCCCCACGAAGAAGTTGGTGGCGGCGATGATGGGCGTCGCGTCCAGCCCGGCCCGCTCCATCAGCGACACGGTGGGCGCCACGCGGATGCGGGAGGGCCGCACCAGCACGCGTCCCACCGTCTGCATCAGCCGCCCGTAGAAGGCGAAGGTGGCGAAGCCGTCGCCGAACATCCTGAGCACGCCCTGCCCGGCGCGCACCAGCACCGCGTAGAGAGGGCCCTCGCTCGCGCGGTGGGCCGGCTGCGGCCGGTCCGCCTCCGCCACCAGGGCCAGGAGGCGGCCCACGTCGGGCCGCTCGTCGGAGGTCGCCGCGGCGGCGTCCAGGGCGACGGCGCGGCGCAGGGCGAAGGCGCCCGCCGTGTCGAAGCGCCCCAGCCGCGAGACGTCCAGCCGGTCGGCCGGGGCGCCGCGCATCTCGCGACCCAGCCGTTCGCCGGCGCGGCCGAGGCCCAGCGCCGTCCAGTCGCCGGTCAGGGCGACGGTGCGGCCGCTCCCGCCCCCGCGCTCGACCGTGAAGCTCGCCGCCTCGCTCATCGCAGCTTGTGAAGCCCGCCAGCGCCGGCCGCGCAAGGCCGGGACGCCGCGCCCGCTCTCCGGCGGCGCGGGATCGGCGCGCGGATGAGCAGAACCGCACGGGCTTCGACCGCTCGAGCGGCGCGGCGGTCGAAGCGCGCGCGATGTGCAAACGCTTGACGTTTCACGCCTTCTCGCGCGAGGGCAGGAACAAACACGGCCTCGCCGCATTCCCGCCGCGCGTCCCCCTCCCCCAGGTGCCCGTTGCCCGACAGCTTTCCCCGCGCCAAGGCGCCCCGCGCCGCCTCGTCCCTCGTCGCGCCCACGGCCTTCGGCCGGCGCGGCGGCGAGAGCCTGATCTGCTTCTCGCACCTGCGGTGGGACTTCGTGTTCCAGCGCCCGCAGCACCTGATGACGCGCTTCGCGCGCGGTCGTCGGGTGTTCGTGTGGGAGGAGCCGTCCCCCGCGCCCGAGGGCGCGGCCGCCGACGTGCACGTGCGGGTCGACGCGAGCTCCGGCGTGACGGTCGCCACGCCGCGGCTGCCGCCCGGCCTGTCCGACAGCGAGACCGAGGCCGAACTGGCGCGGCTGCTGGACGCGTTCGCGGCGGACCGGAAGCTCACGGCGCCGGTGGCGTGGTTCTACACACCCATGATGCTCGGCTTCGCGCGCGGGCTCGCCGAGCGCGCGGCCTGCGTCGTCTATGACTGCATGGACGAGCTCTCCAACTTCCGGAACGCCCCTCCCCTCTTGCGCGCCCGCGAGGCGGAGCTCCTGGACCTCGCCGACGTGGTCTTCACCGGCGGCTGGAGCCTGTACGAGGCCAAGCGCGGCCGCCATCCGAACATCCACCCCTTCCCGTCGTCGGTGGACCGCGAGCACTTCGCCGCGGCGCGCACCGCCCTGCCCGAGCCCGCGGAGCAGGCGGCGACGCCGCGTCCGCGCCTGGGCTTCTACGGCGTGATCGACGAGCGGCTGGACGCGGCGCTCCTGGCCGAACTGGCCGACGCGCACCCCGAGTGGACGCTGGTGATGGTCGGCCCGGTGGTGAAGATCGACCCGGCGTCGCTGCCGCAGCGGCCCAACATCCTCTACCCCGGCGGCGCGACCTACGCCGAGCTGCCGGCCTGGCTCGCGGGCTGGGACGTGGCGCTGATGCCGTTCGCCATCAACGAGGCGACGCGCTTCATCAGCCCCACCAAGACGCCGGAGTACCTGGCGGGCGGCAAGCCGGTGGTCTCCACCGCCATCGTCGACGTGGAGCGCCACTACGGCGACCTGGAGGCCGTCGTCGTCGCCCAGGACCACGCCGCCTTCATCGCCGGCTGCGAGCGCGGGCTCGAGCTGGCGCAATCGGGCGTGGGCCGCGGGGGCGAGCCGTGGCTGCCCGCCGTGGACGCCGTGCTGGCCGAGCTGTCTTGGGAGGCGACCTACGACCGCATGGCCGCCCTGGTGGACGAGGCCATCGTGCACGGCGAGCAGGTCGGCGTCGCCGCACCCGCGGTTCATCCCTCCAACCGCGCCGCGCATTTCGACTACCTCGTGGTCGGCGCCGGCTTCGCAGGCTCCACCCTCGCCGAGCGGCTGGCGGCGGACGGGGGCAAGCGCGTGCTGGTGGTCGACAGGCGCCCGCACATCGCCGGCAACGCCTTCGACGTGCACGACGACGCGGGCGTGCTGATCCACCAGTACGGGCCGCACATCTTCCACACCAACTCGGACGAGATCGTCCGCCACCTGTCGCGCTTCACCGGCTGGCGCACCTACGAGCACCGGGTGCTGGCCAGCGTGCGCGACAAGCTCGTGCCCATCCCAATCAACCGCACGACCATCAACGCCCTCTACGGCCTGGACCTGCGGACCGACGAACAGGCGGCGGCCTTCCTGGCCTCCCGCGCCGAACCGGTGGAGCGCATCCGCACCTCGGAGGACGTGGTCGTCTCCGCCGTCGGCCGCGAACTCTACGAGCTGTTCTTTCAGGGCTACACGCGCAAGCAGTGGGGCGTCGATCCCTCGCAGCTGGACAAGAGCGTCACCAGCCGCGTGCCTACCCGCACCAACACCGACGACCGCTATTTCGCCGACAGCTTCCAGGCCATGCCGAAGCACGGCTTCACCCGCATGTTCGAGAACATGCTGGACCACGACGGCGTCACCGTCTCCACCGGCGTCGAGTTCGCCGACGTGATGCGTGACGTGCGCTTCGACCGGCTGGTGTTCACGGGCCCGGTGGACGAGTTCTTCGATCATCGCTTCGGCCCGCTGCCCTATCGCTCGCTGCGCTTCGAGCACCAGACCCACGACGTGGAGCAGTTCCAGCCGGTGGCGGTGGTGAACCATCCCTCGCCGGACACGCCGTACACGCGCATCAGCGAGTACAAGCACCTCACCGGCCAGAAGCACCCCAAGACCTCGATCACCTACGAATATCCGGCGGCCGAGGGCGACCCCTACTACCCGATCCCCCGCGCGGAGAACCAGGCCCTGTACAAGCGTTACGAGGAGCTGGCGCTCGGCCGGCCCGACGTGGCCTTCGTCGGGCGGCTGGCGACCTACCGCTACTACAATATGGACCAGGTGGTGGGGCAGGCGCTGGCCACCTATCGCAAGCTCAAGGAGCGCGGCGACACCGGCCCGACCACGCGCGACCTGGGACTGGCGCGGGCCTGACGCCTGCGCGTCGGGAATCTGTGCCGTCCGGGCGGGCGGGACGAAACCGAGGGGCGGCGATCGCGTTCGCCGAAGGAGAGCCATCTCTCGGAGTCACCGATGCTTTTCGAGCCCGCCCGCGCGCTGCGCTACTCCGCCGACGTCGAGCACGAGGAGGCCGGTGAGGAGACCGTCTCCGAGGAGCTGTGCAAGACCATGCACGGCATCAACGAGACAACGTTGAAGCACGGCGGCCACGCCATCCGCTCCGTCCACGCCAAGAGCCACGGCCTGATCGAGGGCGAACTGGAGATCGACGACCACCTGCATCCGACGCTGGCGCAGGGCCTGTTCGCCAAGCCGGCCCGCTACCCGGTCGTGCTGCGCTTCTCCACCATCCCTGGCGACATCCTCTCGGACAGCGTCTCCACGCCGCGCGGGCTCGCGATCAAGGTGATCGGCGTCGAAGGCGAGCGTCTGCCGGGCTCGGAGGGCGACGTCACGCAGGACTTCGTGCTCGTGAACGGCCCCGCGTTCTCCGCTCCCAACAGCAAGGTCTTTCTCGGCAACCTCAAGCTCCTGGCGGCCACCACCGACCGGATCGAGGGCGTGAAGAAGGTCGCCTCGGCCTTCCTGCGCGGCGTGGAGGGCGCGCTGGAGTCCGTCGGTGTCGAGAGCGCCACGATCAAGACGCTGGGCGGCCAGCCCGAGACGCACATCCTGGGCGACAGCTTCTACAGCCAGGTCCCCGTCCGCTGGGGCGACCACATCGCCAAGGTCGGCGCGTTTCCCGCCTCCGACGAGTTACGCGCGCTGACGGACGCGCCGTTGCACCTCAAGGGCGATCCGGACGGGCTGCGCGCGGCGGTGAACGCCTACTTCCGCGAGCACGGCGGCGTGTGGGACCTGCGCGCGCAGCTCTGCGTCGACCTGCACGACAACCCCGTGGAGAACGCCCACAAGGTCTGGGACGAGGACAAGAGTCCCTACCTGTCCGTCGGCCGCATCACCGTGAAGCCGCAGACCGGCTGGAGCGAGGCGCGCTCCAAGGTGGTGGACGACGGGCTGTCGTTCACGCCCTGGCACGGGCTGGCGGCGCACCGGCCGCTCGGATCGGTGATGCGCGCCCGCAAGCGCGCCTACGAGATGAGCGCGCGCTTCCGCGCCGAGCACAACGGCGTCACCGTGCAGGAGCCGCGCGAGGCCGTGCGCCTGCCGTGACTGCAGCTGCCGCTCAGCTGGACGGCGACCGCCCCTCGGCGAGCGCCTTCAGCTTGGCGGTCTGCGCGTCCGGCGGCTCCTGGTAGCCCACGAGGCCCTGAAAGCCGCCGTCGCGGTCGAACAGGTAGGTCGCCGCCGTGTGGTCCATGGTGTAGCCGCCGCCGTCCAGCGGCACCTTGTGCGCGTACACGTGGTAGGCGGCGAGCGTCTTGGCGACGGCCGCCGGCGCGCCTGTCAGGCCCACGATGCGCGGGTCGAAGTCGCTCAGGTAGCGCTTCAGCACCGCCGGCGTGTCGCGCTCCGGATCGACGCTGACGAACACGAGGCGCAGCCGGTCGCCGTCCGGCCCGAGCGCCTTCAACGCGGAGGACCAGCGGGCCAGCGTGGTGGGGCACACCTCCGGGCAGGTGGTGAAGCCGAAGAACAGCGCCGCCGGACGGCCGCGCAGGTCACGGTCGGTGAACGTGCGGCCGTTCTGGTCCACGAGCGTGAACGGGCCGCCCAGCTCGACACCCGAGGCCGGCGGCGTGTGCGGCCGGAGCAGCAGCAGCGCCGCGGCGATCACCGCGACGCCTGCCGCCAAAACGACGGCCAGCCGGTGCCTGCGGGTCAAGGCCGGTCGGCCCGCACGGGCGCGTCGACGGTCCGCGCGCCGGCGCGCGCGAAACGCAGCACGAGGCGCACGTGGTCGCCGGGGCGCAGCGGCCGCTTGGGCCCGACCAGCATCAGGTGGCGGCCGCTCGCGGGCGAGAGGTCGAGCTCGCCTCCGGCCGGAACTCGAAGGGGTCCCGGGACGGGGCGCATGCGCATGACGCCGCCTGTCATGTCCATGGCGTGCACCTCCACGCGCGCTGCGTCGGGCGACGCGACGCCCAGCAGCTGGTCGTCGCTCCGCCCCGTGTTCCCGATGCGCAGATGGGCGGAGGCGGTCGACGCCCCCGGCGGCGTCGGCCGCACGGTCGCGTCGCGGACCTGGATCGAGTCGGGGACTGCGCCTCCTACGGCGGTCGCGAGCGCGAGCAGCGGCGGGAGGAGGACGGCGCGTCGGAGGGTCATGGCCGAACCTCGTGCCATCCCGCTGCGGCGGCTCCATGTCCGGCCCCGTCCAGCACCGCCAAGACGTGGGCGGCCAGGTCGTGCGCCTGCAGATCCTGCTCGGGACCCGCACCGGTCGCGCCGGGCCGCCAGACGAGGTGGTCCGTGCGCATGTCCAGCGCGCCGAGAGCGCTCCACAGGGCGGGGAGGCTCGGCAGGTGGTCGCCGTAGAGACCCAGCACGCCGTCGCCCCGCTCGCGCAGCGCGTCCGCGAGCCGCTGCAGCGCCCGGTCGGTGTCGGCCAGGCGGGCGAGGTAGTCGCCGAGCCCGCTCACCGCCGCCTCCGACAGCTCCGGCAGGGGACGAAGCGGTTCGGCGGCCCAGGGTCCGTGGGCGCCCATGGTGACGGCGAACACGAACACCGCCGGCCCCTCCTCCTCGACGATGCGCAGCGCGAGATCGGCCACGGCCCGGTCTGAGACGTAGCGGCCCAGCCGCGGAGCGTCGCGGAACGCCTCCTCGCCCAGGAACCGGTCGAAGCCGAGGTTCGGCATGGCCTGGTCGCGGCCATAGAAGCTGCGATCGTAGGGGTGCAGGCAGACGGTGCGGTAGCCTCGCGCCTTCAGCCTCCACGCCAGGGTGTCGACGGGCGCCCGGCAGAAGGCGTGATACGGGTGGAGGCGGTCGAGGCCGAGCTCGCCCGGGGCGCGGCCGCTGAGCACGGCGAACTCGGTGCGCATGGTGTTGCCGCCGACGCCCGGCACCTCGAGCCGCCCCCGCACCGCCGCCTCGGCGCGCAGCCGGTCCCAGGCAGGCAGCGCCGCGTCGGCCAGGGCGGGGTGGAGCCGCCGCGGGTCGGCGAACGACTCGAGCTGGAACAGCACTACGGGCGGTCCCGCTCCCCGGTCTGCGGGAGGGGGATCGCCGGCCGGCGGCGCCAGCCTCGCCCGCCGCGCCGGCCGGTCGGCCCGCGTGACGACGCCGTGCACGAACTGCATGCCGCACAGGCCCAGCTCGGCCGAGTCGCCCACGGGATCGCCGGTGACGGCGAAGCGCCGCAAGGGCGCCGCGGCCAGCCTCACGAGCGGCCCGGCCGTCAGCCCCACCAAGCCGAGCGCAACCGCCGCCGCGGCCAGCCCCTCCAGGGGCGACCAGAAGGCTAGCGGCGGGTCCAGCAGGAACAGCGCGACCAGGGCGACGACGGCGGCGGCCGCGCCGCCCACGACCCGGCCATAGCCTACGAACGCGACGTACAGCTCCGAGCGCGTCACCAGCTTGGGCAGCACGCCCAGGTCGGTGAACACCACGGGCTCGCCCAGGAAGCGACGCTTGGCTTGGTCCGCGAAGGCGATGCCGCCCAGGCCCGCGCCCACCATCAGCCCCGACAGCACCGGGCGGCCGGTCACCGCCAGGGCGGCGGCGAACAGCACGGCGGGGACCAGCAGGTCGAAGGCCCAGGCCGCCGGCCGCGCGGGCCGCCACGCCCCCGCGGAGGCGCGGGTCAGGAGCCAACCCGCGAGCGCCAGCCCGACGCCCGCGGCGAAGAGCACGGACGCACTCACCGGATGGATGGCGGAGCGGACGGCGCGGAGGCGTGCAGGTGCAGAACCTCCAGGCGGATCAAGCTCACCACCGCCCTGCGCGGGCCGGGGACACCGGACGCCGGCGACCTTCCGCGCCGCCTCTAGGGCAGCCCGCGCGCCGCCGCAACAAAGCCCGATGAGGGTCGGCGTTCAGGCCGGAGCCGCCCCGGCGTGCGACGTGTCCGAGGCGCGGCGTCGCGACCGGGCCGCAGCCGTCCGCACGCGTACGGCGGAGGGCAGGCGCACGGGCCCCTCCAACCGCTCCACCGCCGCGGCCACGGCCAGCGTCACGCCGCGCTCGCTGAAGAAGCCGCCGTTGAGCTGCGTCCGCTGCGCCACCACGCGCCGGAAGGCGTCGAACACCTCCGCGTCGGGAGCGCTCCCCTTGGTCCAGAAGTCGTCCAGCGCGCCCTGGAAGGTGAGGCGCGGGATCCCATAGATCGCGTCTCCCACCGCCATCGTGGGCCGGCCGAACGCCAGCGCCAGGAAGCCCACGGTGCTGTTCACCGTGACCACGCCCGTGGCGTGCTCCAGCATCGGTTCCAAGAGGCCCCCGTCGACGAACTCCACGCGTTCGCCGATCCCCCGCTGCGCCGCCGCCCGCCGGACGCGCGCGCCCCAGTCGATCATGCCGGAGTTGAGCGGATGGTCCTTGACGAGGAGCCGGGCCCCGGGAGGCGCCGCGCGGGCGAAGGAGTCGAGCACCACGGCCAGGGCCGGCTCGACGCCGCGGAACGGCGAGTGCTCGCGCAGCTGATAGTCGCCGTCGAGCTGCAGCGGGAACAGGTGGTAGGGCGCGCCGCCGGCGCGCAGAGCCTCGAAGCGCTCGCGTGCGTGCGCTTCGGTGGTCCTCCGACGCGCCAGCTTGCGGATCCAGTCCATGTATTCGCGCACGGGATGCTGCGTGCGGTGCGTGCGGTAGCCGGGGTAGGCCGGCGCGCCCAGCAGCGCCGCGACGTTGTAGAGCACGTCCTCGCGCGCACGGTCGCCGAAGCTCTGCAGCACCGGCACGCCGCCCGTCCACGGGGGCGCCTCGCGCGCAGCGGCGAGGTACCAGTCCGGATCGCGCGACAGGAAGGAGTGGCCGTTCACGCCGCCCGGCTCCAGCGTCACCCAGTTGGGCCGCAGGTAGCCCTCCTCCGCCACGTGCACGTCGATGCCGCGCGCCTCGGCGAGGGCGACCGCCGCGCGATGGAGGGGACGGCAGTCGCCGAACAGCACGATGTCCGTCGGCCGCCAGCGGTCGAGCCGTCGTTCCAGCCATGCGGGCCAGCCCTTCGGGCCGCCGCGGTAGTCCTCCGCCCCGGGCAGCCGCCAGAACAGGCGGTCGCCGAGGTTGAAGTTGACGCGGCGCACGTCGTGCCCGCGCGACAGCAACGCCGCCCCCAGCCGCGAGAAGAAGAAGCCCGGCAGCCCCTGAAGGAACAGGAAGCGCCGACGCACCGAGCGAGGGGCCGCGCTCATCGGCGCAGGCTCCGCAGGGCGCGCATCGCCCGCCCCTCCAGCCGGCGCAGGCGCACCAGCGCGTCGGGCCGCCACAGGCCGGGGTCGGCGAGCCGCTCGATCAGCGTCTCGGGGCTGCACGCCTCGCCCGTGGCGGGGTCCAGGTACACGGGGACGAGGATCAGCGCCGCGGCGACCAGCATGTCCAGCGTGAGCCGTCGCGTCCGCCGGAGCGGCTGCGGCGCGACGTCGTCGGTCAGCCCCCAGCCGGCGTAGAAGGGCTGGCCGTGCGTCGTCACCGGCACGCCCCTCATGAGCGCCTCGAAGCCGCAGAGCGACGTCAGGGTGTGCACCGCGTCCGCCCCGTCCAGCAGCGCGGGGACGGGCAGGTCGCGCACGACCCGGTCGGCCAGGGCGAGCACGGCGGCGTCCGGCGCGGCGCCCCGGCGGTGGCCGGCCTCCACGTCCGGGTGCGGCTTGTAGACTACGAAGGCGTCCGGCTCGCACTCGCGCACGCGCCGCAGCAGGTCGAGGTTGCCGGCGACCCCCGCCCCGCCGCGCTGCACGGACCGGTCGTCCTCCACCTGGCCGGGCACGAACACCACCCGACGGCCCGACGGCCGCTCGAAACGGGCGCCCGGAGCTCCGGGCGCGGCGTTGTACTTCGTCAGCCCGCGGCGGACGATCTCCTCGCGGAGCGCGCGCGCGCGCTCCATCAGCGCCGGCGGCATGGGGGCCGACTGCAGCGCCGTCTCCAGGTCGCTCGGGGCGGAAGGGTCATAGTAGACGCCGGACCGGTCGAGGATCAGGGAGGCGGCGGGCGTGAAGTCGGCGCCCAGGCCGACCGAGCGCAGGAAGCCGTCCTCCACCCGCACCACGGGCACGCCCGCGGCCTCGGCGGCCCCGGCGAGGCCGGCGGGCTCGCGCGCCGCCCACACCGCCACCGCGCCGCCGGCCCGGCGTGCGGCCGAGACGGCCTGCGGCACGTTCCCGGCGAAGCGATCGGAGTGTCCCAGCGCCCGGAGCGCGCGACGCATGGCCGGCCGCTTCCACCACGCCATGCCCAGGCTGGCGGCGATGGGCGGCGCGGGCGCGGGGCGCGGGCGAGCGGCTTCGGGAAGAACCGAACGGGCCGGCGTGCGCCCCGACAGCGTCTCAAGAACCGCCACTCGACCCCTCGCCGCACCCGAGACGACCCGCGGGAAGCGGGCCGCTGCGCCGGAAGAGCCCCGCCGCCCAGGGGGCTGTACAGCGAACCTCTGACCGGCTACGGCCCGTAGGTCAACCCGTCCGGCGCCTACCGCCGCGGGCGGTTGTGCACCGCAGCAGAAGGCGGCTATGGATGCGGGCGGGGCGACGGACTTGGGATCATCGACACGTGATGGACCTGCCCCACAGACCCGGTGCGCAAGCCGGTGCGCGAGCGTGCGGATCGCCCTGCGCCCTGCGCCGTCCGGCGTTCTGACCGGGGCGGATTGACCTCATGGCCGTGCAGCATCCCTCCTTCCAGGGCGCGTCGTCCGGCGTGTCGGGCATCGGCGCCGGCGCGCTGATCGCGCGCCTGCGCGCCTGGGCCGACCGCCGCCGGTGGCTGGTCGGGCTCGTGGGCGTGCCGACGCTGCTGGTGGCGATCTACATGTACGCCTTCGCGGCCGACCAGTACGTGTCGGAGAGCCGCTTCATGGTCCGCAGCCAGGCGCCGGTGACCGCCTCGGTGCTGGGCCAGATCTTCGGCGCGGCGGGCTCCGCCAGCGGCGAGGACGCGGCGGGGGTGACGAGCTTCATCAGCAGCCAGGACGCGGTGAAGCGCCTGTCGCGCGACGTCGACCTCGTGGCCGTGTGGCGGCGCAATGGGCTCGACTTCATCAACGGCCTGAAGTCCGAACCCAAGCCGGAGGAGCTGACCAAGCTCTACATGAAGCGGGTGAAGGCCGGGTCGGACAGCAACTCGCAGGGCGTGATCAAGCTCACCGTGCGCACCTTCCGGCCCGAGGACAGCCGACGCATAAACGAGCTCCTGCTCGAGCAGTCCGAGGCGCTGGTGAACCGCTTCAGCCAGCGCGCCGAGGCCGACGCCCTGCGCGTCAGCCAGGGCGAGGTGCAGCGCACGGCCGCCATCGTCGCCGAGCTCACCAACCGGGCCACGACCTTCCGCGACGCGCGCCAGTCGCTGGATCCGTCCAAGTCCGCCGCCGTGGTCACGGAGGTGATCGGCGGCCTGGAGGGCCAGCTCGCCCGCGCCAACGCCGAACTCGCCGCGCAGCGGACCTACCTCAAGCCGGAAAGCCCGCGCCTGCAGGAGCAGCAGACGCGCGTGGCGGCGATCCAGGGCCAGCTCGGCGCCCAGCGCGCGCGCCTGACGGGCGGCGACAGCTCGCTGGCCCCGACAGTCGCCGGCTACGAGCGGCTGTCCGTTGACCGCGACCTGGCGACCAAGGCCTACGGCTCTGCGCTGTCGTCTCTAGAGACGGCGCGCCTCGACGCTCAGAAGCAGCACGTCTACTTGGTCCGCGTCGTCGAGCCGAACCTGCCGGAGAAGTCCACCTATCCCCTGCGGGCGGTGACGGTGCTGGGCGTGTTCGGGGCGCTGCTGCTGGCCTACGGCATCGGTTGGTTGATCGTGGTGGGGGTGCGCGAGCATGCCGCTTAAGAGTTTCCGCCGCGGTGCGGCGGGTGTGGCGGTCGCGGCGGTCGCGCTGGCGGACGCCGGGGCGGGCTGGGCGCAGATCAACGCCAACCCGCTCAGCGTGCTGCAGGCGTCCAGCCAAGCCTCCAACCAGGCGGCGCTGCAGGCCAACGCCCAGCGCGCCTCGGCCCTGCAGGACGCGCTGGACCGCACCAACGCCTCGGGCCGGGCCAACAGCCGCGAGGGCTCGTCGGTGGAGGCTGAAGGCGGCCCCGCGCTGCAGACGGCGAACGGCCGCGACGTGCGCCGCGAGGCGAACGGCGACCCCGAGCCGTTCGGCGCATCCCTGTTCGAGAACACCGGCCCGCTGCCGCCCAGCGACTCCGTGAACCCCGACTACCAGATCCAGCCCGGCGACAAGATCGGGCTCAACGTGCTGGGCGGAGCCACCGGCTCCGCGACGGCGGACGCGAACCCCACCACCGGGGCGACGAGCCCCGTCGGCGGAACGTCCGGGGCGAGCATCGCCTCCTCCTCGGCCCAGCAGCAGGTGGTGCAGACGGTCGACCCGCAAGGCAACATCTTCCTGCCCGAGGTGGGCGCGGTCCACGTGGGCGGCGTGCGCGCCACCGCGCTGCAGTCGGTGATCCAGGCGGCGGCCGGCCGCTCCTTCACCGCCACCGTACGCTTCTACGCCGTGCTCCTGACCACGCACCGTGTCGGCGTGTTCGTCGGCGGCTTCGTGCAGCGACCGGGGCGCTACGCGGGGCAGGCGGCGGACTCGGTGCTCGACTACCTGATCCGCGCAGGCGGCGTGGACCCCTCGCGCGGCTCCTACCGCGACATCACCATCCGCCACGCCGGCGTCGATATCGCCCACATCGACCTGTACGACTTCCTGCTGACGGGCCGCCTGCCCACGCCCAACCTGCGCGAGGGCGACACGATCTTCGTGGACAAGCAGGGCCCGACGGTGGTGGCCGACGGCTCCATCCGCAACAACTACCTGTTCGAGCTGAAGAGCTCCGTCGCCAACGGCGGCGAGCTGGCCACGCTGGCGCGTCCTCTGCCCTCGGCCACCGACGCCGTGATCACGGGCGCGCGCGACGGCAAGCCCTACAGCCAGTATGTGCCCATCCCCGACCTGTCGCGTACGCCCGTGCGCGACCAGGACCGCGTGACTTTCGTCGGCGACCGCCCCGCCTCCACCGTGCGCGTGCGCGTCGAGGGCAGCCGCATCGGCCCGTCGGTGCTGGTGCTGGCCACCGACACGCGCCTGCCCGCCGCGATCGCGCAGATCCGCACGGATCCGGCGTTGGCCGACCTGAAGGACGTCTACGTGCTGCGCCGCTCGGTCGCCCAGCAGCAGGCGCGCGCGATCGAGGAGGCCGCCGAGCGACTGGAGCGCGCCCTGTTCCTGGCCACCTCGGCCACCTCGGGCGTGGCCACCATCCGCGCCTCGGAGGCGCAGCTCGTCTCCAGCTACATCCAGCGGGCGCGCCGCACCGCGCCCGACGGCCGCATCGTCGTCGCCGAGGGCGGCCAGATCGCCGACCTGCGGCTGGAGGAGGACGACGTCATCGTCATCCCGCGCCTCAGCCAGACGGTGCTGGTCTCGGGCGAGGTGCTGCAGCCGCAGGCGGTGCTGTGGCGGCCGGGCCTGAAGCGCGAGGACTACGTGCGGCTGGCCGGCGGCTTCTCCGAGCGTGGGCGGCGCGGCCATTTCCTGATCCGTCGCGCCAACGGCTCCTTCATCCTTGACCGCGACGTGGCGCTGCTGCCCGGCGACGAGCTGGTGGCGTTGCCCTACGTGGACCCCAAGTACTTCCAGATCGGGACGGACGTGCTCTCGCTGGTCTACCAGATCGCCTTCACCGCCTCCGTCGCCGGCAACTTCTGACGACGGCCTCGGGACGTCCGGCGTGACGGGCGGGGCGTTTCCGGGCTAGATAGCGTTCTCCTCACCCCCCGCGTGCTCCCCCCGGCGCGCCAGCCGGAGGCTCCTTGACCGCACCGATCGCCATCGTCGGCGCCGCGGCCCGCCTGCCCGGCGCGCCGGACCTGGAGGCCTATTGGGACCTCCTGGCGAACGGCCGCGACGCGGTGACGGAGATTCCGGACGCGCGGTGGTCCAAGGCGGCCTACGGCCACCCCGACCCGGGCCAGCCGGGCAAGAGCTACACCTGGGCCGCCGGCGTGCTGCCCGATCCCGGCGCCTTCGACTCCGCCTTCTTCGGCATCTCGCCGCGCGAGGCGGACCAGGTCGACCCCGCCCAGCGCCTGCTCCTTGAGCTCGTCTGGGAGGCGATGGAGGACGGCGGACAGCGGCCCTCGCGCTGGGCGGGCTCCGGCGCGGGCGTGTTCATCGGCGCGTCCGGCACCGAGTACGGCAACCTGGCCCTGGGCGACCCGGCCGTGGGCAACGCCTACTTCATGACGGGGACGACCACCGGGATCGCGGCCAACCGCATCTCGTACGTCTTCGATCTGCACGGGCCGTCGTTCATCATGGACACCGCCTGCTCCTCGTCGATCGTGGCGCTGCACCAGGCCTGCCAGGCGATCCGCTCGGGCGAGGTCCCCACCGCGATCGCGGGCGGGGTCAACATGCTGATGACGCCTTTCCCGTTCGCCGGCTTCTCCGCGGCGGGGATGCTGTCGCCTGACGGTCGCTGCTTCGCCTTCGACGCGCGCGCCAACGGCTACGTGCGCTCGGAGGGCGGGGGCGTGGTGCTGTTGAAGCCACTCGACGCGGCGCTCGCCGACGGCGACGCGATCCGCGCGGTGGTCCGCGGCACCGGGCTGAACTCAGACGGGCGCACCATGGGCCTGTCGCTGCCCAACGGCGAGATGCAGGGCCGCCTGCTGCGCCATGTCTACGACCGTTTCGAGGTGGACCCTGCGGAGCTCGGCTTCGTGGAGGCGCACGGCACGGGCACCGCCGCGGGCGACCCCATCGAGCTCGGCGCCCTGGGCCGCGAGCTGGGACGCCGCCGCGACCGGCCGCTCCGCGTGGGCTCGGCCAAGACCAATGTCGGCCACCTCGAAGTCGCCTCCGGCATGGCGGGCCTGCTCAAGACCATGCTGGCGCTGGAGCACCGCACCGCGCCGCCGTCGCTGCACTTCAACACGCCGAACCCGGACATCGCCTTCGACGAGCTCAACCTTGAGGTGGTGACCCGTCCGACGCCCCTCGGGGACGGCGAGCTCACCGCCGGCGTGAACAGCTTCGGCTTCGGCGGCACGAACGCGCACGCCGTGCTCTCGGCCGCGCCGCCCGCGCGCGAAAAGGCCGACGCGGCGCCCTCGGGCGCGCTCCCGCCCCTGCTGATCTCCGCCCGGTCGGAGGCGTCGCTCAAGGCTCTTGCGCAGTCCTGGGCCGAGCGGCTGGACGGGGCGGCCCCGGGCGCGGCCGCCCGCGCCGTGCGGGCGGCCGCGCGCAGTCGCGACCACCACCGGCATCGCGCCCACGCCTGGGGCGCCACGCCCGCCGACCTCGCCGCCGTGCTCCGCGCGCCGGAGGTGGAGCACCTTCGCGCCGGCTGGACGGACAGTCGCGCCGTGGCGGGCCGCGTCGCCTTCGTCTTCACCGGCAACGGCGCCCAGTTTCCCGGGATGGCGCGCGACGCGCTGGCGCACTCGTCCGCCTTTCGCGCCGCCATCGAGGAGGTCGACGCCGAGCTCGGCCCGCGGCTCGGCTGGTCCGTTTTCGAGCGGCTGGCCGCCGATGAGCCGCCAGAGATGCTGGCCCGCACGGACGTGGCGCAGCCGCTGCTGTTCGCCGTGCAGGTCGGCGTGGTTCGTGCGCTTGAGGCGGCGGGCGTGCGTCCGGCCGCCGTGCTGGGCCACAGCGTGGGCGAGATCGCGGCCGCCTGGGCGTCGGGCGCCCTGTCCCTCGCCGACGCCTGCCGCGTGGTGGAGGCGCGCTCGCGCCAGCAGCAGCGCACCGCGGGCGCGGGACGCATGGCCGCCCTGTCGATCGGTCCCGAGGCGGCGCTGGACGCCATCGCGGCGGTCGGTGCACGCCTGGAGCTCGCCGCGGAGAACAGCGCGGACGCGACCACCGTCGCCGGCCCCGCCGCGGCGCTCGCCCGGCTGAAGGAAGCGGCGGAGGCGGAGGGCTGGCGCTGTACGCCGCTGCAGCTGGACTACGCGTTTCACTCGGCGGCCATGGACCCGATCCGCACCGACCTGCTGGCCGACCTAGACGGCCTGCGCGCCGGGCCGACGCGGACGCCGTTCGTCTCCACCGTCACCGGCGAGACCGTTGACGGCGAGGCGCTCGGCCCGGACTACTGGTGGCGCAACATCCGCGAACGCGTGCGGTTCGCGTCGGCGGTGGAGGCTGCGATCGCCGCCGGCTCGCGCGTGCTGGTCGAGATCGGCCCGCACGCCATCCTGCAGTCGTACCTGCGCCAGGGCCTGAAGGCGGCGGAGGTGGAGGGCCGCGTGCTCGCCACCCTGGCCAAGCGCGCCGCCCCGCGCGACCCGTTCTCCGCCATCGCCGGCCGGCTGTACGCCGCGGGCGCCGACCTGTCGGACGCGCCGGCGTTCGACGGCCCGGCCGCGCGGCGCGGCCTGCCCTCGTACCCCTGGGCGCGGCAGACGCACTGGCTGCCCTGGACGTCAGAGGGGCACGCGGTCACCCAGCCGCCGCAGGACGGGCGGCTGCTCGGCTTCCGCGAGGCGGGCGAGGCGGACACCTGGTCGCGCATGCTCGACGTCCGGATGGAGCCCTGGCTCGCCGACCACGCGCTCGAGGGCCAGCCGCTGCTCCCCGCCGCCGCCATGGCGGAGATCGCGCTGGCGGCCGCGCGCGTCCGGTTCCCGTCCGCCGACGTGCTCGAGGTGTCCGACCTGGAGATTCTGCGCGCCCTGCCGCTGGAACCGGGCCGCCCGCGCGAGCTGCGCGTGCGCCTGGGCGAGGACCGGCGGCTCTCGATCGAGAGCCGGGCGCGGCTGAGCGACGAGGGCTGGTCGACACATGCGGTGGCGCGCATCGGCGAGGGTGAGGGGGCGGCGGCTGTCCCGCTAATGGACCTCGAGGCCGCCGTCGCGCGGCTGGAGGGCGAGGCCGTGTACGCGGCCGCACGGCGCCTCGGCCTAGACTACGGGCCGGCGTTCCAGCCGGTCGAGCACGTCGACGTACAGGGCGCGGACGCGGCGCAGGTGCGGCTGCGGCCCGACGCACCCGTGGCGGACGGCCAGATGCTGGCCACAGAGCTCCTGGACGGCGCCTTCCAAGGCTTCCTCGCCCTCCTGCTCTCGCAGGGGGAAGGCGCGGGGGGCGACAGCCTGCTGCCCGCCCGCATGGGCCGCGTGCGCCTGCACGCGCCCTTCGACCGCCGCCCGGTGGAGGCGCGGCTGCAGGTGCGCCGCCGCGGCGTGCGCTCGGTCATGGGTGAGGTCGTGCTCCTCGATGGCGAAGGCGCCGTCGTCGCCGAGGTGCGCGAGGCGTGGTTCCGCCGCGTCCGCTTGCGCGCCGCGCCCGACGCCGACGACCGCACCTTCCGCTTCGACCGGCTTCCGGCGCCGCTGGCCGAAGGCGCGGCCTGGGCGCCCGAGCCCGCCGCGCTGCTCCAAGCCGCGATCGACAGCGATGCGGGCGCGACGGGCGACGGCGGTGAGGCTGCGGCCCTGCTCGAAGCTTATCTGGTCGCCGCCGCGCACGGGGCGCTGACAGAGGTCATCGGCAGCGGCGTCACCACCGCCGCCGAGATCGTGGAACGCGTCCACGCCGACGCCGCGCCCCTGGCCTTCGCCGCGCTCGAGCTTCTGTCCCGTCACGGGCTTGCGTCGGAGACGGCGGGGCTGTGGACCTTGGCTTCCGGGCACGGCTTCGGCGACCGCTCCGCCATCTGGCGCACGCTCTTCGAGGAGCAGCCGGCGCTGACGGCCGAGCTGGCTCTGGCGGCGGACACGGCCGCCCTGCTTCCGCGCATTCTGCGTGAGGGCTCGGTCGCCGGACGCGCGCCGGCGGCCCTGCTGGATCAGCTGCTGAACGGCTCGCCCGCCGCCCGGCGCGCACAGGACGCGCTGTCCGCGGCCCTGCTCCGTCTGGCCGCGATCCGGCCGCAGGGTCGCCCTTTCCGTGTTCTGGAGCTCGGCGCCGGGACGGGCGCGCTCACCCGCCACCTGCTGCGTCTCCTCTCGCCCCACCGCGAAGCGGTGCGCTATCTCGCGACGGACCCGGACGCCGACGTCGCGGCGCGCTTGGCCTTGTCCCTGGCCCGCGAGCCTGGCGCGGCCGCCCTGGCCTGGTCGCCGGGCGAGGGCGGTGCGGACCCGGAGGACCGCTTCGATGTGGTGGTGTCCGCGGGCGCGCTCACCCGCTCCGGCCGCGCCGCCCTGTCCGCGGTGCGCCGCGTGCTGGCGCCCGGCGGCGTGCTGCTCGCGGCCGAGCCGCAGCCGAGCGCGCTGCTGGACCTGGTGCTCGGACGGGCGCCCGCGTGGTGGGCGGCCTCGCTCACGCCCGAGCTGCCCGTCTCACCGCTGCGGCCGGGGTCGGCCTGGGCGGCCGCCCTGTCCGACGCCGGCTTTTCGCAGGTGGAGAGCACCGACTTGGCCGCCTCGCCTTGGGCGAACACCCTGCTGGCGGCCACCGCCATCGCCGAGGCGCCGGCCGTGATCGAGCTCTGCGCCCAGACGACGTCGCTGCGGCTGCTGGGCGATGCGGAGGGACCGCTTGGCCGCGCCCTCGCCGAGGGCGCCGCGATCGACGACGGCGCGGCGGACGCCGTGTGGCTCGCGCCGGCCGGCGACCCGACGGTGCGGTCGGCGGCGCTGCTGGACGCCGTGCGCGCCCTCGCCGCGCTCGAAGCGGCGCCCCCGCGGTTGTGGATCGTCGTCCGCGGAGCAGACGAGGAGCCCGCGGAGGCGGTCCTCCTCGGCCTCGCCCGCACCCTGGCCAACGAACACCCGGAGCTGCAGCCCCGCGCCGTCGACCTCGCGCCCGACCTCGCGGCCGGCGAGGCCGCCGACCGGCTCCGCGCTGAGATCGCCGCGGCGGACGCAGGCGAGACGGAGGTGGTGCACACCGCCGCCGGCCGCTTCGTCCCGCGCCTGCGCCGCGGCGCGCCACCGACCGACCCTGCCCCAGGCGCGCCGCGCGCCCTGGACGCCGCTCAGCCAGGCCTGCTCTCCAGTCTCCGCTGGGCGCCCGCGTCCGGGCACGCGCCGGGCGTCGGCGAGGTGGCGATCCGGGTCGAAGCGTCGGGCCTGAACTTCCGCGACGTGATGTGGGCTCAGGGACTCCTGCCCGAGGAGGCGCTGCTCGACGGCTTCGCCGGGGCCACGCTGGGTCTGGAGTGCGCGGGGATCGTCACCGCCGTGGGCGACGGCGTCGAGCTGCGGCCGGGCGATCGGGTGATGGCCTTCGCACCCGCCGCCCTCGCGTCCGAAGTCGTGACCGCCGCCCACGCCGTGGTGCGCCTGCCCGAGCGGCTGACGTTCGCCGAGGCGGCCACGGTGCCGGTGGCCTTCCTCACGGTCGTCTACGCCCTGGGCCACGTGGCCCGGCTGGAGCGCGGCGAGCGGGTGCTGATCCACGGGGCGGCGGGCGGCGTGGGCCTGGCCGCCGTGCAGTACGCCCAGGCGCGCGGGGCCGAGGTGTTCGCCACCGCCGGATCGCACGCCAAGCGCGAGGTGCTGCGCCAGCTCGGCTGCGACCACGTGCTGGACAGCCGCTCGCTCGCCTTTGCGGAAGAGGTGCGCCGCCTGACGGACGGCGCGGGCGTCGACGTGGTGCTCAACTCGCTCGCCGGCGAGGCCATGGAGCGCTCGCTGGCCCTGCTCAGCCCGTTCGGTCGCTTCCTGGAGCTAGGCAAGCGCGACTTCTTCGAGAACACGCGCGTGGGCCTGCGGCCCTTGCGCGAGAACGTCAGCTATCACGCCATCGACGCCGACCGCCTGCCGCTCGCGCGGCCGGAGCTGGCGGCGCGGCTCCTGGCCGAGACCCTGGCCATGATGGAGGCGGGCGAGCTGAGGCCCCTGCCCTTCCGCGCCTTCCCGAGGCCGGAGGTGGAGGACGCGTTCCGGCTGATGCAGGGCGCCGGCCACATCGGCAAGATCGTGGTCACGCCCGCCGCCCGCAGCGTCGAAGCGCCCGCGGCGCGGCCGTTCACCGTGCGCGACGACCGGATATACCTCGTCACGGGCGGCCTCGGCGGCTTCGGGCTGGAGTCGGCGCGATGGCTGGCGAAGCGAGGCGCGCGACGGCTCGCCCTTCTGGGCCGGCGCGGCCCCGCGACGCCGGGTTCGGCGGAGGCGCTGGCCGCCCTCGCCGCAGCCGGCGTGGACACCCGCGCCTACGCTTGCGATGTTGCGGATGCGGCGGCGCTCTCCGCGGTGCTGGACGAGGTCCGGGACGGGCAAGGCGCGCTCGGCGGCTGGGTGCACGCGGCGATGGCGGTCGACGACGGGCTCTTGCGCGACATGGACGCCGCGCGCCTCGCCACGACGTTCGGCCCCAAGCTCGACGGCGCCCTCAACCTCGACAGGCTGACGGCGGGAGACGACCTCGACTGGGCGCTGCTGTTCTCGTCGGCCACCACCGTGCTGGGCGCGCCGGGACAGGGGCCGTACGTGGCGGCAAACTTGGCGCTGGAGGCGCTCGCGGCGCGGCGCTCGGCGCAGGGGCGGCCCACATTGGCCGTCGGCTGGGGCCCCATCGCCGACGCGGGCTTCCTGCACCGCGAAGGCGCCGCGCTGGACGCGCTGGAGCGCCGGCTCTCGGCCGCGCCCCTGGTCGCGGGCGAGGCGCTGGACGCCTTGCCCGCGCTCTGGGCCTCCGGCCGCCCGGCCCTGACCTATGCGGCGGTGCATTGGGACGCGGCGCGCAAGCGTCTGCCCATCCTGTCCCGCCCCCTGTTCGCCGACGTGGCGGCCGGCGACGCCGACGAGGACACGGACTTGGCCGAGCGGCTCGCCGGGCTGGAGCCGGCGGAGGCCAAGGCGCTGGTCGTCGACCTGCTGTTGGAGGAGGTGGCGCGCATCCTGTCGGCGGGCGAGAAGGTCGACGCGCACCGGCCGCTGGCCGAGCTCGGCATGGACTCGCTGATGGCGGTGGAACTGCGGATGACGTTGGAGAGTAAGCTGAAGGTGAACCTGCCGCTGCTCTCGCTCTCTGAAACGGCGACCGTGGGGTCGCTGGCCGGACGGATCACCGCGAGCCTTCTAGAGGCGCGGGGCGACGGGGCGGCGCCGTCGGCGCTGGCGGAGGCGGCTCGCGTGCACGAGACGGAGGCGCTGGCCCCCGCCGCCGCCCGGCCAGAGGCGACCGCGGCGGAATGAGCCCCGGCCGGCTCTCGCCGGAGGAGCGCGCGCGTCTCCTCGGCAAGGTCGCCGCCCGCGGCGAGGCGCCCGTGCGCGCGCCGACGGCCCCCGCGCCGGCCGCGCGCCGCGCGCCCGACGATCTGTCGGACCTCGCGGCGTGGGACCAGATGCAGGTGATCCGCTCCGCGGGCGCGTTCCTGGGGATCGACAACCCGTTCCTGCAACCGCACGACGCGCTGGCCGGCGCCACGACAGTGATCGACGGGCGGGAGTTGCTGAACTTCTCGTCCTACAACTACCTGGGTCTGAACGGGCATCCGGCGGTGTCGGACGCCGCCAAGGCGGCCATCGACCGGTACGGCACCACCGTGTCGGCGAGCCGCGTGGTCGCGGGCGAGCGCCCGATCCACCGCGAGCTGGAGCGGCGGCTCGCCGACCTGCACGGCGCGGAGGACGCGGTCGCCTTCGTCAGCGGCCACGCCACCAACACCAGCGTCATCGGCCACCTTCTCGGGGCGGACGACCTGATCCTGCACGACGCCCTGATCCACAACAGCGTTACTCAGGGCGCGCTGCTGTCGGGCGCGAAGCGGCTGGCGTTCCCGCATAACGACGCGGCCGCCTGCGCACGCCTGCTGGACGAGCACCGCGGCCGCGCCGGGCGCGCCCTGATCATCATCGAGGGCGTCTACAGCATGGACGGCGACTCGCCGGACGCGCGCGCCTTCTCGGCCCTCGCACGTCGAACGGGCTCCTGGCTGATGGTGGATGAGGCGCACTCCGTGGGCGTGCTGGGCCCCCGGGGGCGCGGGATCGGCGAGCGCGACGGGCTCACGGGCGCGGACGTGGACCTTTGGATGGGCACGCTCTCCAAGACGCTGGCGGGCTGCGGCGGTTACATCGCCGCGCGCGCCGACTTGGTGGAGTACCTGAAGCTGACGGCCCCCGGCTTCGTCTACTCGGTCGGCATGCCGCCCCCCATCGCGGCCGCGGCGATTGCGGCGATGGACGTGATGGCCGCCGAGCCCGAGCGCGTGGCGCAGCTGAACCGCAACGCGCGCCGGTTCATGGATGGCGCCCGCGCCGCGGGCCTGGACACCGGCCCGTCGGAGGGCGTCGCCATCGTGCCCGTGATCACTGGCAGCTCCATCAAGGCGGCGCGACTCTCGCATGCCCTGGCGGGGCGCGGGATCAACGTGCAGCCCATCCTGCACCCGGCGGTGGCCGAGCGCGCCGCGCGCCTGCGCTTCTTCCTGTCCAGCGACCACACGGACGCGCAGATCGACCGGACGCTGGAGGTGCTGGCCGAAGAGGCGGCGCGTCCCGAACTCGGCGCATTCGACGCCGACGCCCTCATCGCGCGGCTCGCCGGCGGCTAGGTCCCGGGCGGACCGGCGTCGCGCAGGTGGGGCTCCACCCGCGCGAAATGCTGCGTCCACGTCGGCGGCCGCCAGGCGGCGATCCGCTCGAGCTGCGCGCGGCGGCGGGCGGAGGACGGAACGGCGTAGTCGCGCACCGCGGCGAGCCAGGCCGGCCCGTCTATGGGATCGAGGTACTCGGGCGCGTCGCCGCCCACGTCGCGCAGGGTGGGCAGGTCGCTGCAGATCACCGGTGCGCCCGCCGCAAGCGCCTCGGCCACCGGCAGCCCGTAGCCTTCCGCGAACGAAGGCATCAGCACGGCGCGCGCGCCGGCGACCAGCCGCCCCACGTCGTCGTCGCTTAGCGCGCCGTGCTCGACCACGTGCGGGCGTAGCGAGGTGGAGCGCGTCAGCACGTCCACCACCGCCTCTGTATGCCAGCCGCGGTGCCCCACCACGTGCAGCGGCGGTGTGGCCGGCCCGAGCTCGGCGGCGAGCCGGCGCCAGACGTTGAACAGCAGCAGGTGGTTCTTGCGAGGCTCCAGCGTCGAGACGCAGACGAAGCCGGTCGACGCCGTATCCGGGTCAGGCTGGCGCCGCGTCAGGCCGTGCACGCCCAGGTGCGCCACCACCACGGGCGGCGAGCGGCCGGCGCGCTCGAGGAAGGGCGCCAGCGCCGCCGCGGTCCCGTCCGAGTTCGCGATCACCGCGTCCGACTGCTCGGCGACGGTGGTCATCCGCACCGCGTGCCGCGCGTCCTGGCCCGGGCGGTTGTACTCGGGCCACTCGATCGGGATGAGGTCGTGGACCAGCGTCACGAGCCGCGCGCCCGAGGACCGCACGAAGCGGCGCACCGTCTCCGGCCGGTCAAGGTGATGGTGCGAGAGAAGCAGGTAGCTCGGCCGGCTCTCGCCCTCAGACGCGCGCAGCGAGCGCCCGCCATCGCCCACCAACGCCGCGGCCCCGAGCCATAGCGCCGCCCGCCGCAGCGCGGAGTCGGGCCGACCGGCCCCGTCCGCCCACAGCCGCTCCGTGCGCTCCAGGAAGGCGGTCGCGGCCCGCGACGGCAACAGAGCCACGCGCCCCCGCGGGTCCAGAGCGGCGAAGCGCAGCCGCGCGCCCTCCGTGTCGAGCAGGTGGCGGGCGTAGGCGGCCTCCACGCGGTCGATGCCCGTCGGCGTGGACCGGTCGGCGCGCGACAGCAGGCGCGAGACGTCCAGCACCACCGCGCCGCTCACACGGGCGCTCCCAGGCTGCGGTACAGCTCGCGCAGCCGGGCGTCGTAGGCGGCCTCCGAGAAGCGGGCCGCCTGGGCCGGCCCGCGCGCAGCGAGTTCGGCGCAGCGCGCGTCGTCACCGTCCAGGGCGCGGAGCGCGGCGGCGAGGGCGCGCACGTCGTAGGGGTCGACCAGCACCGCGGCGTCGCCCGCCACCTCCGGCAGCGCCGCGGCCGTGGAGGTGATCACGGGCGCGCCGAGCGCCATCGCCTCCAGCACCGGCAGGCCGAAGCCCTCGGACAGCGAGGGGAAGACCACCGTGCGCGCGCACCGCACCAGCGCCCTGAGCAGGCCCGCGGGCGCGTAGTCCAGCCGGATCACGCGGCCGGACTCCAGCGCGCCGGGGAGGAGGCGCAGCTCCTCGTCCGCCTTCCACGCCGCCTTGCCGACCAGCACCAGCGGCCGCTCCACCTCCGACAGCAGGAACGCCTCCAGCAGGCGGCCGACGTTCTTCTTCGGCTCGATCGCACCGAAGAACAGGTGGTAGCCGCCCGGCTTCCGCCCCAGCGCGCCGGCGACCAGGGCCCGCGCCTCCCGCGGGGTGGGCGCGTCGGCGACGTAGGCGCTCTGGTAGGTGTTGGTCACCCGCTCCGGCGCGACATGCAGCAGCTCGAGGATGTCGCGGCGCGAGGCCTCGGACACGGTGACGAGGTGGTCGGCCTCCCGCGCCAGGAGCCGCATGAGCCGCAGGTAGCGGTCCTTCCGGTCGAGCGTGGTCTGCGGCAGGCGCAGGGGTACGAGGTCGTGCAGCGTGTAGATGTTGCGCGATCCGACCACCTCGACGGGCAGGGGGTAGGTCCAATGCGTCACGGCGGGCGGATCGGGCACGTGCACGCGCAGGCGGCGGCCCGTGACGTCGAACACGTCCTGCGCCAGGTTCCACAGCTTGTACGCCGCCCAGACGCGGCCGAAGGGCGGCCGGCGCGCCGGGTCGGCCTGCACGCGCCCGGTCATGACCACCTCGCGCGCCCTAGCGCCCACCACGATGGACGAGGCGACGCGGACCACCGTGCGGGCGTAGTTGAAGGGCGGACGCCGAGGCGCGGGCGGATCGATCAGGGCGATCTCGCGCAGCAGCGGATCGGCCCGGTCTGGCGCGCCCAGGGCGTACAGTCCCTCGGTCTCCAGCCCCAGCCGGCCAAGCGCGGCGGCGAGGTTGCGGGCGTAGGTCGCGACGCCCGTACCCTGCGGCAGCGCCAGGTTGAGCCCGTCGACGAGGACCCGACCGGGGCCGCTGCGGCTCTGTCCGTCGGGCACCATCGGGCGGAGGCGTACACGGCGCGCCGGGCCGGCGGAAGGCTCGCGGACCCGCGGCGCCCGTTGGTCCGGCGTCCGCGGCCGTGGTAACGCCGGGCCTGGCGCGCGCCCGCGCCGCGACCGTCCCGTCCGGAGTCCGATGGCCGCCGTTCCCTCGCACCAGCGCCGCAAGGCGCGTCCCCACCAGCTCGCCGGCGACCGTGCGCGCGACGCTCGGCGGCCGCACGAGGCGGCCCAGGCCTACGAGGCGGCCGTGCGCGTCGCGCCGGCGCTGGAGCCGATCTGGGTCCAGCTCGGCCACATGCGGAAAGACTCGGGCGACCTGCGAGGGGCCGAGGAGGCTTACCGCCGCGCCCTCGCCCTGGCGCCCGGGAACGCGGACACCTGGTTGAATCTGGGGCTGGCGCTCAAGCTGGACGGGCGGTTGCAAGAGGCCGCCGACGCCTACGCCGCCGCCGCGCGCCTCGATCCCGCGCAGGGCGATCCGCTGGGCGAGCTGGAGAGCCTGGCCAAGCGCGGCGTCCGCGCGAGCGACGGGGCCGCGGTGGCGGCCGCAGCCCCACCCTCGACGGCGCCCTTACCAGCGCCGGCGCGCGGCCCCGCTCCGGGGCGAGCGCAGCCGTCCCTGCTCGACGAAGCGCTGGCGCTCGTCGACGGCCGCGGCGCGCGACGGCGACGCTCCATCGCGCTGTCGCGCGAGGCGGACGCGGCGCGCGACCGGCGCGACTGGCCCGCGGCGGCGGCGGCCTACCGTCGGGCGCTGGACGTGGACGACCGGCGCACGGGCGTGTGGGTGCAGCTGGGCCACGCCTCCAAGGAGGCGGGCGACTTCGCCGCGGCCGAGGCGGCCTACACGGAAGCCCTGCGCCGCCAGCCCGACAACGGGGACACCCATCTGAACATGGGCCACCTGCGCAAGCTGCAGAACCGCCCGCGCGACGCCTACGCCTCCTACAAGCGCGCAGTCGAACTCGAGCCCGCGCGCCAGGAGTGGGCCCGCGAGCTCCTGGCCGCCTCGCGCCGGCTGGAGAACGAGCCCGACGGGGCGGCGGGTGGAGGCGATCCGGTGCTCGCCTTCCTGCGCGACGTGGCGCGCGGCGCACCGGCGGCCCGAGCCGTGGCCGCGCTCCCGCCCGCAGAGCTGGCGCGGGTGGCGGAGGTGCTGGGCGACCTGTCCATCGCGCCGGCCGCGCCGGCGGCGGCCGCCCCCCCAAGCGCGGCCGAGGCGGTGACGCCCACGGTGGCCTTCGATCTCGCCGACCTGCTCGGCTTCTTCCGCCACTCGCGCCTGCCCACGGGCATCCAGCGGGTGCAGATCGAGACGGTGGCCGCCGCGCTCCGCGACCCGCCGGAGGGCGTGGACGTGCGCGTGTGCGCCTTCTCCGAGGCGACGGCGAGCTGGTCGGAGCTGCCCAAGCCCCTGTTCCTGGAGACCGCGCGCCTCGCGCTCGCCTCAGACGACGGGAACGCCGTCGACTGGCGGCTGGCCGTAGGCCGGCTGGAGATCGCCATGCAGGCGTCCGGCGCCATGGTCTTCCCGCGCGGGACCACGCTGGTGAACCTGGGCGCCACCTGGGAGCAGGGAAACTACTTCCTGGCGCTGCGCGCGGCCAAGTCGCGCTTCGGCCTGCGCTACGTCCCCTTCCTGCACGACCTGATCCCGGTGTTCGCGCCGGGCTTCCACGAGGACGGGCTGATCCGCGACTTCGTCGGCTGGCTGCAGTCGGTGCTGGACCACGCCGACGGCTACCTCACCAACAGCGAACACACCCTGGCCGACCTGCGCCGCGCCGCCGCCAAGCTCGGCCGCGACGTCGCGCTCGACCGGGCGCAGGTGATCCCGCTGGACGCGCGCATCGGCTCGGAGACGCAGGACCACGCGATCGACGAGGAAGTGCTGCGCAAGCACGGGCTGCAGCGCGGCGGATTCGTGCTGTTCGTCTCCACCGTGGAGCCGCGCAAGAACCACCTCACCGCCTTCGGCGCGTGGTCGCAGCTGGTGCGCGATCACGGCGCGAAAACGCCCAAGCTCGTCTGCGTCGGCCGGCGGGGATGGCTGAACGAGGCGGTGTTCGCGCGGCTGGAGGGAGACTCGCTCCTGCGCGAGCGCGTGGCCATGCTGTCCGGCGTCCCGGACCACGAGCTGGCGACGCTCTACAAGGCTTGCCTCTTCACTCTGTACCCGTCCGGCTACGAGGGCTGGGGCCTGCCGATCACGGAGAGCCTCTGCTACGGCAAGGTGCCCCTGATCGCCGACACTCCCTCGCTGCAGGAGGCGGGCGGCCCCTTCGCCGAAGTCTTCGAGGGCGGCTCGGAGCGGCGGCTGGCGGCGGCGGCGGAGCGCCTGGCCTTCGACGAGGGCCACCGGCGCCAGCGTGAACACCGCATCGCCGAGGGCTTCCACGCGCGCGCCTGGTCGGCGCTCGCCACACAGATCACCGACGCGGTCGAGCGCTGGCGCGCGGCGGACGCGGGCGCCCCCGCGCACGCGGCCCGACCGTTCCCGCTCGAGCTCGGCCGCTACTATCCGCTGGCGCGCAACCGGCGCACGGTGCTCGGGCCGGAGCTGGCGGGCGGCGAGCCGTTCCGCCGCGGCGACGGCTGGAACGGGCCCGACTGGTGGGGGACGTGGACCAAGCCCGGCCCGGCGCTCCTGGCCGTCGCCACGCCGCGCTCGCCCGGCCTGCTGAGGCTGTACCTGGGCCTGCGCGGCGGGCCGGAGGGCGGCCGCTTCACCGTGGCCTGCGGGGGCGCGCTCCTGGTCGAGGGCCGGCTGGAGCCCGACCGCGTGGAGTGGATCTGCCGCACCCTGCCCGAGGCGGCGGCCACCTCCGGTGAGCTCGCGCTCACGATCACGGGCGACGCGAGCTGGGGCTTGGCCGGCCGCGAGGAGCCCCGGATCGGCTCGCTCGGCGTGGTCGGCCTGATGGTGTGCGAAGAGGGCGACCTCCTGGCGCGCAGCGCCTTCGTCGAGGAGCACCTGAGCGACCGGCTGCGCCTGCTGGCTTAGAGCTCGCCGGGGGTGCGGCGAGCGGCGGGCTGACCGCGTCGGCGCGGGGTGCTAGAGCCGCCCTCCATGAACATCATGGAGCGCGACGCCGGGCCGGCGCAGGTCGCCTACGGCGACAACGAGTTCACCATCATGCGCCCCGGCCGCTTCGTCCTGTGCGCCGTCTCCGGCCGGGCCATACCGCTGGAAGCGCTGCGCTACTGGAGCTCTCTGCGGCAGGAGGCCTACGCCGGGCCTGCGGAAGCCGCGCAGGCGATGGCGGGCCCCCGCCCGTGACGCGCGACGCTGACCGCCGCGCCGTGCTGGCCTTCCTCGCCGCCCTGGGCGCGGCCAGCCACGCGGAGGCGATCTCCCCCGTCCCGTTCGGCTTCACAGCCGACCTGCGGCAGGGCGGCTGGATGATGGTGCGGACGTGGCCGGGGGCCCGCGTGCGCGTCGATGACGCCGTCGAGACCCGCGCCTCCGCCGAGGGCTTAGCGGTGATCGGCTTCGACCGGGACGCCTCCGCCCGGACCGTCGTCGCCGTCGAGCGGCCGGAGGGCTGGCGGTCGCAGGGCTTCGACGTCGCGCCTGTGGCCTACAACGTCCAGCGGATCGACGGGCTGCCGACCGATCAGGTCGAGCCGTCCGACCCCGCCCTGCTCGCACGCATCTCCGCCGAGCTGAAGCGCAAGACCGCCTCGCTCGCCTCCTGCGACGCGGGCGAGGGCTTCGCCACCGGCTTCGTGACGCCCCTGCCCGCCGCGGTGCGCACCTCCGCCTTCGGGCCGCAGCGCATCCTGAACGGCGTTCCCAAGACGCCGCACTACGGCGTGGACCTCGCGGCGCCGGAGGGCACGCCCATCCGCGCGCCCGCGGCGGGGCTGGTGGTCATGGCCGACCCCGACATGCACTTCGAGGGTGGGCTGACGCTGATCGACCACGGCCAGGGCCTCGTCAGCATGTACCTGCACCAGTCGCGACAGGACGTCCGCGCGGGCCAGCGCGTCGCGCAAGGCCAGCCCATCGGCGCGGTCGGTCACAAGGGTCGCGCCACCGGCCCGCACCTGTGCTGGCGCATGACCTGGCGCGGCCGGCACATGGATCCGTCGCTGTTCCTGGGCGCGCACCCGCCCGCGCCCCTCGCCGCCTGAGCCGGACGCGCGCCGCGTGACGCAAGGGCTGGCCGCGCTGCGCCTGCTTGTGGTCGACGACAATCCGCACATGCGCGCCATCGTGCTCAGCCTCGTGCAGGGGCTGGGCGTGCGCGAGGTGCGGCAGGCGGCCGACGGCGGCGAGGGGCTGCGTCTGCTGCGCGAGGCGCCCGCCGACGTGGCGCTGGTGGACCTCAACATGGCTCCGCTCGACGGCGTCGGCTTCACCCGCGCGGTGCGCACGGCGCCCGACAGCCCGGACGTGTACCTGCCCGTGATCATGATGACCGGCCAGGTGGAGCGGACGCGGGTGATGGAGGCGCGCGACGCGGGCGTCACCGAGTTCCTGCTCAAGCCGCTCACCCTGCGCAGCCTGATCGGCCGCATGGAGGCGGTGATCCACAGCCCCCGCCCCTTTGTGCGCACCGCGGCCTACTTCGGCCCCGACCGCCGCCGCCGCGCGGACCCCGCCTACACCGGGCCGGACCGCCGCGAGGAGGACCGCGAGCCTCCCCGGCCGCCCGAAGTCGTGGAGATCTGACGCAGGGCGGCGTAGGCCTCGGCGGGCCAGCGCCGGTGCGTCCAGAACCACTCGGCGGGGCGCTCCCGCACCACGCGTTCGACCCAGGCGTTCACCTGCTCGACGCCCGCGCGAAGGTCGGCCTCGCGTGACCCGGTGCGCCTCAACACGATCGGCTTGTGCACCACCACGCGGAAGCGCGCGCCCGGCAGCCGCTGGCACGACATGGGGTGGAGCCGGCCGCCGAAGCGAAGCGCCAGCCGCGTGGGTCCGACGGCGGTGTGCGCCGGCGTCCCGAACAGGAGCGAGAGCACGCCGCCGTTGAATTTCTGGTCGTTCAGGAGCGCCACCGCATACCCGGCCTCCAGCGAGCGCAGCACCTCGCGGCTCCCCTCCTGCCCCTTGGGGCCGAACAGCTCCACGCCGTAGCGGGCGCGGCCGGCGATGATGCGGCGGTCGATGTAGGGGTTGTTGGCGGCGCGGTAGGTCACCCGGCAGCGCACGCCGGCGTCGACGATGGCCGCCGCCATCGGCTCCCAGTTGGCGAAATGCCCGCCGATCAGCACCGCCGCCTCGCCCGCCTGCGCGAGCGCGACCAGCCGTTCGCGCCCGACCACCTCGACCCGGCCGCCTGCAGGCGTCAGCCGGTCGGTGAGCGGAAACTCGAACAGGGTGCGGCCGAGATTGTCCCACTGCTCCCGCAGGAGCCGGGCGTGCTCGACTTCCGTAAGCTCCGGAAAGGCGATGCGCAGGTTGTCCGACGCGGTGCGGTGCGCGCTTCCGGCGAGCGGGCCGATGAGGCGGAACAGGGCGCCGCCCATGGCCGAGACCGCGCGGATTGGAAGCAGCCGGAGCAGGAACGACAGGACGTCGAAGCCGAGCGCCTCCGCCCGCCAGGCGAGCTCCTGCAGCCGGGGCGAGCGCACGCGGGCCATGCGCCTCTCCTACCCCAGCGCGATACCGCTCGTCGCCAGTTCGGCGCGCAGGTCGGCGACCAACCGGTCGAGCGCGGGGGCGTCGGCGGCTTCGCAGCGGGCGGTGAGCTTGGGCTCGGTGCCCGAGGCGCGCAGGAGCCACCAGCCATCGGCGGAGCGCACGCGCAGGCCCAGCTGCGGGTCGTAGTCGCCGCCGCGGCCAGCGGTGCGATCCGCGACCTCCCGCACCACCGCGGCCTTGCGCGCCTCTGGACAGGCGATGCGCAGCTCGGGGGTGGCGACCACCGCCGGCAGGCTCCCGCGGAAAGCGGAGAGCGGACCGCCCCGCCGGCCCAGCTCGCAAAGCACCTGCACGGCCACGTACAGGGCGTCGTCCGTCCCGTCGCCGTAGTCGCTGAAGAAGACGTGGCCGGAGAGCTCCCCGCCCAGCCGCGCACCGGACTTCGCCATGGCCTCGCGCACCAGCACGTAGCCCGAGGGCGCCACCTGCGCCCGGCCGCCGAGGGCCTCGACGCCCGCGAACAGCACGCCGGAGCTCTTCACGTCGGCCACCACGGTGGCGCCCGGGTGCGCCTGCAGGAGGCCGGCGGCGAGGAACAGCAGCAGCTGGTCGGCCCAGATCACCGCGCCCGTCTCGTCCACCACGCCGATGCGGTCGCCGTCGCCGTCGAAGGCGAGGCCCAGGTCGCAGCCCTCGCGGAGCACCGCCGCCTTGAGCGGCTCCAGGTTGGCCTCCACCGCCGGGTCGGGATGGTGGTCGGGGAAGCGGCCGTCCACGGCCGTCGAGAGCAGCACGTGGCGACCCGGCAGACGGCGCACCAGCCGCTCCACCACCTCGCCCGTGGCCCCGCCGCCGCTGTCCCAGGCCACGGCGAGCGCGGGGATGTGTACGGCGGCCTCCGCCAGGCGCTCGACGTAGAGCTCACGGACGTCCGCGTCCCGCACGGAGCCGCCAGGAGCCGGCTCGCCCGTCGAGCGCGCCAGCTCGCGCAACGCCGCGCCGTGGATGCGCTCGGCGCCGAGCATCAACTTGAAACCGTTCTCGTCGGGCGGGTTGTGCGAGGCCGTGACCTGCACCGCACCGTCCAGCTTGAGCTGGCGGACGGCGAAGGCGGTCATGGGCGTGGGGCCGAGACCCAGCCGCGTGACCTCCATGCCGCCGGCGACCAGGCCGTCCACCAGCTCGGCTTCGATGGCGGGCGAGGTCAGCCGACCGTCGCGCCCCACGGCGATGCGGCTCAGGCCGCGCGAGCGCGCCAGCGCCGCGTAGGCCAGCCCCAGGCAGCGGCCGTGCGAGACCTGGAAGTGCTCGCCGACGCGCCCGCGCACGTCGTAGGCGCGCACCGCCTCGGCCGGCAGACACCCCGTCGCGGCGGGCGGGCGCAGGGCTCCGTCGTCCACGGTGTCAGCGCACGTGCGAGAGCAGGAGCGCGAGGCTGACGCCGCCGAAGCCCCAGCACCACCAGGCGAACGGATCCAGCGCCTTGAACTCGTGCCGCTTGAACCAGTGCATCAGCACCCAGGTCGAGGCGAACGCGGCCGCGCCCGCGAGGAAGCCGGACAGCAGCGCCAGCGACGAGAAGCCCCCGTGCATGTGCATCAGCTTGGGCGCCTCGTGCACCGTGGCCGCCAGGATGATCGGCGTGCCCGACAGGAAGGAGAAGCGCGCCGCATCCTCGTGGTCCAGGCCGCGCCCGAGCCCGCCCACCATGGTGGCCCCCGAGCGTGACAGGCCGGGGATCAGCGCCAGGCACTGCCACAGGCCGATCACCACCGCATCGGTCCAGGTGAGCCCCTCCAGCCGTTTGGTCGCCGTCGCGCGGCGGCGCATCCGCTCGGCCCCGAACAGGATGAAGCCGTTGACCACAAGGAAGCCCGCCGCCAGCGCCGGGCTGCCGAACAGGGTGCGGATCGGCTTGTAAAGCACCACCGCGGCCACCACCGCGGGCAGGGTGGCCGCGACCAGCCGCCAGAACACCGCCCGCTCCGCCGCCGCGCGCGGGCCGCGGTTCAGGAACGCTGCGGCGGCGAACGTCCGCCAGTCGCGCTGGAAGTACAGCAGCAGCGCGAGCGCCGTGCCCGTGTGCATGACCACGAGGTAGGGCAGGAACCCCGGCGCGTCCTGGTCAAGCCCCCAGCCCAGGAGGCGCGGCAGCAGCACCGCGTGGCCTAGCGACGACACGGGGAACAGCTCCGTCACCCCCTGCACGAGGGACAGGATCACCGCCTGCACCGGCGTCAGCCCGTCGCTCGCCGCCATAAGGATCTCCGAAGGAAGACCCGTGCTCTAGCCCGCTTCGAGGCGCGCCCGGAAGCCTCCCGGCGACATCGACGCGGCGACGCGCGTGTGCATCATGCGCCGGGTGACCTTCGCCAACCCCCTGATCGCCGCCGGCGTGAGCGGCCTGCACGCCCTCTACACCGACCGCGTCGTCACTCCCGTCGAGGCATGCGACGCCTACCTGTCGCGCATCGCCGGGCTGGACGGGGCGCTGGGCGCGTTCAACCACGTCGACGCGGACGGAGCTCGCGCAGCGGCCCACGCCAGCGCCGAGCGGTGGCGGCGCGGCGCGGCGCGCTCGCGGCTGGACGGCGCCCCGCTCGCCATCAAGGCCAACGTCGCCGTCGAGGGCTGGCCCTGGCACGCGGGCGTGGGCGCCTATCGCGAGCGGCGGGCGGAGACCGATGCGCCGCTGATCGCGCGCCTGCGCGCTGCGGGCGTGGTGCTGCTGGGCCTCACCAACATGCACGAGGGCGCCTACGGCGCGGTGACGGACAACCCGCACTTCGGCCGCACGCACAATCCGTGGAACTTCGACCTGACCGCCGGCGGCTCGTCCGGAGGGTCGGGCGCCGCCGCGGCCGCGGGCCTGTGCGCGGCGGCCATCGGCACCGACACGCTCGGCTCCGTGCGCATCCCGTCCGCCTTTTGCGGCGTGTGGGGCCACAAGCCCACGGCCGGGCTCGTGCCCACCGGCGGCGTCACGCCCATGGGCTGGGCGCTGGACACGGCGGGAGTGCACGCCCGCTCCGCAGACGACGCAGCGCTGGTGTTCGGCGCGCTGTGCACGGAGGACGGCGAGGTCGCCGCCGAGCTCGGCCGGCCGGCCGACGCCGGAGCCTTGCGCGACGCCTTCTCCGAGGCGCCGCTCGGCCTGCTGGCGGTGGAGGGCGTTGAGCTTTCGCCCGCCGCGCGGGAGGGCGTGGAGCGCGCGGCGGCGCGCGCCCGCACCGCGGGGCTGGCGGTCGAGCCCGTGCGCCTGACGGGCGTGGACCTGCCGGAGGTGCGCCGCACGGCGATGTTCGTGTGCGCTGTGGAGAGCGCCGTGGAGCACGCCGAGGCGCTGGAGCGCGCGCCCGAGGGCTTCTCGGACGGCTACCGCGAGCGGCTGGGCACGGCGCACCGGCGCTCGGCCATCGACCTCGCGCTCGCCTATCGCGACCTGCGGCGGGCGTCCGAGGCGATCCGCGAACAGCTGTCCGCCTACGGCGCCGTGCTGCTGCCGACGACGCCCGTGGCGCCCTTCCCTTTCGCCCGGCCGCAGCCGCAGTCCACCGCCGAACTGACGACGCTTGCGAGCGTGGCCGGCCTGCCCGCCACCGCCTTTCCGGTCGGGCTCGACGACGAGGGCCTGCCCCGCTCGGTGCAGGCGGTCGGCTGGGACGACGAGACGACGCTCGGTCTCGCGGCGCTGCTCGCCGCCGACCCGGGCGCACCGCCCGCCTACCGCGGATGATTGCGCCCGCGGCCGAGGTCGAAGCGCTTCCCCTGTCCGCGCGGCTGCGGCGCGACACCGCCGACGCGCACGCGGCGCTGGAGGCGGAGCTCGACCTGCTCCACCACCTCTCGCGGCCGCGGCTGGAACGGGTGCTGCGCCGCTTCGCGGGCTTCCACGCCGGATGGGAGCCCGCCGTCGCGCGCCTGCTCGACGAGTCGGCGCTGTTCGAGCCGCGCCGTCGGCTCGCGACGCTGCACGCCGACCTGCACCGGCTGGGCGTGGATGCCGACCCGCGGACTTGGCCCGTTCCGCCGTGGCTGAATGACCAGGCCGCCGCCTGGGGTTCGCTCTACGTGATGGAGGGCTCGACCCTCGGCGGCCAGGTGATCGGCCGCGCCCTGCGGGCCTCGGGCGTCGACGGCCTGGCCTACTTCGACGGGCGTGGCTCGGCGGCGGGTCCTCTCTGGCGCGAGCTGCGCCGGCGCGTCGACGCCCTCGCCGAACCGGACCGGGTGACGGCCGCCGCTGTGGCCACCTTCGACGCCCTGCGGCTGTGGATGCGTGACGGCCGGCCGAGCGGGCCCGCCGCCGATGCTTAGCGCGCGCCCGTTCCGGTCAGCTGCGCCGCCGTTCCCAGGCCAGAGCGTGCGCGGCGATCTCGGCCACGCCGAAGCGCGGCGCCCAGCCGAGCGCCGCCCGGGCGCGGGAGGCGTCGGCCACCAGCTCGGCCATGTCGCCGGGCCGGCGCGGGGCGGAGCGGAGGGGCACGGGCCGCCCCGCCGCCTCGCCGACGGCGCGCGCGACCTCGCGCACCGACCAGCCGCGTTCCGAGCCCAGGTTGAACACCTCGAAGCGGCCCGCGGGCGCCTGCGCCAGCCGGTCCAGCGCCCGCAGGTGCGCCGCCGCCAGGTCGGTGACGTGCACGAAGTCGCGCACCCCCGTGCCGTCGCGCGTGGGCCAGTCCTCGCCGAACACGTCCAGCGCCGGCCGGGCGCCGAGCGCCGCCTCGCACGCCGCCTTGAAGACGTGGGTCGCGCCCGGCGTGGCCTGCCCGGCGCGCCCGGCCGGGTCGGCCCCCGCCACGTTGAAGTAGCGCAGGGCCGCGATCCGCATGCCGTGGGCGCGCGCCGCATCCTCCAGCACGCCCTCCGCCGCCAGCTTGGAGCGGCCGTAGGGCGAGATGGGCAGCTTGGGCGCGTCCTCATGCACCCGGGCGCCTGCGTCGCCGTAGACGGCGGCGGTGGAGGAGAACACGATTCGGTCGACACCCGCCTCCGCGCACGCCTCCAGCAGGGTGATCGCGCCGCCGGTGTTGACGCGGTGATGCTCGAGCGGGCGCAGGACCGACTCGGGGGCCGACGCGCGACCCGCGAAGTGCAGCACGGCCTCGACCGCATGCTCACGGAAAGTCCGGGCGACAGCGTCGCGGTCGTTCACGTCCGCCTGCACGAACGCCGCCGCGGGCGGGACGGCCTCGCGCGCACCGCTCGACAGATCGTCGAGCACGACGGCCTCCCGCCCGGCGTCGAGCACCGCCCAGGCGGCGTGCGCGCCGATGTAGCCCGCGCCGCCGGTGATCAGGATCGCCCCCACGCCCGCTCCACGCCACGGCCCCGGCCCGCGCGCAAGTCCTTGTCGCCCCGTCGTTTCAGCGAACGCGTTCGGGCAGAGACGACTTGCCAGCGCCCCCGCGCCTGCGGCTAAAGGAAGCGTCGGGCCGTAGACCCGGGCGGGCAGGGATCAGTCATCGATGAGTGAACTGGGCGCGGACCGACGGGGCGTCGCTCCGGCGAGGGCGGCTTCGGGCAAGGTGGGCGTGGCGGTGGTCGGCCTGGGCGGCGCGGTGGCGACCACCGCCATCGCCGGCGTGGAGATGCTGAAGGCGGGGTCGAACGATCACACGGGCCTGCCCCTGGCCGACCTGTCGGTGGCGGGACTGGCGGACTACCGTGACCTCGTCTTCACCGGCTGGGACGTCAACGGCGATGACCTGGGGACCGCCGCCGAGAAGCACGCCGTGCTCGGCCGCGAGCAGCTGAATGACGGCGCATCGGCCCTGCGGAACATGCGGCCGATGGCGGCGGTGGGCTCGTCGCGCTTTTGCAAGAACGTCGATGGACAGAACAAGATCGTCGCCGCCAGCCACCGCGAGGCTGTGGAGCGCATCTCGGACGACCTCGCCCGCTTCAAGCGCGAGAGCGGGGTGGAGCGCGTCGTGGTGGTCAACCTGGCCTCCACCGAGCGGTACCCCGACCTGACCGCGCCCGCCCTGCAGGACCTCAAGGCGTTCGAGAAGGGGCTGGACGAGAGCGACGAGGCCATCGGCCCGGCCATGCTCTACGCCTATGCCGCCATCGCCTCGGGCGCGCCGTACGCCAACTTCACCCCTTCGGTGGCCGCCGACGCCAAGCCGCTCGCGCAGATGGCGCGCGAGCGCAACGTCGCGGTGGCCGGCAAGGACGGCAAGACGGGCCAGACCTTCATGAAGACGGTGATCGCGCCGGCGCTGCGCGCCCGGTCGCTGCACGTGGACGGCTGGTTCTCCACAAACATCCTGGGCAACCGCGACGGGCTCGCGCTGGATGACCCGGAGTCGCTGAAATCCAAGGTCGACACCAAAAAGCGCGTGCTCGACCAGATCCTGGGCTACCCGGTCGAGGACCACATCATCGACATCCGGTACTATCGGCCCCGCGGCGACGACAAGGAGGCGTGGGACAACATCGACGTCACCGGCTTCATGGGCCAGCGCATGCAGATCAAGGTCAACTTCCTCTGCAAGGACTCGATCCTGGCCGCGCCCCTGGCCATCGAGATCGCGCGCTGCCTGGGCTTGGCCGACGCCCGCGGCGAAGGCGGGGTGCAGGAGCAGATGGGGGCCTTCTTCAAGGCGCCCATGACCGCCGACGGCCGCGAGCCCGAGCACGCCTTCAACGTCCAGACCACCCGGTTGATGGACTGGCTCGGCGGCTCCGGCCGACCGTTCGAGGCCTGATGGCGGACGGCGCCACGCCGGCCGCCGAGGCGCGCGCGCCGGCGCGCCTCCGGCCGCTCCTGGGCGAACTCGGCGACCTCAAGCGCATCCGTTCGGCGGGGCGCGAGGGCTCGGTCGCGCAACGCGGCTTCCGCCACGCCTGGTGCGAGCTGGTCGCGGGCGAGCCGGCGGAGGTCGTCACCAAGCGCACGGTCGCCGCGGCGCTCGCCGCCGCGCGACTGGGCGACCTGGACGGCCCCAAGCTCCTGTCGCTCGGCCTGCCGCCCGCGGAGGCGCTGGCGGTGCTGCACCGCGCGTTCGACGCCGTGGCCGTCGACCTCGACGCGGCGCTCGCCGCCATCCTGCGCGACGGCCTCTCGCTCGATCCGCGCCCCGAGCACGGCGCCCCCGCCTTCGTGCACGACCTGGAGCAGCAGCCGCGCGCCGGCGCCACCTGCCCCGACAAGCCGCGGATCGTGCTGGAGCCGCCCGAGAATCACGCAGAGCACTGCTGGGCGGTGGCCGTGTTCGGCGTGCTGCTGGCCCCGGCCTACGGGGCGGACCCGGTCGAGGTGTTCACCGCCAGCCTCGCCCATCACCTGCACAACGCCCTGATGCCCGACAGCGGCTTCACCGGCGAGGTGCTGCTGGGCGCGCGCCTGCAGGACGTCATGGACCACGCCACCGCCCATGCTCTGCTGCAGTTGGACGAGCCGCTGCGCGACGAGATCCGCCGCTCGCGCCGCATCCTTCCCGACGCCGCCACGCCCGAGGGCCGCGCCTTCCACGCGGCGGACGTGATCGACCGGGTGGCGCAGATCGCCCAGCACCTGCGCCCGGCCTCGATCAGCATGTCCACCGTCCTGGATGAGCTGGAGCTGGTGCACGCGGGGCCGGTGAAGCACTTCCACGACCGCGTGCTCGCCGAGATGGGGCTGCCTTGAGCGGCGCTCTGGCCGGGCTGTCGTCGCCCGTCTCCAGCCGGCCGCTGGAGGCTGACACCCCGCACTCCCTGTCCGACGACGCCGGGGAGCGGTGGCCCGTGGTCGACGGGATCGCCTACCTGCGCGTCGGGCGCGAGGCGCTGGTGCGCGACGCCCTCTCAGCCCTCGACGCCGGCGATCGGGAGGGCGCGCTGGTGTCGCTCCTGGTCGACCAGGACGACTGGTGGACCGGCCCCGCCGCCGACCCCGAGCGCCTGCGCGCGCTGGTGCGCGACGCCGACCGCCTCACCTTCCGCGAGGCCATGGACCACCTCGCGCTGGGCCGCGTCGGCGACTACTTCGCCCACCGCTGGAGCGACCCGACCTATCTCGCCGGCTTGGCGCTGCTGGAGGCGCACTGGGCGGAGCCGGACCGTGCGTTCGAGCTCGCCTGCGGCGCCGGCCACCACCTGCGCGAGCTCGACCGCCGCGGCGTCCCCTGCACGGGCGCGGACGTGGTGTTCGCCAAGCTGTGGCTCGCGCGACGCTGGGTGTGCGGCGACGGGCCTGAGCTGGTGTGCTTCGACGCCGCCGCGCCCTGGCCGGTGGCGGGCCGCCGCTTCGGCCTCGTGCTATGCCACGACGCCTTCTACTTCCTCGAGCCCAAGGCGGAG
>CAXTBN010000019.1:34888-45107 GCA_964242895.1 uncultured Caulobacteraceae bacterium | reverse complement strand
ACATGGAGGAGCGCGCTTTCGGCCTGGGCGACGGTGATCTGCCCCTGGTCCAGCTGGGCTGCGATGGCCTTGGAGTTCTGAATCTGAGCGTAGATCGGTGAGTTGGGCGTCGAGCCGTCTACGCCGCTGGCGAGGGCGCGGAGGAGGTTCGGCGTCTCCACGGTGGAGAACCCCGATGAGATGGAAAGCGGGGTTGTCGAGGGGGAGGTCGAGCCGCCGCCCCCGCCGCCCCCGCCCCCGCCGTCCGATGGGGGCGTGTACGTGGCGACGACGGTGGTGTTGGCGTTCGTGGCGGTCGCTTGGCCGTCCGAAACGCTGAGGGTCAGGGTGGTCGTCGCGCTCTGGCCGGAGGTGGGCGTGAAGATGGCGGCGCGCAGGTCGGCCTGCGCCGCCGCGGCGGAGTCTCCAGCCGCGCCCGCCGGCGCGGTGATGGTGTAGACGCCTGGCGCGGTCTGGACGAAGCCGCCGCCGGCGAGCGTCCCGTTCGCCGCGGCGAAGCTGACGGTGACCGTCTCGCTCTGCCCCGCGTCCGGGTCGGACACCGTCACGGCGGAGAAGGGGCTGATCGCCACGCCCGCGGAAGCAGCCTGGGCCGCCTGTGCGCCGGAGATGGTGGGCGGCGCGTTCACAGGAGTGAAGCCTACGGTCAGCGAGGTCGAGGCCGTGGCCGGTCCCGCCGCCCCGCTCGGCGCGTCCTGGACGGCGACGGTCAGGGTGTCGGACGCAGCCGCGCCCGCGGCGGGCGTGAAGGTCGCCGCCCGCAACGCGGCCTGCGCGGCGGCGGCCGAGGCGAACGTTCCGGTGTAGCTCCCGGCCGCGCCCGCGAAACCTGCGCCCGCGAAGGTCCCCGCCGCGGCGGCGAAGCTCACGGTCACCGTCTCGGTCTGCCCCGTATCGGGGTCGGCGACCGTGGCGGCGGCGAAAGGCGTGGTCGCCACGCCTGCGGTCGCGGTCTGGGAGGCGGGCAAGCCGCCGAGCGCCGGCGCGTCGTTGACGCTGGTGGCGACCACGCTGGTCGTGGAGTCGGTCGTCGTCTGGCCCGCGTCGGTGACTGTGATGGCGAAGCCGGTGGTGACGGTCTGGCCCGGGGCGGCTTGGTTGGCGGTGGGCATGAAGGTCAGCGCCTGCAGGGCGGCCTGCGCCGCGGCCGCGGAGGTGAAGCTTCCGGTGTAGCTTCCCGCCGCGCCCGTGAAGCCGCCGCCGGCCAGCGTGCCATCGGCGCCGCTGTAGGTGACGGTGACCGTCTCCGCGGGCGCCGGATTGGGATCGCTCACCGTCAGCCCGGAGAAGGGCGCGATCGCGCCCTGGTCGGTGGTGGGCTGGTTCGCCGCCGCGCCTCCGATCATCGGCGACCCGCTCGGAATCGGCGTGGTGGGGGTGGCGATGAAGCCGTGTTCCCCGGAAGCATCGGTGAATGTGCCCGAAATCTGTCCCGCATCGTTGAGACCTTCGATGTCTCCGCCAGGAGTAGATGAGAACACGCCGTTGATGATCGTGTAAATCGATGTCACATAGCTCTCACCATCTTGCGAGACTCCACTGTTATATAGCCCGGCTATCTCTCCATTATTGTTGACGTAAGTTGAAAGAATGCCGAGCGAGCCAGGAACGGTGAACGTATGAATTGTGTTGTTTGTGTCTACGAAGCCCATGCTAACGTACCCAGACGGGCCTAGTACGTCTGCAATCCCGAATATCTGACCTTTATCGTTTATCCCGTTGATTTTCGTCTCATCCGATCCAGGAACGCTGATAGATGTATATGAGCCGTTGGCGTATAGGAATTGGCCAGAGCCGCTATCGGACGACAGATAACTTCCAACTACCTCTCCGGTGCTGTTTATGCCTACTGGAGCTGTTTGCGTGGAGCCTGGATATTGGATGGAGGTGTACATACCAGCGCTATATTCAAAGCCGTATATAAGGGCTTGGCCGCTAGAAGTGACGGAGGTGACGTAGTCGCCGACACCTTGTCCAAGGTTATTGACAGCCGAGAGCACCGCGCCTCCACCGGTAGGAGATGTGACTGACGTAAAACCTCCATTGCTGTAGATAAATGCAGGTCCGGAGTATTGAGTAACCGCATCTCCTGTGTCGTAGTAGCCCACGACAGTTCCTGAGTCATTGAGACCCTCTCCAATGGTTCTCGGTGATTGTGGGTAGTCGAATGTAAGGAATGTGTAAGTGGTCATCGAACGAACTCCACTGGAAGGTGACGGTGTATGCGCGGTCGTGCCGGCTCAGCGTCGCCGCCTCTAGGCGCGATGACGGCGCGGACTCGAAACGAGTTCAGGGAACGGCGAGTGGCCCAAACCCTCCGCGTGAGCATGGGGCAGGCGCGGGAGCGGCCAGAATGAGCCGGGACTCGACATTGAGTGTGAGGAACAGGCGCCCTAGCCCTGCCGCCCGCGGCGGCTGTCCCTCTCCCGCGGCGGGAAAGGGTCGTCCCCCGCGATGGGTCCGAGTTTCTGGGGTAAGTCGTTGATCGTGAACGACCTGATAGGAGCACGTCGCCAAAGATGTCCCCGTCCCTCGGCGCAGGCGCAGTCTTACCGAGACCCCGCGGCTGGGGAGGGCGCTTCGGATCCGCGCTCGAGGTGGTCGCGGGGCGGCGGTCGTGCGGGGTTGGCGACGGGGAGTGAAACCGTCGCGTCCGGGAGGCGTCGGATGCCTCCCGCCCGCCGGGCGGCGCGCGCAAGCGCGTCAGGGTGCGGGGAAGGAGCCCCCGCTCGGCCGAGCCGTGCAGGGCGGACAATGCCCTTTCGCGGCAGGCCCCCGACAAGCGGCCGCGCGGAGCGTCGGCGGGGACGCCGAAACCCACACAGTCCATCTTCCGGTCCCGGGCGCACGCCCGGCGCTCCGCGCCTCCCCGTACGCCGAGCGGCCCCGCCGCGTCGGACACCGCCGCGCGCCCTCGCGAGCGGAAGCCGCACGAAAGACGGCGCCGGTGCGATCGAGGGCGGTCGGTCATGGGCTTCGAAGAGGGCTGCGGCCGGCGCCGCGGAGCGCCACCCCATCAGAAACCCGGTCTCCGCGCGCGGGGCGTCTCGGGGCGAAACGGGTCAACATGGGGCGCCGACCGCCCGATCACGGGTCGGATACCTGTTTCACCCGCTGACTCGCCGATCGCGGACCTCCCATTGATCGACGACGCGCCGAGCTCATGGCGGTAGGGGCTGCTGCGGGTCTCGCCGCGCGCATTTGCCTTGAGAAAGGCGGTCGGCCTACGGTGAGGCGAGGCGGTCGCGACATGCAGGGCTCGGCGGACGACGGGTGGGAAAACTGGATGGGCCGGTCCCAAGTCCTGACCGACCGCGTCTCCGAGACGTCCGCACGCTCCCTGGCCGCGACCCTGAACCGGCACGACCTCGCCGGCTTACGGCCAGGCGACGAACTGCCCGCGATCTGGACGTGGCTCTGCTTCCTGCCGCTCGCGCCGCAATCCGCGCTCGGGCCGGACGGCCACCCCCGGCGGGGTGACTTCCTGCCGCCCGTCCCGCTGGCGCGGCGCATGTGGGCCGGCAGCCGGTGCGCGTTCCACGCCCCGGTCCACGTCGGCGACGTGCTGGAGAAGACCTCCACCATCCTGAAGGTCACGCGCAAGACCGGCGGCGCCGGCGAGATGGTGTTCGTCACCGTCCGTCACGCCATCGCGCGCGACGGCGAGCTTTTGACGGAGGAGGAGCAGGATCTCGTCTTCCTGGGCATCCCCGATCGTTTCTCGCCGCCCGCGCCGACGCAGCTTCCGCCTTGCGACTGGAGCGAACCCGTGGGGGTCGATCCCGTGCTGCTGTTCCGCTTCTCGGCGCTGACCTTCAACGGCCACCGGATACACTACGACCGCGCCTACGCCACGGAGGTGGAGCGCTATCCGGCGCTGGTCGTCCACGGCCCGCTGCAGGCGGTGCTCCTGTTCGACGCCGCGAGCCGTCACGCGCCGGAGCGGACGCCCGCCGCCTTCGCGTTCCGCGGACTGCACCCGCTGTTCGACGTCGACGCCGTGACGGTGAACGGCCGCGCGCGGGGCGTCGACGGTCTCGACCTGTTCACCGCCAACGGGCGAGGGACCGTCGGCCTGCAGGCGACGCTCGACTGGTCGCCGCGGTGAGCGGGGCCGCGGTTCCGGCGCGGCTCGAACGCTCCACCCTGCTCGTCCCAGCGTCGAATCCGGCGATGATCGCGAAGGCCGCCGCGGCCCGGGCCGACGCGGTGTGCATCGACTGCGAGGACGCGGTCGCGCCCAGCGCCAAGGCCGAGGCCCGCGGCCACGCCGTCGAGGCGCTGACCACCCTCGACTTCGGCGGCAAGCTGCGCGCCGTGCGCATCAACGGTCTGGACACGCCCTTCGCCTACCGCGACCTCGTGGAGATCGTCGAAGGCGCCGGGGTCCACCTGGATCTCGTCGTCGTGCCCAAGGTCGGCCGCCGCGACGAGGTGCGCTTCGTCTCCACGCTCCTGGGCCAGATCGAGGCGGCGACCGGGCTCGAGCGGCCGATCGGCGTCGAGGCGCTGATCGAGACCGCCGCCGGCGTGCTGAACATCCGCGAGATCGCCGCCGCCGACCCGCGGCTGGAGGCCCTGATCTACGGCTCGGGCGACTACGCCGCCTCCATGGGCATGCCGATGGAGACCATCGGCGGGTTCGACGGTCACGACGCCCTCTACCCCGGCCACCGCTGGCACCACGCCATGCACACCATCGTCGGCGCCGCCCGCGCCCACGGCCTGCGCGCCATCGACGGCCCCTTCGCCGACGTGCGCGACCCCGCCGAACTGGAGCGCACCGCGCGGATCGCCCGCGCCATGGGCTTCGACGGCAAGTGGTGCATTCATCCGAGCCAGCCGGCGGTGGTGGACGCCGTGTTCTCGCCGACGCCCGACGAGATCGCCTTCGCGCGCGAGGTCGCCGACGCCTACGACGCGGCCACGGCGGCCGGTCGCGGCGCGATCAGCGTTCGCGGCAAGATGGTCGACGCCGCCAACCTGCGCATGGCCCGCGACACCCTGGCCCGCGCCGCCGCCGCGGAGCGCGCGCCGACCTAAGACCTGTCGACGAGAACTAAGGGAGGAGCCGATGGTCAAGATCCTGGAGGGCCTGCGCATCGTCGAGGGCTCGGCCTTCGTCGCGGCGCCCCTGGCGGGCATGACGCTGGCCCAGATGGGTGCGGACGTGATCCGCTTCGACCGCATCAAGGGCGGCCTCGACAACGCCCGCTGGCCCGTCACCGACAGCGGCCGCAGCCTCTTCTGGGCGGGCTTGAACAAGGGCAAGCGCAGCCTCGCGGTCGACATGACGACGCCCCAGGGACAGGAGGTCGTCACCCGTCTGATCTGCGAGCCCGGCGAGGGGAAAGGCATCTTCCTGACCAACCTGCGCGTGCGCGGCTGGATGGATTACGAGGCGCTGAAGAAGCGCCGCGAAGATCTGATCATGATGTCGGTCACCGGCGACCGGCACGGGCGCCCGCAGGTCGACTACACGGTGAACCCCGCCGTCGGCTTTCCCTGCGCCACGGGACCGGAGGGCTCGGCCGAGCCCGTGGGCCATTCCCTCCCGGCCTGGGACTGCATGACCGGCCAGCAGGCGGCGCTGGGGATCCTCGCGGCGGAGCGGCACCGGCGGCTGACCGGGCGCGGTCAGGTCGTCGAGCTCGCGCTCAAGGACATGGCGCTGGCCATGCTGGGCAACCTCGGCGTCATCGGCGAGGTGACCGTCAACGGCGTCGACCGCCCCAAGGTCGGCAACTCGCTCTACGGCGCCTACGCCCAGGACTTCGTCTGCAGGGACGGAGAGCGCGTGATCGTCGTGGCGCTCACCCTGCGCCAGTGGGACAACCTGAAGGCCGCGACCCATACCCCGTCGGAGATGGACGCGTTGGCCGCGCGGCTCGGCGCCGACCTCACCCTCGAAGGCGCGCGCTACACACATCGCCACGCCATCACCGAGGTGCTCAAGCCTTTTTTCGACGTCCATCCGGTCGAGGAGATCGCGAGCGCCTTCGACGGGAAGAGCGTCACCTGGGCGCGCTACCGCACCTTCCGGCAGACGGTCGAAGACGACCCGGACTGCTCTCTCGACAACCCGATGTTTTCGATGCTGGATCACCCCGGCATCGGGACCTACCTCACCCCAGGCAATCCGATCGCCTTCTCGGACGTCGAGCGCATCGCGCCGGAGCGCGCGCCGAGCCTGGGCGAGAACACCGACGAGATCTTGAGCGAGATCGGCTACGAAGAGTCCGAAATCGCCCGCCTCCACGATGACGACATCGTCGCTGGCCCACGTTGATCTCGGCGAGATCACGATTGCGCGCGCGATACGGGAGAGCCCACCCTGCTCACGACCCTCGCCTCCATCGTCTCCGGCTTGGTCGGCGTCGCCATCATCCTCATCGGCGTCCGCTTTCTTCTAGCGCCGCAGGCGGCCGCCGCGGGGTATGGGGTGCCCGTCGCGCCGCCTGGAGCGCAGGGCCCGTCCGGCGCCCCTTACCCCTGGCTGTACGTGAAGGGTGTGCGCGACATCGCGTCGGGCGTCTTCATCTTCATCCTGCTGGCCAACCGGGCGCCGCACCTGCTGGGCGTCTTCATGGCCGCGGCCAGCGTCACTCCCTTGAGCGATGCGGTGATCGTCCTACGCAGCGGCGGCGCTCGCGCGACGGCCTTCGGCGTCCACGGCGTCACGGCCGCGGTCATCCTAGCTGCGAGCGCAACACTCCTTATGGCCTAAGCGCCGCCGAGTCCGTCCTCCGCTACGGCGCGTATAGAGGACGACCTCCCGCCCTGATCTCTCGCCAGGAGCTTCGCACCATGGCTTTCACGCTGGCGGGCAACGGCACGAAGTCGAGCGCCTCGGCCTGACCGTCGCCGTTCGCGTAACACCAGTCCCAGAACTTCAGTGTCGCGGCGCTGGCGGCCGGGTTCTTGGCGTTCTTGTACATAAGGATGAAGGTCGCGCCCGAGATCGGCCAGGCGCTCGCGCCCGGCTGGTCGAGCATGAGCAGGTAGTAGCCCGGCGCATGCGCCCAGTCCGCGCGCGCGGCGGCCGCAGCGAAATTGGCGGCGGAAGGGTCCACGAAGCGGCCGTCATGATTGCGCATGGCCACGGACGCGAGTTTGCCCTGCTTCAGGAACACGAACTCCACGTAGCCGATGGCGCCGGGCGTCTGGCGCACGATGGCCGCGACGCCGTCGTTGCCCTTGCCGCCCTGCCCCGTCGGCCACTCGACCGAGTCGTTGGCCCCCACGCGCCCGGCCCAGCCCGCCGAGACCTTCGACAGGTAGGAGGTGAACAGGAACGAGGTGCCCGATCCGTCGGAGCGGTGCGCCACGGTGATGGGCAGGCCCGGCAGGGCGCGGCCGGGGTTCAGGGCGGCGATGCGCGGGTCGTTCCAGCGCTTGACCTCGCCCAGGAAGATCGCCGCCAGCGTCGGCCCGTCGAGGTGCAGCTGGTTTGACGCGACGCCCGGCAGGTTCACCACGGGCACCACGCCGCCGATCACCGTCGGGAACTGCGTCAGGCCGGCGGACTGCTGCTCGTCGGGCTTCAGCGGCTTGTCGGTCGCGCCGAAGTCGACGGTGGCGGCCTTGATCTGGCGTATGCCCGCACCGGAGCCCACGCCCTGGTAGTTCAGCTGGTCGCCGGTCTTGGCCCGGTAAGTCTCGGCCCACTTGGCGTAGAGCGGCTGCGGAAAGGTCGCCCCCGCACCGTTGATCGTCGCCGCCCGCGCGGCTCCGGCCAGTGAAAGCGCGCTCAGCGCCACCAGCATCTGCTTGATCATGTCGTCGGCCCCCGTCGATGCGCCTGGAGTTAACCGGCCGACGCCACAGTTTTGTGACGTTGCGCGACCGACACACGAAGGCTGTTCAGCGGCCAGCGTCACAGAAGCGTGGCCGTTCTGTCGCCGATCCGTCGTGGACGGGCCGTAGCTCTCCCTCGCGGCCCGGGCGCATCGCCCGTCGCCTGGGGGAAGACATGCGATCGCCGATCCTTTGCACGAGCGCGTCCGCGCTCGCCGTCCTGCTCGCGCTCGGGGCCGCTCCCGCGACCGCCGCCGCCCAGGGCTTCGGCGGCGGTAATCAGGCGTCCAGCCAGACGCCCGCCGCGCCGCCCTCCAGCGGCTATCACCCGAACGGTCCGGCCGGGGCACAGCAGAACCAAGCGTCGAGCCAGAGCGCCGCGCCCGACGCGCCCACCGCCACGGCCCCGGCGGGCGGGGCGGACTACATGCCCTCCTCCGTCGCGCCCGCGCCGGCCGGCCCGTCGATGACGATGGCCGAGATGCAGGAGAAGATCGAGGAGATGCAGCGGCAGCTCGACTTCATGAAGCAGGTCGCCGCCGAGCAGACCGCCGGCGTCTCCGCCGTGCAGGCGCGACCGGCCGTGACCCTGCCCAACGGCCGACCCACCTTTGCGACCGCGGACGGCAACTTTTCCGCCACCCTCAACGGCGTGATCCAGTTCGACGCCGGTAACTACTACCAGCACAGTGGGCTGCCGGCCGGGATCACGGGCGCGGCGCGCGACCTGAACGGCGGCACCGACGCCCGCCGGGCCCGCCTGGGCTTCGGCGGCAAGGTGTTCGGCGACTTCGATTACAACATCCTGACCGAGTTCGGCGGCTCGGGCACCGAGCAGGCCGGCGCGATCCAAGAGCTGTGGCTGCAGTACACGGGCTTCCTGAAGCCGTTCCACGTTCGCGTCGGTTACTTCGAGCCGCTGGTGGGCATGGAGGCCAACGTCTCCACCAACTCCATCGCGCTGATGGAGCGCGCCTCGCCCGCCGAAGTGTCGCGCAACATCGCAGCCGGGGACGCTCGCGCCGCCCTGCAGTTCTTCGGCAACAGCGACTTCAGCCGCTTGGCCTTCGACGACGGCAAGGGCGGGGTGCACTGGCTCGCCTCCGGCGCGGTCACCGGCAACAGCGTGAGCCTGGTGAACTCGGCCGGCGCCTTCACCACCCAGCCCTTCGACGAGCAACTGGCGGGCGTCGGCCGCGTGGGCGTCGCGGCTTTCCACGGCGACGACTACACCGTGCATGTGGGCGCGCACGCCTCCTACGTGATCCACCCTAACGACAACACGGGCATAGGCTCGAGCTACAACGGCCGCTACACCATCGACCTGCGTGATCGTCCCGAGCTGCGCATCGACGGCACCCGCCTGGTCGACACCGGGGCGCTCAACGCCCGCCACGTGACCGAGGCCGGCGCGGAGTTCGGCTTCCAATTCAAGAACTTCTGGGGTCAGGCCGAGTACTTCCACTACGACGTGCAGGGCGACTTCGCCTTACCTACGACCCCTAGCCCCGACTTCGACGGCTACTACATCGAGGGATCCTACATCTTCACTGGCGAGCATCGGGTGTACAATGCTGCAAACGGCGCCTTCAACGGCCCCGCTGTGGCGCATCCGTTCAGCTGGAAAGATCACACGTGGGGCGCCCTGGAGATCGCAGGCCGCTTCTCCGACCTCGACCTGAACTACAACACAGGCCTAGCCGGTCGGGCGACGCCGCTCAACGGCGTGCGTGGCGGCGACCAGAAGGCCTACAGCGTCAGCGTCAATTGGTACCTCAACCCGATCGTGCGCTTCATGCTGCAGGGCCAACACATCGACATAGATCGCCTGACCGCCACGGGCGCGCCGCTCGGCCAGGACTACAACACCATCGCCGTGCGCAGTCAGCTCGCGTTCTGACGTCAAGCTCCGCGCTGTGTCGCTTGAGACTCGGCGCGGAGTTCGCTGCTGCGCCGGCGGCTCCGGGATCGGCGCTTCGAGCCGCCGTGCGCTCTCGGCAAGCCGATTCAGCCTTTCCACCACCCTGGCGGTCAGACGGGCTGAGCTCCGATCACCGTCAGGAACAGCGCGTAGAGCACGCCTGACAGCAGCATCGCCACGGGAAGCGTCACGATCCACGCCGAGGCGATGTTGCGCACGGTGGACCATTGGAGGCCCGAACCGTTGGCCGCCATGGTTCCGGCCACGCCGCTCGACAGGATGTGCGTGGTCGAGACGGGAGCGCCGTTGAATTGGGCCATCAGGATCGTCGCCGCAGCCATCAGTTCGGCGGATGCGCCCTGGCCGTAGGTGAGGTGCTTCTTGCCGATCTTCTCGCCCACCGTCTTCACGATGCGCTTCCACCCGACCATGGTGCCGAGGCCGAGCGCGATGGCCACGGCCACCTTCACCCAGATCGGGATGAAGCGGACGCCGCCCTCC
>CAXTBN010000019.1:0-34788 GCA_964242895.1 uncultured Caulobacteraceae bacterium | reverse complement strand
GTCTCGCGCGCGGCGGGAAGCGCAGGCGGTGCGAAGCCTCCCCCGTGGCGCGCGAGCACCTGCTCGGCGGCCGCCGAGGTGCGCAGGAAGCCGGGCATCGCGGCGTCGTTCATGGTGCGGTTGACGGAGAAGGCGGTGGGAGCGGCGCCGATCAGGATCAGCATGATCAGTCCCATGCCCTTCTGCCCGTCGTTGCCGCCGTGCGCGAAGCTGACGGCGGTGCAGGTGAAGATCAGCAGGGAGCGGATGCCCCAGGGCGGCGGCTTGCCCGTCTCCGGCTCGCTCCACAGCTTCTTGTCGCGCAGGAGCGGCTTGGCGATCAGCAGCAGCACCGCCGCCCCCGCGAAGCCGATCAGCGGACTGAAGAAAAGCTGCTTCAGCACCTCGATCGCCTGACCCCACTCCACGCCTGAGGTCGCGCCCGCCGCCTTGGGGCTGAGCAGCTGGTTGGCGAGGCCTACGCCGAGGATGGAGCCGATCAGACAGTGGGTGGAGCTGTTGGGGATGCCGACCCACCAGGTCGCCAGGTTCCAGATCACCGCCGCCAAGAGCAGCGCGAATATCATCGCGTAGCCCGCTGCGGACCCGACCTTCAGGATCAGGTCCACGGGCAAGAGGTTGACGATCGCGTAGGCGACAGCGCCCGACGAGACCACCACGCCGATGAAGTTCCACATTCCCGACCACACCACCGCCACGGGTGGCGGCAGACTGTGGGTGTAGATCACGGTCGCGACAGCGTTAGCGGTGTCGTGGAAGCCGTTCACGAACTCGAAGCCGAGCGCGACGAACAGAGCCACGCCCAAGAGGCCGAAGACGCCCAACGCCAGGGGCTCCCCTACGCGGGAGATGTCGTGGAAAAGGCCGTAGAGGCCGAAGCCAAGGCCGCCGACCAGGAGCGCGATGAAGACCAGCGGCGTGGCGGGATGGAGCTTGTGGTCCAGGTCGACGCCATGGCGCGGCGCGGGTGCATCTGCGCCGATCGCTGCGTCCATCATATCGGGCCCTCCGCTTCAGGCTGAAGGCGCCGCCGACCACCTCGTTGCGTGAAGGTTTCGTGTCGCTCAGCGACGGGGTGATGTCTCAAGAGGGTCGGTTCGGCAGGACTCCACGGCGTTCACCGATGACCGCGAGCGAGCGTTCTGGTCATTCGTCCATCTGGCCCGGTTCGTTAGGAGAGTGCGCCGGGGAAGGGAAGGTTCGCCGTCCTGATCGATAGCCGACCCGCCTACCGACGCAGGCGCCCGCCCTGACTCGTCGTTCGCCTCCGGCTCCGCACATTGGGCGGCGCCGCTGACACACGCCAGGAGCGGAACGGTGTCCGGACCTTCGGTTCCGCGCTCAGACGCCAGCGCAGGGAGTCGGTTGCGGTCAGGGTTTGAGGCCGTCGATCACGACCTGAAGCAGGCATTGCGCGCGCGCGCGATCCTCCGCGACCACTCCGGCGGCGCCGTTCACCAGCTGCATGAGATCGGCGGCGCCGATGTCTCGGCGTGCTGCGCCGGCCTCCTGGGCCCGACGCAGCACCACGTCGACCGCCTTGATCGCCCGCATCCGCGACTCGGTCACGAGCGCAGGATCGCGGTCGAACAGCGGCTGCAGCTCGCTGAACATCGTGCGCTTGGCGTGCAGTTCGGTCACGTAGGCCTGTAGCCAAGCAACCATGCCCTCCCAAGCGTCCGGATAGACAGCGGAGCGAGCGGCGGCCTCGACCAACTCGTCGAGCGCCTCCCGGTATATCGCCTCGGCGAGGCCGCCACGGCTGCCGAAGGCGCGGTAGAGCGAGCCGACGCCGACGCCGGCGGCGCGTGCGATCTCCGGCATGCCTGCGGCCGCGCCGTGCGCCTCGAAGCAGGCCTTGGCGGCCGCGAAGATGCGCTCCCGGTTGCGGCGCGCGTCTGCGCGCTGCCCCCGAACGCCGGTGCGCCCTGTCTCCGCCATCAGTTCTGCGTCGGCGCCGACGTGCGCGAGTCGAAGCCCATTTCCGGGTTGATGGCGCGTGCGGACGCCCACCAATTCTCAGTCGGCGTCTCCTGGATCATCATCATGAAGTCCTCGATGCGGATGCCGGTCGTTTCCACGATATCTCTCCCGGCCGCCTCACAGCGCCGTTCTTCTGTTCAGGCCGGCGAGTGTTGAAGAAGATGATGATCAGAAGCGACTCTCCTGCGTAGATCGCCGAGTAAGTTTGCGCTGGTGATCATGGTCTCAGATTGGTGCTCAACGGTGATCTGATCGTAGTCGTTCGCGAGGCGCAAGAACATGCATCATCGACCAATGGATCGCGTCTTTTAGGCTGCGACGGTACTCCGAGCTGCAATCTTTTTCTAGTGGAGCGAATGATCGGCATGAGAGCCTTCCCGGCCGGATGAGCGATCCAAACGGATTCCGTTTCCACTTGTCAACCGGAAATGCGTTCCGTATGGATTGGCTCGCCACCGAAGGGGATCGCGGGGGACCTCAGCCTGCTCCGCCTCCCGATACCCCATCACGATCGCAAAGGTTTGTGAATGGACGACCTGACACGTCTCCTTCAAGAGAGCGTTTCCGAAAACAGAGCGCCAGGCTTGGCGGCGGCACTGCTGAAGCCTGACGGCGAACTGCGGGTCTCTGTCGCGGGTGTGATGGGTCTGGACAACACCACACTCGTCACCGGCGAGACCATCTTCTATATCGCATCCTGCACGAAGCCTGTGACGAGCGTCGCTGCGCTCCAGCTGGTGGAGCGCGGCTTGGTGGACCTCGACGAGCCGGTCGAGCGGTATCTGCCGCCTCTCGCCGAGCTGGACGTCCTCGACGGCTTCGACGCGGCCGGCGAACCCGTCACGCGGAGGGCCAAATCCAAGATCACGCTGCGACGCCTCCTGACGCACACCTCGGGGCTGTCCTACGACTTCAACAGCACGGATCTCACGCGCTACCTGGCTGCGAAGGAGATCAACTTCCGCCAACTCGATCCGCCACCCATCCCGCTGCTCTTCGATCCTGGCGAAGGCTGGGCTTACGGCGTCGGCATCGACTGGGCGGGAAGGCTCGTCGAGGCGGTCAGCGGACAGAGCCTCGACACCTACTGCGCCGCGAACATCTTCGAGCCGCTCGGCATGAGGGACGTGGCGTTCTTCCTGTCGCCCGACCAGATGGCCCGTAAGGCGAGCGTTCACTTCCACGGACCCGACGGCGGCTTCTTCGTCGTCCCGTTCGGGATGCCCAACGAACGGCACTTCTGGATGGGCGGCGCCGGGCTGAGCGCGCCCGTGGCCGAGTATATGAAGTTCCTGACCGCCCTTGCGGAGGGCGGCCGTCCGCTTCTCGGTCAGGCGATGTTCGAGGAGATGATGCGCAACCAGGTCGGGAACCGTGACGCGGGCTGGCTCGCGACGGCGGATCCCGTCGTCAGCTCCGACTACCGCGCGAACGCGGAGGAGAGGTCCGGGCACGGCTTAGCCGGGGTCTTAAACTCCGCCCAGACGAACGAGGGGCGAGCCGCGGGAAGCATGACTTGGGGAGGCGTCACGAACTGCTACTACTGGGTGGACCCGAGGAGCCGTGCAGCGGGCGTGCTCATGAGCCAGGTCTTGCCGTTCGGCGACCCAGGTGTGCTGGACGTGTTCCGACGCGTCGAAGCGCTGGCGTACTCGTGAGCCCGCCAAGAGTGCCGGCGTACGCCTCCCGGACGGCCGGCATGCGTGACCCCGGCTTCTCCGGACGGATCGAAGGTCCGGACAAGGTGACCGGGCGCGCCGTGTACGAAGGCGACGTGCACCCGCCCGCGATGCTGCACGCCGTGCTGGTCGAGGCGCCCATGGCCTGTGGGCGTGTGATGGAGATCGACGGTTCGGGCGCGCGAGCCTCGGCCGGCTTCGCCGACCTGGTGTCCCGCCCAGAGGCGGAAGCGTTGCGGCCATCGCCCCACACCGCGTTGATCCGCTCGGAGGAGGTGCACTTCGCCGGACAAGCGGTCGCGCTGGTCGCGGCCGAGACGCTGCTTCAGGCGCAGGACGCCGCGAGACGCGTCATCGTCGTTGGCGAGGACGCGCGGCCGGCCACGTCCATGCGTCACCCCGACGCCGACATCTACGCGCCCGCCATGTGCGGCGCGCGCGCGCCGGCCTCCATCCTGCGCGGCGAGCCGGAACGCGTCTTCGCCGACGCCGCGCACGTGGTCCGGGCGCGCTACGAGACGGCGGCCAACAACCACCATCCCATGGAGCCGCACGTCGCTGTTTGCTGGTGGGAGGGGGACCACGCCGTCGTCCACACTTGCACCCAGGCCGTGTTCGGCACGCGGTCCGTGGTGACTCATGCCTTCGGGCTGCCGCCGGACGGCGCGCGTGTCGTGTCGCGGCTGCTCGGCGGCGGGTTCGGCTGCAAGGGCCAGCTGTGGTTCCCCTGGCTGCTGCTGACGATGCTCGCGGCGAAGCGGACGGGTCGGCCGGTCCGCCTGGAGCTGACCCGGGCGCAGATGTTCACCCTGGTGGGCCGCCGCTCGGCGACAGTGCAGGACATCGCGCTCGCCGCGGATGCGCAGGGGCGGCTCACCGCCATCAACCATCGAGTGCTGGCGCAGACCTCCACCCACGCCGAGTACGCCGACCCGGTCGGCATGGTCTCGCAGTGGATCTACCGCTGCCCCAACGTCAGCACCGCCCATCGGCTCGCACGCACCAACGAGCCGCACCCCATCCCCATGCGCGGTCCCGGCGAAGCGCCCGGGAGCTTCGCGCTGGAGTCGGCGATGGACGAGCTGGCGGACCAGCTGGACCTCGACCCCGTGGAGCTCCGGCTGCGCAACATCGCCGATCACGACCAGGTGGCGGGCCTACCCTGGACGAGCAACGGCCTGGCGGAGTGCCTGCGCAGCGGCGCCGAGCGCTTCGGATGGCGGCCGGACCGGCCGGCCCGGGGCTGGCGAGAGGGCGAGCTCTTGATCGGCCAGGGGGTCGGCGTCTCGTCCTATCCCGCGCGGCGGCAGCCCTGCACCATGCGGATGAGGCTGGACGCGCGCGCCGTCCTAACGGTCGAGTGCGGCACGCAGGACATGGGCTCGGGCACGCTCACCACCATCGCGCAGATGGCGGCCGACGCGCTCGGGCTTCCGATCGGCCAGGTGGACGTGGTGATCGGGGACACGGTGCTGCCGCCCGGTCCGATCTCGGCGGGGTCGCAGGTCACGCAGAGCTTCGCGCCGGCGCTGACGGAGGCGGTGGCTGAACTCAAGCGGGCGCTCGCCGCGCTGCTTCCGTCGGCCGACAACGCCGATCCCGCCTTGGCGCTGGAGATCTCGGCCGATGGCCGGGTCCGCCACGGGACGAGCAACGCCTCCTGGTCTCTCGCCGAACTGCTGGCCCTGAACGGTTTGGAAGAGGTCGAGGGCTATGGCGAGGCTCCAGGGCCGCCGGCGCAGCCGCAGGCCACTGGCATGGGCTTCGGGGCGGTCTTCGCCGAGGTGGAGGTCGACCCGGTCCTGGCCGCGATCCGCGTGCGGCGCATCACCGCCGCCTTCGCCGCCGGGCGCATTGTGAACCCCACGCTGGCGCACTCTCAGTACATCAGCGGGCTTGTGGGTGGCCTCGGCATGGCCCTGCACGAGGAGGTCCGCACCGACCTGAACAGTGGACGCATTGTCGGACCCAGCCTCGCCGAGTACCTGGTCCCCACGCAGGCCGACATGCCCGCCTTCGACATCCTCATGGTGGACGAGGTCGACGAGCACCTGCCGGGCGGCATCAAGGGCGTGGGCATGCTCGGCCACGTCGGCTCAGCGGCGGCCATCGCCAACGCCTTGACCGCCGCAACCGGCAGCCGCGTGCGACGCCTGCCGATCCGTGTCGAAGACGTGCTCACCGCATCCCAGGCGGGGTGAACTCCTGCACTGGAAGGGGGACACCGCCGCCGACTCCGGAATGATTATCCGGTGCCGTTCTTCGACCAGTTTCTGAAGGACCGTCTGATGAAGACGCTCCTGCCTGCAGCTCTGATCTACAACCCCGCCGAAGATCACCGGGACCGCTTTTCCGACTGGCCCGGCGTCGACCAGGCGCACTCGAAGCCGATTTACCTGCAGCCCGCAGGCGGCCTCGGCTTCGAGCACGCCGCCGCTGGTGAGGACACTTACCTCGCCGATCCGAGTAAACCGGTCCCCTACCTCGCGCCCCGGTGAACTCCACCGACGGCGCCCGCTGGCGTTCGTGGCTGCTCCAGGATCAGCGCTTCGCAGGCACTCGCCCGGACGTGGTGGTCTACGAAACGCCCGTCCTCACCCAAGCTGTCCGTGTGGAAGGCGCACCGTGGGCGGACCTTTTCGCGAAGATCACCGGCACGGACGCCGATTTCGTGGTGAAGATCATCGACGTCTACCCCGGCTTCGAGCCCGGTCGGGCGGCCATGGACGGCTGGCAGCTACCTATCAGCCTCGACATCTTCCGCGGCCGATATCGTGAAAGCTTCTCGAGCCCTTCCGCATCCTCGCGAGCCAAGTGCAGGAGTACAGGTTCCGGCTGCCGACGGTGAACTACACGTTCAAGCCTGGACACCGAATCGTGGTTCAGGTGCAGTCTTCACTCTTCCCTCTCTCTGATCGCAATCCCCAGACCTACGCTAAGAACATCTTCTTCGCGAGGTCATAGCCGTCCATGTCGCCGGGCATCTCGACGTCTGAAAAGAGCAGCGTCACGCGATCAGCCACGGACTCAAGCAGCGTCTGCGCCTTATTTCCGGAGCTGGCCTGGTAGAACCGTAAGCCCGCATCCTGCAGGGTCCCGCTCGCATGGCGCAACCCTGCCCCGCCAAGTTTAAGACTCGGTCCCGAAGTGCACGTACATGGACTGTGTGCCTATCCGCTCCGGCCCGGTGAAGCGGTTAAAAATGAAGTTCATGTTCGCATCGAACCCTCGACTCCAAGCAGTCAACTACGGTGTCCATTTTTCCTGAAATGTCTATGTAGTCTCCGTTGCAGCTCTGTCCATGGTTGCTGCTGACCTGTAAGGCTGGGCTGACCCTGTCAGGAAGTTCTGACCTGAAGTGGATTCAGCGCCGATTTACCTGCGATCGAAATCCGTCGGGCGTGGGTATAGGCCGGCCGTCCTTCGGAGCGTCCGGCTCAGGCTGGGGCGCAGGCGCGCCTCCACCCCGTGATGGTGGACGGTGACGCTGAAGCCGTCGGCCTCCGCCGGCCCGGTCGGCAGGCGCATGTCGAGCACGGTCACGCCGCCCGCGCTGCGTCCGCGTAGGATCTCACCGCGGGTCGCCGTCGGGGGCGCGAGCCCGTCGTGCGGGCGCTCGTACGCCGTCTCCACGGCGGTGACGCCGGTGAAGACCACCTCGCCGGCGCAGACCATCGGGCCGCGCCGCAGGTCCTCGACGTCGAGCGTGAGGCGGTCTCCCGACCGGCGGCTGTCCCTGACCCAGGCGCCGTCCAGGCGCGGCAGGCGATCGGGAGGGCTCAAAGCCAGCCGCTCACCGTGCTCCACGCGGAGGAGGCGGCGCTTCGCGCGCCGTCCACCGCGGAGCCCATCGCCTTCCCGGCGCTGGTCGCGGCCGAGCGGACCCCCTGGGCGGCCGCGCCGAGCACGGCCGTGCCGGTGTGCAGCGCCGAGGCGGCGCGCGCCTGCACCGTCTGGACGGCCGAGGCGGCGGCGTGCTCGACGCTGTGGACCGCGACGGACGCCTCGTGCGTGGTCGCGTGGTAGGCGGAGGAGGCCGCGTGCTCCACCGTGTGCGCAGCGCCCCGGACGGCGTCCACGCCCTTGGCGGCCTGGCCCCAAGCGGCTTCCAGCGGCTTCTCGTAGTGCGCCTCCAGCGTGCTCCCGATCTCCGCCTTAAGCCAGTTCGTGGCGCCCGAGTGCTCGGCCAGCCAGCTCGCGCCCATGCCGACGCCGAAGCCGACCACCGCGCCCACGGCCGTGCCCGCGACGGGCACGATGCTGCCCACCGCCGCGCCCGCCGCGGCTCCGGCCGCGCCGGCGCCCAGGCCCACGCCCGTGTTCACCGCGACGTCGGCCGTGGCGTGGCCCGCGTCCAGCTTGCCCGAGCTGACCGCGTCGGCGTCGTTCCACACGGTGACACCGCCCGAGATCGCGCCGCTGATGATCGAGCCGGAGGCGACGCCCGCGGTGAAGCTCACCGGGCGCCCAGCCGCGCCGACCGCGTTGGTCTCGGCCGAGGCGAGCGAGCCGCCCGCCACGCCGGCGGGAGGCACCGGCGGCCGCAGCGCCGTGTCGATGGCGCGTGACAGCAGGGTGTCCGCGTGGCCCGCCACGGCGCCCCCGGCGGCGTCGCCGGCCAAGTCGTGCGCGCTGAAGCGGCCGGTGCGTGCGTCGTCCACCAGGGCGGCGACGGTGGCGCCCGCGGCCCCGTAGCGCGCGCCGCCGGCGCGGCCGTGCGCGGCCGCATCCTCGGTGACCGCCGTCGTGTAGCGGGCGGGGTCGGCGGCGGGCGAGCTGCGGTTGGGGGTGGAGTCGGCGATGTTGGGCGCGACGGTGTTGGCGCGCGCCATGGCTCCGGGCGCTCCCGCCGCGTCGTAGTCTGTCTGGTCCAGGTAGGTGAGGTTGGAGGCGAGCCGGCCGGGGCCGCCGCGGGCCGTCGCCGCCGCCGGATTGTCGGGGAACAGCGCCACGTTGACGGAGCCCTGGTTGGCCGGCGCGATCACGCCGTTCAGCCCGCGCGCCCGCGCGGCCTCGCCGACGGCGCGGGGGACCGTATAGGCGTCCTCGCCCGTCAGCCGGCTCAGGGCCGTGACATGCGACCCCTTCAGGCCGAACGGATCCGTCAGCGCCGAAGCGCCGACGCCCGGCAGGGCGCGCGCGTCCAGCAACGGCCCTGGAAGTACGCGCGCATCACGCTCTGGCCGCTCAGCCCGCTGTAGTTGGCCACCTCCGCCTGCAGGTCGCCCAGGCTGGGCGAGGTGTAGAGCGTCGACTGCCCCGGCGCGTTGTAGCGGCCGCCGCCGCTCCAGCTGTGGTCGGCGTAGGTGGAGGCGCGGCCCGTGGGCACCGCGCGGAACAGGTCGCCGCTGAAGTCGACGGCCGGCGCGCGCGCCGCAGCGCCGGCCGCCCGGCCGGTCTGCGCGCCCACGTACTGCTCGCGACCGGAGGCGGCGCCCACGCCCGTGACCAGCGCGTCGCCCGGCGCGTCGGATCGCGTCCCGTCGAACTCGGCGCGCACCGACGCCGGGGCCGCGCGGTCGACCGCCGACGCCAGCTCCGCACGCGCGCCGGGCGACGTCAGCGCCGCCGACAGACGGCCCAGCTGGGTGGCGTCCAACGTGCCGGCGAGTGCGCCAAAGGCGTCGCGCCGCGCATCTACCGACAGGGCGCCTCTTCCCGGGCCGGTGTTCAGGCCCTGGGCCGCTCCGGCGAGCTCTCCGCGGGAGAGCTGCGAAACCGCTTCGTTGCGGTCCTGCGGCGACAGCCCGGCCAGCGCCTCGGCGAGGCCGCCGCCGCCCGAGCTGCGCAGCTGCGCGAGCGCGCCCGCGACGGTGGTCGGCTCCGCCCAGGGCGGCGAGGCCGATGCGCCGTCCAGCCCGGATCGGGGAACGGCGGCGTCGATGGTCTGAGGCATGGAGGATCCCCCTCGCGCGATCGTCGCCGAGAACCTGGGCCCGATCGGCTCCGGCGGACAGCTAGGGCGATCCCATATGCCCGCGCCGGGCGCGGGCCGCCGTCCGCAACCCGATCCGCCGGTCGTGCGCTTTCGAGGGGCAGAACGGCTGGTCATCCCCATGCGCACGCACGCGCTCCTTCCTCTCCTGATCGGATGCCTCATGTCGGTCACCGACGCCGCGCAGGTCGCGCCCGAGCCGGAACGCACGGCCATGCTGGCGGCGGCGCGGGCGCCGGCGGAGGCCGAGGTCGGGGGCCCGGTCCGCTTCGTGGTCCGCCGGCTGACCGTGGAGGGCCGCTGGGCCTTCCTGCTGGCCGCCATGCAGGACGGGCATGGGCGCCGGGTCGACTGGAAGGGGACCGCCAAGGCCGACGCCGCCGCGCACGGTCTGGTGTCCGACGACTACGCCGCCCTCCTGTGGCGGGGGGACGACCACCGGTGGACGGTGGTGGCGCACGCCGCCGGGCCGACGGACGTGGCCTGGGCGGAGTGGCCGTCCACCTACGGCGCGCCCGCCTCGCTGATCGGCCGCTGAGGCGCGCCGCTAGTAGGTCCCGTGCCGCATGCCGGCCGACCAGTGCTCGAACACCGTCTTGAGGTCGCGGCTGCTGTAGACGACGTGGCCGCGGTTCAGCTCGTAGCCCATCGCCGGGGCGCCGTTGAGTTCTCCCGCCCACCAGCCCGACTGCGACCGCCCGCGGAACACCGCCGCGCGCCCGGCCGCGCGGTAGGTGACGGTGGTCGTTCCGTCCGGCGCGGCGGTGGCGGAGACGCGGCACGCGACCGGCGGGTCGTACCCGAACGCGCAGCTTTCGGAGGGCTCGGGAGCGCCGCCGAGGGCGGGGCCCGCCAGGAGAGCGGCGGCGGCAAGGCCCGCGCCCACCGCGGCCCGCGGCCTATTGCGTGTCACGGAAGACCTGCTCCGCGTAGCCGCCCCGCACCCGCGCGGCGGTGACGGCGTCGGCCGGGCGCTCGGCCTCCACGGCCGCGGCGGCGGCCTGGCCAGGCGTGGTCGCCGCGCGGATGTCGCTCGCGGCGTGGCGCTCGGTGGTGGAGAGCTCGTGCTGCAGGTAGCTCAGCTGCTCGCGGAAGCTGGTCTGGTCAGGACCGCGGCCGTTGAAGTGGGCGCGGAAGGCGGCAAGGCGCGAGGGAGAGGTCCACTGGGCCAGGCCGCGGCCCGGGCCCTCGGCGCCGCCCGCGAGCCGCTCGTGCAGGTGCGGACTGAGGGAGCCGTTCTCGCCCAGCAGGTTGCCGACGATCCCCGCCGCCTGCGCGTGCGTCCAGCCCTGGCCTTCGAAGTAGGTGACGGCGGCCGAGATGCGACCGGGCAGGGTCGCGGGCGTGGCGCTCGCCGCGTCCGCCGCCGTCGGTCCGCCGGCGGTCGCGGAAGGCGACGTCGTCGCCGCGCCGCCCGGAGCGCGCAGGATCAGGCCGCCGTGCGCCTGCGCGTAGTTCAAGGGGCAGTAGCCGACCTTCTGCGTGCCGTCTGCGTTCGTGTTGTTCGAGCCGATCATCTGGCCGGGGCCCGACACCATCTCGGTGTGCGAGATGCCCTTCTGCATGATCACCACGTCGCCGGCCTTGGCGTCGGCCGCGCTCACGGGCGTCCACCCACGCGCCAGCAGCGTCGATTTCAGCTGCGCCACCGAGTCGGTGTGCAGGCCGGCGGGCAGCTCGCCCGCCTGGACCAGCACGGCCGAGACGAAGTTGGCGCAGCACTCCTTGGATGAGACGCCGGCGTCCATGGGAAGGTGGTCGCGCGTGTCCGCCTTCAGGTCCGAGGCGTTCCGGCCGAGGTAGGAGCGCGCGATCGCCGCGGCGTGCGCGCCGCCGCCCGAACCGCCGCTCGCCGCCTGTGCGGGAGCTCCGGCCGAGGCTGCGCGGCCGGTCGCGGCTGCGCCGCCCGTGAGCAGCTCCTGGCCGACGCGGATCAGGTTCGGGTCGGACAGGTGGTTGACCTGCGCCAGCGTGCGCCAGTCCACCCCCAACCGCGAGGCCACGCCCGTCAGCGTGTCGCCCGCCTCCACCGTGTAGGTCCGCGGCGTCGCCGGCGCGTCCTCGTGCGGCGAGGGAAGGGTGAGGTGCTGGCCGGGCCGGATCAGGTTGGGATGCAGAATCTGCGGGTTGGCCGTCTCCAGCGCCTGCAGCGACACCCCGTGCGCGGCCGCGATCCCGCTGAGCGTGTCACCGGGCTTGACGACGTAGCCCTGCGGCGGGCCGGCGCCCGAAGCGTTGGCCGTGTTTCCGATCGCCGCGACGGTCATCAGCGCTCTCCGCCCTGTCCTCGCCCTCACAATGCGCGACCTCGGAGCCTGGGTCAGCCAGGATGTTCCCTAGGTCCCCGCCGGTCCTTCAATCCGCTCGACGACTTCGCTGAGCGGCCCTCGGCGCGATCACCCGTGCTTCTCCAAGCCCCGTTCGGTCAGCGCGAGGCTGCGGAGGTCGAGGTGCGCTTCGCTGCGGAAGCGGTTCTCCGCGCCGTCGCTCATGGCCTGCAGTCTGCGCGCGTCGCCGTTGCGTCGGAGTTCGAGGTAGAGGTCGCCCTGGAACAGGGTGTTGTAGATCAGCCCCTCGGCGAGCTCCTGCCGCCCCGCCGGCGTGAGCGCTGCGAAGCCCGGACTGTCCGCGAGGACGGCGGCGACCTGTCGGCGGACGCCCTGCACTTCGGCCGGCGTGGTGTGGTCCGAGCTGTTGGCCATCTGCCAATTCGTCACCCAGTACTCCGCCATGGCGTCCGCGACGTTCCCCAGCCGCATGCCGTCCGCCGCGCTCTGGCGCGCCCACGACTGCAGGGGATCGTTCTGTGCGAAGTTCCGAGCGACCGCGGCTGCTGCGACGTCCCCTGCCTGCCGCGAGACGAAGATGATGAAGTTCCGACGCGCTCTGACGGTGACTGCGGGGTCGATCCGGTAGGTCGTCTGCACGTGTCGGCGCGGGAGCCGATGCGGAGGCGGAGCGCCGGCGCGATGCGCCCCGCAGGGAAAGCCCGCCGGACACGGGTCGACAACGACGGGCGACATGACGCCGCCGATCAGGTTGGGATTGAAGCCCTGCGCGTCCGCCGCTCCGACCAGGGCGAAGGAGACGGAAGCCCAAAGGAGAGCGGTGCGCTTCGCCACGATGACCTCACTCGCCATTCAGGAGGGTGAGAGGCGCGGTGCCTGACTTCGGAGCCGAGGCCGGTCAGCATGCTTCCCTCAGCGTCCCGTTCGGCGCTGCGCGCTCAACCGGTCAGGACCTCGGCTGGAAGCCGTGATCGGTCAGGTTCAGGCTCCTCAGGTCGATGTGCATCTTCTGCCGGAAGCGTGTCTCCGCGGCGTCGGAGAGCGTGCGTGTGGTCGCCTGATCGCGACGCTTCAAGGCGTCGACGTAAGGTCCCTGCTGGTAGATGAAGTCCAGCATGAAGGTCTCGGCGAGCTCCTGACGGCCCGCATCGCCCAGGCGGTCGAAGCGAAGCGCGCGCGGCGCCGTGGCGGCGATCTGCGCCCGGGCGCCGGCCGCTTGGCGCGCCGTGATGTCCTGGTTGTTGGCCATGGCCCAGTTGAGCGTCCAGTAGGCGGCCAGCGCATCCGCGGCGTCGCCCGGACTAAAGCCGTCCTGCCCTGCGACGATCGCCCAGACGCGCGCGAAGTCACGACGGTCCAGGTCCGCCCGCAGCAGCGCCGCCTTCTGGGCTCCCACCGTGCGCTCCGCATACGCGACGTACTGCGCCTCGACTTTGCGCGTGACCGCGGGATCGCGCCGGTAGGTGGTGGGTGCGAGCGACGGGGGAAGCGCGGATCGGGTCTCGCCAGTGGAACGCGACGGCGCGGGCCGGTTGGGAGCGATCTTCGGACCGCCGATGTTGGCCGCGCCCCAACCCGCCCAGTTCGGCTGAAACGACATCTGGGCCTCCGCAGCGGAGACCCAGATTCCCAAGGTGAGCGCGATGACCGCTCCAGTCCTGCGCACGCGACCTCCAACGCTCGCGGAGAGTTGCGGAGGCGTCCGGCGTGGACCGGTCGCCTCCGTTGATCCCAGGGAGGGATCAGTCCTTCTTGGCCAGCTGCGAACCCGCGTCGCCGATGGACTTGATCGCGTTCGCGACCGCGCTCGACAGCATGCTGAGTTCCTGGCCGTCCGCCTGGATCTCCGAGGAGAGTTGCCCGTACTGCGAGCTGCCGCTCTGGCTGGAGCCCAGCTGCTGCGCCTTGGAGGCCATGTCGTCCAGCTTGGAGTCCATCACCGAGCCCATGGCGTAGGCGATGGCCTGCAGCACGCTCATGCCGCTCTTGCCATGGGACGCGCCGCTCTTCTCCGCACCCTGGCTGGCCTCGGCGACGCCCTGCTGCATCATCTGCGTGATCGCGTCCGTCGCGCCCTGGGCGGTCTGCGCCAGCTGCCCCTGCTCCAGGGGCGTGCATCCCATCTGCGAACCGGCCGACGCCGCGGTGTCGGCCGCGCCGGAACCTGTGGCGAAGCCCGCTTCGCTCTTGACCTGATCGATGACGGTCTGCGGCAGGCCGAGTTCTTGGCCGAGCACTTGAAGGCCTTCGCCGACGGCCGACCGGATGACCGACGTCGCCGCCATCTCGATCGCCGCGCTGGCCCCGCCGCTCAGGGCGGCCAAGCCCGTCTGCGCGACGTCGCCGATCAGGCTGCTGGTGCTGATACCGAACATGTCCGACACTCCTTATCCGCTTTGATGTGATCTCACGCGGGCTGGAGCGTCTCTCCAGGCCCGTGATGGACAATGAAGCGTTTCCGCCGCGGTTCCGGTATCCGGTCGTTCCCTAGCTAGGGTGGCTACCTACCACCGGGGCGGTGTCGCTGCGGTGCCCGATCGGCCTCATTCCGATCCCGGGCGGCCCCGCTGCGGGGCCGGCTAGGCTTCGAGGTGCAGCGCAACCTCCGGCGGTCACGCCGACTTCCGTGGATCAGGGAGAGAAGCGATAAGCAAGACATGGGCGAGGGTGGCCGTGGCGGGGGCGCTGATCATCGCCGCCTCCTCGGCTCGGGCGCAGGCGTTCCACGGCCTGGCCGGGAACCTGGCGATGAGCCGGCTCACCATGCAGCCGGTCGACGCGCAGCGGCGCAGGGCCGTCGCCGCCGACGCGCGCCGGGGCTTCGCGGGCGGGACACGGGAGTGGGCGGCGCGGCGGCGTGGCCGCCTCGCAGTCGGTTTACGCCCGCGACCCGCTGCTGCGTGCGCGGATCGAGGCGGCGGTGCGGCGGGAGTTCTACCGACGCCAGCTGCTCAGCTCGATGCGCTGAGCGGCGGCGCAGAGCTCAATCCGGCGGCCGCGGGGCGGACGCGCCTGCGGCGCGGCGCTCGATCAGGGTGACGCCGCCCGCGGTCACGCCCAGCAGCAACGTCTCGCCGCGCCACTCCACCACCACCAGCCGTTCGCGCGGCCCAAGCGGCAGGGCGCGGAGGAAGCGGAGGTCCTCGCCGGACGCGCCGGGAGGTCCCTGCAGCTGGAAGCGCTTCATCAGCGCGATGGCGGCCCAGGCCAGCAGCGACACCACCACCAGGGCGAAGATCACGCCGGCGAGTTCGCGCAGGACGTCGAGGATCACGCCGCCTGCTCCGCGTCGGCGGAGGCACGCGCCTGAGCCTCGGCGTCGGCCTCGGCCTGGCGGCGCGCCTCCTCCTTCATGCGGCGGGCGAAGACGATCACCTCGGCCACGGCGGTGAACATGTCCTCGGGCACGACGTCGTCGACCGTCGCGCGCGCGTTGAGCGCGCGCGCCACCGCCACGTTGCGGATCACGGGCACCGCCTCGGCCTCGGCGGCGGCGCGCATCTGCAGCGCCACGGGGCCCAAGCCCTTGGCCGTGACGATGGGCGCGGGGTGCTCCTGCGGATCGTAGGCGAGCGCGACGGCGACGTGGGTGGGGTTCATCACTAAAGCGGTGGCGCCCCGCGCAGCCTCCACCACGTTGCGCGACGACCACTCCTGGTGGAGCTGGCGGCGGCGGCCCTTCAGCATGGGATCGCCCTCGCCCTCCTTGTGCTCCTGGCGGATGTCGCGCTTGGACATGCGCATCTTCTTGCCGAACGAGAACCGCTGGTAGGCCCAGTCCGCCCCCGCCACGAGCAGGAAGGCCACCACGGTGGTGGCCACGAGCTCGAACGCCGCCGCGCCCAGCGCCGACATGACGCCGCCCGGGCCGCCCTGCGCCAAGCCCGCCAGCTTCGAGAACTGCCCGCGCAGGACGACCCAGATCACCGCCATGATCAGCACGGCCTTGAGCAGCGACTTGCCGACCTCGAACAGGTTGTCGACGCTGAACATGCGCTTCAGCCCTGAGGACGGGTTCATGTGGTCGAGCTTGGGCGCCATCTTCTTGAAGGTGAACACCGGGCCCACCTGCGCGAACTCGGCCAGCATCCCGAAGGCGGCCACGGGCGCGAGCAGCGCCAACGACAGGGCGCAGAAGGCCTTGAACGCCGAGAAGCCCACCGCCTTCATCGCGTAGATCGAAGGGTTCGAGGCCGCCTCCAGCGCCTCGTTGAACGGCTCGATCAATGTCGTGAAGGCGTAGCGCCAGACCATGGCCCCGAGCACCAGCCAAGCCACCAGCACCGCGGTGGAGGTGAGGTCCTTCGACTTGGCCACCTCGCCGCGCTTGCGGGCGTCGCGCAGCCGTTTGGGCGTGGCGTTCTCGGTCTGGTCGCCGCTGTTCTTGTCGCCCGCCATGGAGGTTTACAGCCCAGCTTGACTCCGGTTCCCAAGCTGACGAGCCTCCGCCTGGGACGCAAGGCTTTCCGGGGCGCCGCGCCGGGAACGGTGAAGCTTCCTCGGGGTTTTCGTCCTGGGCTGGTTCGGGTCGCGCGGCGGAGGCCGCGTCGCACGGGTGTCAGCGGCCGGGCGTACATCCGGGAGTGCCGAGACGGCGGGGGAGCGCCCTCGCCGAAGACCGCGAACAGAACGGAGTGCGCCGCGTGTCCAGAACCGCTCTCGCCGCCGCCGTCCTCGCGGCCGCCGTCTCCGACGCCGGGGCCTCGCACGCGTTGGAGCGCGTGGCGGTCTCGGGTGAGCGGAGCGCCGCGGGAGCTTCGAACGTCTCCACTCCGCCGAAGGGGACGGCCGCCGCGCCGCCTGCTCAACGCCCCCTGTCGCCTCTGCTGCAGCTTTACGAGCGGCCGGGAGCGTCGGTGGACGTGTCGCTGCACGCGCCCCGGTCGGCCGGTGCGCAGCCCCAGCACGGCGCGGTGCCTTCCGCCACCGTCGACCTGCCGCCCGCACGCCGCGCCCCCACGCCCTCGCCTCTGCTGCGCCGGGCGCCTCGGCCGGTCGTGACGATCGCGCGCGCGCCGGGCGGATCGTCGCCGCACCTCTACGACGCGGCCGTCTCCGGCGTGGCGCGGATGTACGACATCGATCCGCTGTTCATGGGCGCGCTGGTCCGCCAGGAGTCCGGCTTCCACGCCGGCGCCGTCTCGCCCAAGGGCGCGAGCGGGCTGATGCAGGTGATGCCCGGGACCGCGCGACGTTTCGGCGTGGACGGACGCGCCCTGCAGAACCCCGTGGTCAACTTGGCGGTGGGCGCCGTCTACCTGAAGACGCTGCAGCGTCGGTACGGCAACAATCTGCCGCTGGTGCTGGCCGCCTACAACGCGGGCGAGGGCGCGGTGAACCGCCACGGCCGGCGCGTGCCGCCCTACCGTGAGACGCGCAGCTACGTCTCCAGCATCCTCACGCAGTACCGCGACGGCCTCTACGCCGGCCGAGGCGCGGGCCAGTAGCCGGCTCCGTGAGCGTCGGCGACACCCTCGCGCGGGCCACGGGCCTGCGCCGCAGCGCCGGGGCGTCGCGCATCAGCGACCTCGCGCTCGTGATCGGCGTGGCGGCGATCATCGCGCTGATGATCCTGCCGCTGCCGGCCCTGGCGCTGGACACGCTGATCGCACTCAACATCACCTTCGGCATCCTGCTCCTGATGGTGTCGATCTACATCGCCTCGCCCATCGAGTTCTCGGTGTTCCCGAGCCTGCTCCTGATCACCACGCTTTACCGGCTGTCGCTGTCGATCGCGACCACGCGGATGATCCTGATCGAAGGCCACGCGGGCAACATCATCGACACGTTCGGCAATCTCGTCGCCGGGGGGAATCTGGTTGTCGGGATGGTGGTCTTCCTGATCATCACCGTGGTGCAGTTCATCGTCATCGCGAAGGGCGCGGAACGGGTGGCCGAGGTGGCGGCCCGCTTCAGCCTGGACGCCATGCCCGGCAAGCAGCTCTCCATCGACAGCGATCTCCGCTCGGGCCTGATCGACAAGGACGAGGCGCGACGCCGGCGGCGGGTGCTGGAGCTCGAGTCCAAGCTGCACGGCTCGCTCGACGGGGCCATGAAGTTCGTCAAGGGCGACTCCATGGCGGGCATCATCATCGTGATCGTCAACATTCTCGGCGGCCTCGCCGTGGGAGTGATGCAGCAGGGCCTGTCGCTGGGCGAGGCGGTGCAGACCTACTCGATCCTGACCATCGGCGACGGGCTGGTGACGCAGATCCCGTCCTTCCTGGGCGCCATCGCCGCCGGCTTGATCGTCACGCGCACCACCGACGAGGAGCACGAGAACCACCTGGGCGAGGCGGTCCAGCGCCAGTTCGCCGCCAAGCCGCGCGTGTTCCTGATGTCGGGCGGCCTGCTGTTCGCCATGGCGGCGGTGCCGGGCTTCCCGTGGCCGATCTTCGTGCTGCTGGGGATCCTGGGCGTGACGCTCGGCGTCGTGCTCGACCCGCCGCTGCGCGCGGCGGTGGAGCTGCGGCTGCGCCCGGTGCGCGTCGCGCTCGGCCGCGACACGCCCAAGCGGCTGCAGAGCGCCTCGACCGGCGCGCTCGAGGCGCGCCCGATGACGCCGCTGATGCTCGACCTGGTGGGGCGCGGGGTGGAGCGGATCGATCAGGCGCGGATCACCGCCGCGCTGGAGGGCGTGCTCGACCGCTTCGACCACGACCTCGGCGTCTCGCTCCCCCGCCTGTCGGTGGCCGCCACCGAGACCGACGCCCCGCCGAGCTGGCGGCTGCTGGCCTACGAGGCGCCCATCGGCGCGGGGTTTCTCGAGGAGGGTGACGCGATCGACGCCCTGGCCGCGCACGTGCGCGAGCCGCTGCGCCGCCACCTGGGCCTGTTCGTGGGCATCCAGGAGACGTCCAACATGCTCAACCGCGCCGGGCAGGACTATCCGGAGGTGGTCAAGGAGGTCGCCCGCGCGCTGCCCGTGGCCCGCATCGCCGAGGTGCTGCGCCGCATGGTCGAGGAGGAGGTCTCGCTCCGCAACCTCCGCGACGTGCTGGAGAGCCTGGCCGACGCCGGCCAACGCGAGAAGGACCCGTTCAACCTCACCGAGTTCGCCCGGATCGCGCTCCGCCGCCAGCTCAGCCACCGCTACGCGCCGGACGGCGTGCTGCGCGCCCTGACCCTGTCGCCGAAGCTTGAGGCCAAGCTGCGCGAGGCGGTGCGCGCCAACGGCGGCTCCCCGCAGCTGGCGCTGGAGCCCGCCGACGCCGCCCGCGTGCTGGACGCCTGCATCGCCGCGGTCGCCCGCACGGGCGTGGAGGTGATCATCACCCCCGTCGACCTGCGCCGGCACCTGCGCAAGCTCATCGAGCCCGACCTGTTCGAGACGGCCGTGCTCTCGTTCCACGAACTGATCCCGACGCTGAAGCTCGAGATCGTCGACCGCCTGTCGGTGGACGCTCCGGTGGCGGGCTACCTGGAGGCTGCTGAATGACGTCTGGTTCGACCACGAAGCGCCCGCTGCGCGCGGCGCTCCTGGCCGGAGTGCTGGCGGCGGCCGCAGCCGCCGGCGCGCCCGCGCACGCGGCCCCGCCGCCGTTCGGAACGGCCAACGTGTCCATCGCCGCGCGCGAGCAGCCGATCGGCGCCTTCCTGAAGGACCTCTACGGCCAAGCGGGACTGACGGTGGTGCTGAGCCCCGACCTGACCGGCGCCGTGAACGGCGCCTTCAACGGCCCGGCCAGCCGCGTCTACGACCAGGTGGCCCGCGCCTTCGGCCTGCTCACCTACTACGACGGGGTGGCGGTCTACGTGTACCCCGCCGCGCAGATCAGCAGCCGCGAGGTCGAGTCCACCAAGGCCGAGGCGCCGCGCATCCAGGCGGCGGTGCGCCAGCTCGGCCTGTCCGACGTGCAGAACCAGGTGCGCGTCTCCAACAGCATGCTGGTGGCGACGGGCTCGAAGCGCTTCCTCGACCAGGTCGACGAGCTCGCCAAGACGCGCGCGGCCACCACCTCCACCGCTGTCGGCGCGGCGGCCTCCCTGCCGCCCCTGCCGGCCCCGACGCCGCTGCAGTACCGCGTCTACTACCTGCGCTACGCCTGGGCCGAGGACGTGACGCTGAGCTTCAGCGGCCGGCAAGTGACCCTGCCGGGCGTGGCTTCCATTCTGCGCACGCTGATGACGACCAACGCCAACGGCTCGGCTCCGCTGGCGCAGCGCACCGACACCGCGTCGAGCGGGGCGCTGGCCGGCCTGCGCGGCCAGGGGCTGAACCCGGCGGCCGCCCACGACCCGGGCACGCTGGGCTTCAACCTGGCGGCGCTGGGCTCGATGCCCCCTCCGCAGAACGCCGAGGCGTGGAACAACGTGGCCAACGCGCCCGCGGGCCAGGTCTCCACCGCCCCCTCGGGCGGCGCCGACTCGGTGCGCGTCGTGGCGGACAACCGGCTGAACGCGGTGATCATCCGCGACACGCGCGAGCGGCTGAACGCCTACGACCAGCTGATCCGCGCCCTCGACGTCGAGCCGCAGCTGGTCCAGATCGACGCGACCATCATCGACATCGACACCGACAAGGTGCGCGAGCTCGGCGCCGGGTTCAGCCTGTCCGACATCACCGGCAGCGAGCAGTTCACCCTGGGCGTCGGCTCGGGCGGCATCCTGAACCCCGCGCCCAGCGCCTCGCAGGGCGGCGGCGGCGGAGGCGTGTTCAACGGGCAGATCACCGCGGGTCCCATCCGCTTCCGCCTCGGCATCCAGGCCTTGGTGGAGAAGGGCGCGGCTCAGGTGATCGCGCGGCCGCAGGTGACGACGCTCTCCGACGTGGAGGCGGTGTTCGACAACAGCCGCACCTTCTACGTGCGCGTGCCGGGCTACGCCGCCAGCGACCTCTACAACATCAACGCCGGCACCACCCTTCGCGTGACGCCCCACGTGATGCGCGACAACGGCGAGACGCGCGTGCGCCTGCTCATAGCGATCCAGGACGGCACGGTGACCGGCAACACGGTGGACAAGATCCCGATCGTGCAGAACTCGGGCATCAACACTCAGGCGCTGCTGGTCGACGGCCAGAGCCTGCTCATGGGCGGCCTCGTCACCCAGGCGAACTCGCGCGTGAAGGACAAGGTGCCGGGTCTCGGCGACATCCCGCTGCTGGGCTTCTTCTTCCAGACCACGCGCAAGGAGTCCGCCCACACCGAGCGCCTGTTCCTGATCACGCCGCACCTGGTCGGGCTGGGCGCGCCCACGCCGCTGCCGGACGGATCCTTCGCCCCGCCGCAGTACGCGCCGCAAGGCGCCAGCCCCGCGGCGATCCCGCCTCCGCCCCCGCCCCCGCCGTCGGCCACGCCCTCGGCCACCACGCCGCCGACGCGGAACTGAGGTGGCGGAGGTCGCGCCGTCGCCGGTCGAGCCGCCCGCAGACAGCTCGCCGTGGGAGCTGCGGGTGCTGGCCGGGCGCACGACGGGCGCCTCGGCGGCGCTCGCGCGCGACCAGTGGACGGGCGTCGGCCACGCCTTCGACAACGACGTCGTCCTGCGCGACCCCGGCGCGCGGGGCGTGCGGCTGCGGCTGCGGCCACGGGAAGGGTCGGCCGAGCTCGACCTGATCACGGGCGAGGTCGACCTCCTGGGGCAGCGGCTGATCGGGCCCGCCACCGCCATCCTGCCCGCCTACGTGCCGCTCACGCTGGGCGAGGCCGCCCTCGCGCTCGGCGAGCGCGGCGGCGCGCGCTGGCCGGAGGCGGAGCGCCTGCTCCGCGCCGGCCGCCCCGAGCTCGCGCCGGCGCCCGAGACGGACGCCGGGAACGCGCGCCCCCCGGCTTGGCGGGTGATCTCACCGGCCGCCCGCCACCTGCCCAGGCTCGCCCCCGCCGTGCCGGTGGTGGGCGGCGCCCTCGCGGCCGTGATCGTGGCGGCGGTGGGCTGGGCGGCCTTCACCGGCTGGCTGAACCGGGCGCCGACGGCCGAGCGGGCCGGAGCGACGCTCGCCGCCGACGGCTTCAAGGGCCTGCAGGTGAGGTCCGGCCCGGACGGGCTGCTGGTCGACGGCGTCCTGGCCAAGGGCTCCGACCTGCGCCGCCTGCAGGACGACGTGCAGCGCCGCCGTTGGAGCGCCACCCTGCGCGTGCGCACCAACGACTCCCTGGTGCAGAACGTGTCGGACGTGCTGCGCACCAACGGCGTCGACGCCGACGTGCACGCCATCGGCCCGGGCCTGCTGGTCGCCTCAACGCAGGGCGCCGCCGACCCGGCGCGGCTGGAGGCGCTGCGAGCGCGCATCGTCCACGAGACGCCGGGCCTGCGCCAACTGGTGCTGAACGGGTCGAGCGGCGGCGACGCCGGACTTCTCGTCGGCGGCGACCCGAACAAAAGGGTGGTCTCGGTCGTTGGAGGGGAGGACGGTTTCGTGAAGACCCTCGACGGCTCGCGTTATTTCGTTGGCGCGGTGCTGCCGGACGGCCACACTGTGACCGCGATAGAAGGACAGACCGTCACTGTGGCGAAGGACGGACGCACAGCGACCCTGACGTTCTAACCCGAAGGAGAGTTGAACAATGGCTGACGCAACGAACCTGAACACGACCTCGAACCTGGACGTGATGGCGCTCGGCGCCTCGCCCTCGGTGGGCGGTGGAAAGGGCGCCGGCCACAGCTCCGGCTCCGGCTCATGGTTCGAGGCGGTGGCCAGCGCCTGGGGCCAGACGCTCGACAGCGAGGCGCAGAAGATCGAGACGATGTCGGACGGCATCGGCAACGGCAACGAGCAGCCCTCCCAGATCGCGGAGCTCTCGGCCGAGTCGATGCGGATGAACTTCATGTCGAACAGCGAGAACACGTCCGTCTCGTCGATCGGCGAGTCGCTGCAGACCATGGCCCGCAAGTCGTAACGGGAGCGGGGGGCATGTCATTCGATGCTTCCGGGGCGGCCGCCGCCGCCCTTCCGCCGCCCACCCAGCTCCAGGCCGGCTACGGCGCGGGCCTGGGCGGGGGGCAGCCGTTCGACCAGGCCATGCAGGCCGCCGAGGCTGGATCGCCTGCGTCCGGGACCTCCGCGGCCCAGGGCGTCACGGGCGCCCAGCCCGCGGGCGGCGTGGACGCGCTGCGCCCCGCCATGCAGGGCATGCTCTCCAGCCTGGAGAGCGTAAACGGCGAGGCGAACCAGCTCGCGCAAGCCGCCAACGCCGCGAAGGCCAAGGGGGCCCAGCTGACGCCGGGCGAGATGGTGATGCTGTCGGTGCGCTGTCAGGAGTTCATGTTCCACTGCCAGCTCACCTCCAACATCGCCAACCGGACCTCGGACGGGCTCCAGCAGCTGTTCCGCCAGCAGGGCTGACGCGGTGACGCCGGGGGGCGGGTCGCGAGGAGTGTACGGGCCTGCGAAGGCCTGCGGCCTCGTCGCGGCGATCGCCACGGTGGGGTTCGGGGCGGCGGCTTGCAGCCGCTCGCAGCTGTACACCGGCCTGACCGAGCGCGAGGCCAACGAGATGGTCGCCGTGGTCCAGCAGTCGGGTTTCAGCGCCTCCAAGAGCACCAAGGACCACGGCAAGACGTGGACGCTGGACGCGCCCTCCTCGCAGTTCCCGCAGGAGGTGGCGCTGCTGCAGGCTCGGGGCTACCCGCGCGAGCGGTTCCAGAGCCTCGGCGACGTGTTCAAGAAGCAGGGCTTCGTCTCCTCGCCGCTGGAGGAGCACGCCCGCCTGATGTTCGGGCTCGAGCAGGAGCTCTCCCGCACCCTGACCGACATCGACGGCGTGGTGGACGCGCGTGTCCACCTCGCCGTGCCACAGGCCGATCCGCTGAGCGACGCGGTGAAGCCCTCCTCGGCGTCGGTCTTCATCAAGTACGACCCGAGCGTGGACCTCAACGCGCAGGTCGGGTCGATCAAGGCGCTGGTGGTCAACAGCATCGAGGGCCTCCCCTACGACCGCGTCACCGTGGTGCTCAGCCCGGTGAGGGTCGCGGCCGTGGCCCCGAGCGCGCCGCCTGCGCCCGCGTTCGGAGCGCCGGTGCTGGCGGCCGTGGCGGTCCTGGGCGGCGTGGCGGGTTTCGGCGTCTGGCGCCTGCGACGCCGCCGGCGCGGGCGGGAGCTGACGGCGTGAGCGCCGCGCGCCGGGCCCTGTGGTCGCGCGCGGGCGTGCTGTCCGAGGCCGCGGGGAGGGAGCTGTCGCCCCGCATGCGCCGTTTGGCGGTGCGCGGCGACCCTGGCCTGGTGGTGAACGACCACGCCGAGCTCCCCGCGTGGGCGGAGGAGGACACCGCGTCGCGCGCGTCGCTGGCGCGGCTCGTGGGCGCGGTGCTGGTGTCGCGCCGCTGGAGCCTGGACATCGACGGCGCGGTGCTCGGCCGCGCGGCGCACGCCCTCGGCGAGCCCGCGCTGGACGCGCTGATGAACCTGCCCGATGTGGTCGCCCCGAGCGTGGCGGATCCGCTCGCCGAGCGCGGCGACGCGGACGCGCTCGACCGGCTGGGCGCCGCGGCGCTGGTGTCGGCGACGCGGCCGTCCGCAGCCCTGGCGGCGCGCCTGTCTCGCCTGTTCCCCGCCGGGCTGGCCGCGGCCGTCCCCACGGCGAGCGCCGCCCTGGCCCAGCGCACGGCCGAGGGGCTGGCGCGCGAGCTGGAAGGGGCGGCGGCGTGAGCTTCCACCTGTTCCGCGGCGGCGAGGCGCTGGCCGTGGACGGCTGGCGCGTGCCCGCCGCCGAGACCGGGCCCTTCCACGACGCGGTGGCGTTGGTCGACGCGTTGCGCGCCCGCTCGGCGCAGGCGGAGGCGCGCCTCGCCGCCGCGGAGGAGGAGGCGCGTCGGCGCGGCTTCGCCGCCGGACAGGCCGAGGGCCGCGCGGCCGCGCTCCAGGACGGGGCCGACGCCGCCGCCCGGATCGCGGCGGAGGTCCGGGCCGACCGGGCGGAGACGCGCGACCAGCTCGGCCGCCTCGCGCTGGAGGTGGTCCGGCGCATCTCGGTCGACCTCGGGCCGCAGGCGACGCTCGAGGCCGTGGCGGAGCGGGCGGTGCGCGAGGTGCTCGCCGACCAGCCGCTGGTGGTGCGCGTCGCCGAGGCGGCGGCGCCCGGCGTGGCGCGGCGGCTGTGGCCGATGAACGCCGAGGTGGAGGTGGTCGCCGACGCCGCGCTCGCCGAGGGCGAGTGCGTGGTGGTGAGCCGCCGCGGCTCCACGCGGGCGGGGCTGGCGGTGCAGCTCGACGCCCTCGAACGCGCCTTCGCGGCCGTCCCGGTGTGAGCGCGATCGAGACCCGGCTGCGCGAGACGCTGGCGCGCACGCGCACGCTGGAGCGGCGCGGCCGCGTGGTCCAGGCCTTCGGCACCACCGTGCACGCCAGCGGGCTCGACGTCCGCATCGGGCAGTCGTGCGACATCATCGACCCCTCCACGGGCGCGGTGATCCCCGCCGAGGTGATCGGCCTGAGCGACGGCGTGGCGATCCTGACGCCGCTGAAGCCGCTGACCGGCCTCGCTTCCGACGCCGAGGTCAGGCCGGGGCCGGAGCGCACGGAGGTGGCGTTCGGACCGGGGCTCCTGGGCCGCGTCGTCGACGCGCACGGCCGACCGCTGGACGGTCGCGGCGAGATCGCCGGACCGCTGGCGATGCGCCCCGTCTACGGCGAGGCGCCCAACCCGTTCGAGCGCGCGCCGATCAGCGAACCCTTCCCCACCGGCGTGCGCGTGATCGACTCGCTCCTGACGGTGGGCGTCGGCCAGCGCGTGGGCGTGTTCGCCGCGGCCGGCGGGGGCAAGTCGACGCTCCTGGGCATGCTGGCGCGCCACTGCACCGCCGAGGTCAACGTCATCGCCCTGATCGGCGAGCGCGGGCGCGAGGTGCGCGAGTTCCTGGAGGACGCGCTCGGGCCGGAGGGCATGGCGCGCTCCGTGGTGGTGGTCTCGACCTCCGACCGGCCGGCCATGGAGCGCGTGCGCGCCGCGCACACGGCCAGCGCCATCGCCGAGGGCTTCCGCGACCAGGGGCGCGGCGTGCTCTTGATGATGGACAGCGTGACCCGCTTCGCCCGCGCGCTGCGCGAGGTGGGCCTCGCGGTCGGCGAGCCGGCGGTGCGCCGCGGCTTCCCGCCCTCGGTGTTCGCCGAGCTGCCGCGCCTGTTCGAGCGCGCCGGGCCGGCCGCCAAGGGCGCGATCACCGCGATCTACACCGTGCTGCTGGAGGACGAGGACGCCGCCGACCCGGTCGGCGAGGAGGTGCGCTCCATCCTCGACGGCCACATCTACCTGTCGCGCAAGCTGGGCGAAAAGGGCCGCTACCCGGCGGTGGACGTGCTGGCGAGCCTGAGCCGCCTCTACCCGCGGGTCACCGACGCCGGCCAGCGCGCCGCGGCCGCGCGCCTGCGCCTGTGGCTCGCCAAGCACGCCGAGATCGAGTTCATGCTGCAGATCGGCGAGTACAAGCCGGGCGGCGACCCGGACGCCGACGAGGCGATCGCGCGCATGCCGCGCATCGAGGCGCTGCTGCGCCAGGAGCCGGGCGAGGGCGCGCCCATGTCGGCCACGCTCCAGCGTCTGGCGGAGACGGCGGCGTGAGCGCGGCTGCCCTCGCGCGGCGCCTGCCGTCCGTGCGGCGGCTGCACGGCCTGCGCGAGCAGCGGCTGCGCACGGCCGAGGCCGAGGCGGCCGAGGCGCGGGCCGCGGTGCGGGCGCGCGAGGCGGAGCTGGCCGCCGTCGACGCGCGGATCGCGGCGGTGGACGCGCGGCGCGCCGACATCGAGCGCTGGTTCCAGTCGCGGCTCGACCCCCGCCACATCGACGCCGCGCTCGCCCACCGCGCCGCGCTGGCCGACGAGCGGGCGCGGGAGGACGAGCTCAGGGCGCGGGCAGCGACGGCGCTGGACGAGGCGCGCGCGGTGTGCGCCGACGCCCTGCGCCGCCTGGCCCGCGCGCAAGCGCGGCTCGACCTCGTGGCCGGGCAGGTGCGCGCCTGCCGCCGCGCGGTCGAGGCGCTCGGCGAGGCGGCGGCCGAAGAGGCGTACGAGGATCGCGCGCGGACGCGCCGCGCACCGGGCGCTCTGGGAGCCGCGGCATGACCGACATCTCGTCCTTCGGCGCGCCGCCGCCGCCCTCCGAGGCGCCGCCCCCGAGCGACGCGTCCCGCTCCGACGACCCGCGCACAGACCCCCGCGGCGACGCCTTCCAGGCGGCCCTGCGCGAGGCGGGCGGTGACGCCCGGGCGGCCGAGGGCCAGGACGCGCGCGCCGAGCGGCGGGACGACGACGACGACGACGCGCAGCAGGACGGCCGCAAGCGGGGCAAGAACGGGGGCAAGTCCGGCGCCGCTCCGTCGGGCGCGGGCGGGCTGCAGGCGCTGCTCGGCCGCGCCAAGCTGCAGGACGCCTCGGACAAGAGCGGCCTCGCCGCGCTCACGTCCGGCCCCGGCGGACACCCCGGCGCAGGCGAGGCGGAGCAGGCCGCAGCTCCCGGCGGCCCGGACCTGCAGGTGTTCGCGCAGATGCTGGAGGACGCGGCCGCCCGCGCCCAGACCGCGCCGCCGAACCAAGCCATCCAGGTGACGCTGAACGACGCCCAGGGATCGCTGGAGGGCGTGACGGTCGCACGCCTGCCCGACGGCTCGCTCTCCATGACGCTGCAGGCCAGCCCGGGCGCCGTGACCGAGGTGACGCGCACGCTGGAGGCGCTGCGCCGCAGGCTCGAGGCCAAAGGCGTGACGCTCGGCGAGCTCAAGCTCGCGGAAGAGGGGGCCGAGGGGCCCGCCGCCGCGCAGGGCGCGGGCGGGGGCTGAGGCGCGCGCGTGCGGCGGGGGCCGGTGTCAGCGAGGCAGGGCGGCGAAGGCGTCGCGGCGCAGGGCGCCGCGCGCGCGCGCGGCCACCTCCTGCGCCGGACCGCCGGCCTCCCACGCGTCCAGGAGGGCGCGCACCAGGGCGCGGCTGTCGCGGTCGTGCAGGCCCTCCACCGGGCTCTCCACGTCGGCGGCGAGCTTGGCCTGGTAGAGCACCGCGGCGCGGGGGGAGGCGTCGAACAGGCGCAGGAGCCAGCCCAGGGCGGTCTCGAAGGCGTCGGCGTCCAGCGGCTCGTTGGCGAGGTCGCGCCGCGCCCACAGGCACAGGTACTCGATCGGGCCCACGCTGCGCAGGTGCGTCCGCAGCCCCCCGCCGCCGAGCAACGAGAGGCCGCCGCCGCCGAAGGCCGGCACGCGCGCGGAGGGCAGCTTGGAGGTGGCCAGCGCGTGGGCGAAGGCGTCCGCCGCCAGCGCCCGCGCCGGCGCGTCGCCGAAGCGGGCCACCGCGGCCAGGAGCTTGATGAAGGCAGGGTACACCGCCTCGCCCAGGTCCTCCCGGCAGGCGTCGACGACCTCCACGCGCCCGTCGGCGGTGGGCTGCGCCTCCAGCGCGCTGACGAGGGCCTGGGCGGCGCCCGCCCAGTCGGGCTCGGCGCGCATCTGCGCCAACCGTCAGCCTTCGAGCAGGAAGGCGGTGACCGCGCGCGCGGCGTGCTGGGCGTCGATCGACGCGCGCCCGCGGCCCAGGCCGACGGTCTCGCCGCCGGACGCGTCGAAGGCGGTGAAGTCACCGAAGCGCTCGCCGGTCGCCGCCCCGCCGCCCGCGCGCACCTCGACCGCCGCCGTCGCCGCCTGGAAGGCGGGGGCGAGGTTGGTGGAGGGCAGGTCGGTGCGGATCAAGGCGTCGGCTTCCGAAGGCGTGCAGCCATCGATCTAGGCGCCGCGCCCGCCCTGCGCCATCCGGAGTTTCCCTAGGTGGCGGCCGCCCTGGCCGGCGACGCGGGGACGGCGCTCGCGGTCGAGGCGCTGGACGCGCTGGGCCTGCGCGTGGCGGCGGCCGACGCCGCGAGCGGTCGCATCCTGTGGCGCACGGGCGGCTTCGCCGCGGCGCTGCCGGGGGTGGAGGGCCTGCTCGAACCCGGGCCGGACGTCTCCGGCCTGGCCGAGGCGTTCGGAGACTGCCGCCTCTCCGGCCGGGCGTTGGCCGCGCTGGTCACCCTGCGCGGCCGCCGCGCGGTGTACGACGCGCGCCTCGCTCCTTCGTCGGACGGCCGGCGCATCCACGTGGAGCTGGAGGACGCCGCCGAGCGCCGCGCCGACGAGCGACGCCGGCTGGAGGACCGCGAGCGGCTGCTGCTCACCTCGCGGGTGCTGTCGGTGGGCGAGATGGCGTCCATGCTGGCGCACGAGCTGAACCAGCCGATCGGCGCGGTGGTGAACCTGCTGCGCGGGCTGAAGGCCAAGCTGGCGCGCGGCGCCCTCACCGCCGAGACCGGCGCGGCGGCCATCGACAAGGGCGTGGAGCAGGCGCTCTACGCCTCGGGCGTGATCGCGCGCATCCGCACCTTCGTGGACCAGCGGCAGCCTCGCGTGGTCGCGCTCGACCTCGGCAAGCTGGCCGCCGACACGCTGGCGCTCCTCGACTGGGAGATCCAGCGCGACGGGGTGGAGGCGGCCGCGCTCGTGCCGGCGGGCCTGCCGCCGGTGCTGGGCGACGAGGTCATGATCCAGCAGGTGCTGGTGAACCTGGCGCGCAACGCGCTGGACGCCATGCGCGGCCAGCCCGGCGCGGCGCGGCGGCTGACGCTGTCGGGCGAGGCCACGGCCAAGGAGGTGGTGGTTCTGATCCAGGACTCCGGCCCGGGCGTGGAGGAGGCGTCCGCCGCGCGCATGTTCCAGCCGTTCTACAGCACCAAGGCCGACGGCATGGGGGTGGGGCTGGGCGTGTGCCGCTCGATCGTGGAGCTGCACGGCGGCCGCCTGTGGCACAGCGCGCCGGCCGAGGGCGGATCGATCTTCCACCTGGCGCTGCCGCGCGCGCCGGCTGAGGTCGCGGCGTGAGCGCGGGCGCCCGCATCTGGCTGGTGGACGACAACGCCGACTTCCGCGAGTCGGCGGGGTGGTGGCTGGAGGGGCTCGGTTTCGAGGTGGAGAGCTTCGAGGGCCCGCTCGCGTGCCTGGAGGCGCTGGACGGCGCGGTCGCAGGCGCGCCCGGGTGCCTGCTGCTGGACGTGCGCATGCCGGAGATGAGCGGGCTGCAGCTGCTGGACGCCCTGCGCGAGCGCGGCGTTCCCTGGCCGGTGATCTTCATGACGGGCCACGGCGACGTGCCGCTGGCGGTCGAAGCCATGCGGAAAGGCGCGCTGACCTTCCTCGAGAAGCCGTTCCAGGAGGCTGCGCTGGAGAACGCCCTCGCCCAGGCCTTCACCCCCGCGCCGCCGGCGGCGGCGGGCGCGGAGGCGCCGCCCTCCGCCGAAGATCCCGCCTACGCCGCCCGTTTGGCGCTGCTGACGCCGCGCGAGCGGCAGGTGATGGACCTCGTGGTGGAGGGCCATCCCAACAAGGTGGTCGCCTACCGCCTCGGCATCAGCCCCAAGACGGTGGAGCTGCATCGCGCGAGAGTGATGGCCAAGATGGAGGCCCGTTCCTTGACCCACCTCGTGCGCATGAGCCTGAACCGGGCCGTCCATGCCGACGCCTGAGGTCGCGCCGCTCCGGCCGCGCCTGCCCCGCATGGACGCGGGCGAGGCGGACCGGCGCACCGCGCTGCTGCGCCGCTTGGTCGGAGCTCCCGTCGAGGGGGGCCTGCGCCTCCACGCCCGCGTGGAGGCAGCGCCGCCGGCCGGTCCCGCGATGCGCTTCAAGGGCGGCGTCGACGCCGCGCCCGTGCGGGTGGACGGCCGGCCGGCGCTCTGGACCGAGGGGCCCGCCTCCGCCGCCTTGCCGGAGGCGCTGGCCGAGTTCAGCGCCCTGGAGCCGCTGCTGTCGGCGGTGGAGCGCGCCCTCGACGTCGCGCTCGACCCGACAGGGCTGGAGCCCGCCTTCGGCCCCGGCCTGGTCGCGCGCGTGGAGGCGCGCGACGATGCCGGCGCAAGCGTTCACGCCCTGATGCTGGGGCTCGGCCGCGAGGTCGCGCTCGCGCCCATGCGCCCGTCCGCCGCTCCCGTCCCCCTCGGCGCGGCGGCGGCGGCGCGGGTCGCGGTGCGTCTCGCGTTGAAAGGGCCGCTCGCGCCGGCGGGAGAGCTCGGAGCCCTGGCCCAGGGCGACCTGGTCCTCGCGAGCGGCGGCGGCTCCGGCCTCCGGGCGCGGCTCGCGGCCGCGGGCGGGCGGGCGTGGCGAGGGGTCTGGCGGCCGGACGACGGCCGCTTCATAGGGGACGGCATGGACGACGCGCACGAGGCCGCAGCGACCGGGGGCGAACCGCTCTCCGCCCCGGGCGACCTGCCGGTGAGGCTGACCTTCGAGCTGGTCGCCGTGGAGCTGCCGCTCGCCGAGGTGGCCGCGCTCGCGCCGGGTGCGGTGGTCCGTATCCCCGCGGCGGGCGACTCGCCGGCGGTGGTCGTCGTCGCGGGCGGCGCGCGGCTCGCGCGGGGCCGGCTCGTGGCCGTCGGCGACGGCTACGGCGTGATCATCGACGAGGTGGCCGACGCGGGGCGCGCGCCGTGAACCTGACCAGCTTCACGCCGGGCTCGGCGCTCCTCACCGTCGTCTTCCTGTCGCTGGCGCCGTTCGTGGCGGTGATGGTCACCTCGTTCACCAAGATCGTCGTGACCCTGTCCCTGCTGCGCAACGCCCTGGGGCTGCAGCAGACGCCGCCGAACGTGGTGATCAATGGTCTGGCGCTGATCCTGACGCTCTACGTCATGTACCCCGTCGGCCTGCAGATGCAGGCGGCGGTGGCCAACCAGCCGCTGGCGGCGGCCACCAGCGACACAGGCAAGATGATGGCCTACGCCGACGCGGCCAAGGAGCCGCTGCGGGGCTTCCTGATGAAGCACTCCAGCGCGCGCGAGCGGACCTTCTTCCTGCGCACCGCGCAGAAGGTGATCCCCGCCGCCAAGGCGCAGGTGATGACCGAGCGCGACTTCATCGTCATCGTCCCCGCCTTCACCGTCAGCGAGCTCACCGCCGCGTTCCAGATCGGCTTCCTCATCTTCCTGCCGTTCCTAGTGATCGACCTCGTCGTGTCCAACATCCTGCTGGCCATGGGCATGATGATGCTGTCGCCGACGACCGTGTCGCTGCCGTTCAAGCTCTTGCTGTTCGTGCTGATCGACGGGTGGGTGAAGCTCGCCCACGGCCTCGTGATCTCCTACCAGTAGGGCCGCGTCGCCATGATGAACCTCCGCGCGCTGCAGCTGATGAACGAGGCGCTGTGGCTGGTGCTGCTGCTGTCCGGGCCGCCGATCCTGGCCGCGTCGCTGGTGGGCCTCTTGGTCGCGGTGTTCCAGTCGGCCACGCAGCTGCAGGAGCAGACGCTGCAGTACACGGCCAAGTTCATCACCATCGTGCTGGTGATCTTCGCCACGGCGGCGCTCCTCGGCGGCACGCTCTACGGCTTCGGCGACAAGGTGTTCACCCAGTTCCCCGCCATGATCCGGCCCTGAGCGCGGCATGGCGGCCGGCGACGCGATGGGCGGCTTCTTCGACCAGGCGCTGGTGCTGGCCATCGGCGTCACGCGCACGGCCGCGGCCTTCACGCTGATGCCGCTCTTCTCGCCCGACCTCGTGCCGCCCCTGGTGCGCAACAGTCTGTTCGTGGGCTTCGCGCTGATCGTGATCGCCATCCAGCCCGAGGCGGCGAGGATGCGGCTGTCGATGCCGCAGTGGGTGGGGCTGTTCACGCGCGAGGCGATCATCGGCCTGGTGATCGGCTTCTTCTTCGCCACCATCCTGTGGGCGTTCGAGGCGGCCGGGCAGATCATCGACGCCAAGAGCGGGGCCACCATGGCGCAGATCGTCGATCCGCTCTCCGGCGAGACCACCTCGCTGAACGGCGCGTTCCTGGGGCGGATGGCCAACGTGGTGTTCATGTTCTCGGGTGGGCTGCTGCTCCTGGTCACCGTGCTGGTGGGCAGCTACGCGGTGTTCCCGATCTCGCCCGCCGCGCCGCGGCTGGCGATGAGCGGAGTCGGCGTGTTCGAAGGCGAGTTCTCGCGCGTCATGGCGCTGGCCGTCACCTTCGCCGCGCCCGCGCTGGTGCTGCTGACGGTGGTGGAGGGCGGGATGGGGCTGATGAACCGCTTCGCGCCGCAGCTGAACGTCTTCTCCCTGTCGCTGGCGATCAAGGCGTGGCTGGCCACCGCCATCGTGCTGGCCACCGCGGGCCTCTTGGTCGACGCCGTCACGAGCGAGATCGCCGCGCGGCCCCAGGCCCTGGACGCCCTGTTGCGCGGCTTGGCGCGCCCGCCCGCCCCATGATCGTCCCGCCCCCCGTCCCGCGCTACGTCGACGTCGTCGAGGAGCCGCCTCCCGCGGCGGAGGCCGAGGCGCCTCCGCCCGGCACGCTGCTCGCCGCGCTCGGCGCCTACCCCACCCGGCGTGCGGCGGAGGAGGCGCTCCTGGTGGTGCAGCTGAGCAGCCGGCCCGACGCTCTGCCCGCGCACGTGCGCCCGGAGCGCGCGGCCGGGCGGGTGCGCTTCCGCGTCGTGGCCGGTCCGCTGGACCCGGCGGCGGCGAACCGACTGTGCGGACGCCTTCGCGCCGCCGGCGAGCCCTGCGCGGTGAGCGAGGTCGATCCCGCACCGCCCGACGCGCCGCCCGGCTAGGGAAGCTCCCAGGCGACAGGGGGGCGGAACGGCGCTAGCGGTCGCGCGGGGCCCGCAGCGGCCGCATGTCTCGGGAGGGCCGCGGCGTGACCGATCTTCTGGGCGGAGTGGCGGCGGGAGCGGGCGCGCTCCTGGGAGGCGTGGCCGACGCGGCGACCGCCACCGTGGCCGGCGCCGTCTCCTACCTGGTGCAGCCCGGGGACACCCTGGCAGGCATCGCCGACGCCCACGGCGTGCCCCTGTCGGCGGTGGTCGACGCCAACCCCGACCTGGCCCACGTCGACGCGCCCCTCGCAGGCACGGAGGTGTCGGTGCCGCTGGCGGACGACGCTGCCGCGGACGCGCGGGCGACATCGGCTTCAGCGGCTACGGTCGCCACGGCGTCCGACGCGGCCACCAGCGCGTCCTCTCCGTCGCTCGACGTGCTGGTGAGCGGATCGGCGGCGCCGGCTCTGGCCGCCGGGGCCGGAGCTGCCGCCGCGCCCTCGACGGCTCCCATGGGCGCCGCTTTCGCCGGCGCGGCCGAGTGGCGGCTGCTCGCGCAGGCGGCCCCGCCGGCGGTGCGCGCACCATCCAGTGTTCAGGACGGGCTGGATGCGGTTGCGGAGTTGTTCGCGGACGCGCTGGAGGCCGGGGTCGGCCGGCTCCCGCCCGAGCTGCAGGCGCCCTCCGCCGGCCGGCTGGCCCAGGCGCTCCAGCTTCTCGGCTGGTCGCCCGTCGCCACTGCGGAGGGTCGTCCCGGCGACGTGGTGATCGTGATGCTGCCGGACGGCCTCCACGCCGTACGGCTCGGCGCCGACGGCCTGCCCGGCGAGGCGGCCCTCTCCAGCGGTCCCGAAGCGGAGACGCCGGTCGGCTTCGGCCTGGGCGCGCCCGAGGCGGACGCGGCGCTCGTCCGCGCCCCCGGCCAGCCGCCGGGCGTCGACGTCGCCGCGCCGCACGCGCGCGTCAGCCGTCCAGGCGAGCGCGAGGCTCAGGCGCGCGCAGACGGCCGGGGCGCCCGCCGCGGCGGGGCGGTCGAGCCGCCTCAGCATGCGTGGGTGACGCGCGTGCTGCCGGCCGCCATGAGCGTCAAGGCGCGGTGGGGTGTCCCGGCCGGGGTCACCGTCGCGCATGGGGCGCTCATCTCCGACTGGGGGCGGCACGCGCCAAGCAACGACTTCTTCGGCGTGCTGGTCCGGCGCTCGGCCGGCATGTCGGCGACCCCCGCCCGCGCGTCCGGACGCGCCCTCGCCCCCGTGAGCTACGACTCCCTGGAGGACGCGGCGGAGCACTTCGGCGCCGACCTGCGCGGCGACGGCCGCTTCGCACCCGCCTTTCGTCACCGCAACGCGGCGGAGTTCGTCCGCGCGCTTGCGGGCGACGGGTTCGGCGGCCCTCGCTACGGCGACCGCATGGACGCGCTGATCGCGCTCAACGGGCTCGCGGCG